>NZ_CP049250.1:623333-935000 GCF_011046895.1 Rhizobium rhizoryzae | reverse complement strand
AGGTGTAGGCGCAGCGAAAGCGAGTCTGAATAGGGCGATTTTAGTTAGTTGCATTAGACCCGAAACCGAGTGATCTAGCCATGAGCAGGTTGAAGGTTGGGTAACACCAACTGGAGGACCGAACCCGCATCTGTTGCAATAGATTGGGATGACTTGTGGCTAGGGGTGAAAGGCCAATCAAACTCGGAGATAGCTGGTTCTCCGCGAAATCTATTTAGGTAGAGCGTCGACCGAATACCCTCGGGGGTAGAGCACTGGATGGGCTATGGGGACTCACCGTCTTACTGATCCTAACCAAACTCCGAATACCGAGGAGTACTAGTCGGCAGACACACGGCGGGTGCTAACGTCCGTCGTGAAGAGGGCAACAACCCTGACCTCCAGCTAAGGTCCCCAAGTCATGGCTAAGTGGGAAAGGATGTGAGGATCCCAAAACAACCAGGATGTTGGCTTAGAAGCAGCCATCATTTAAAGAAAGCGTAACAGCTCACTGGTCTAAATAAGGGTCTTTGCGCCGAAAATGTAACGGGGCTAAAGCCATGCACCGAAGCTGAGGATACATCGTAAGATGTGTGGTAGCGGAGCGTTCCGTAAGCCAGTGAAGGAGGACCCGTGAGGGCCTCTGGAGGTATCGGAAGTGCGAATGTTGACATGAGTAACGATAAAGGGGGTGAGAGACCCCCTCGCCGAAAGACCAAGGGTTCCTGCTTAAAGTTAATCTGAGCAGGGTTAGCCGGCCCCTAAGACGAGGCGGACACGCGTAGTCGATGGGAACCACGTTAATATTCGTGGGCCTGGTGGTAGTGACGGATTGCGTAACTTGTTCATTCTTATTGGATTGGATGGGCAGGGAAGCGGTTCCAGGAAATAGCTCCATCATTATAGACCGTACCCGAAACCGACACAGGTGGTCAGGTAGAGTATACCAAGGCGCTTGAGAGAACTATGTTGAAGGAACTCGGCAAATTGCACGCGTAACTTCGGAAGAAGCGTGACCCCATTATACGCAAGTGTATTGGGGTGGCACAGACCAGGGGGTAGCGACTGTTTATCAAAAACACAGGGCTCTGCGAAGTCGATAAGACGACGTATAGGGTCTGACGCCTGCCCGGTGCTGGAAGGTTAAGAGGAGAGGTGCAAGCTTTGAATCGAAGCCCCAGTAAACGGCGGCCGTAACTATAACGGTCCTAAGGTAGCGAAATTCCTTGTCGGGTAAGTTCCGACCTGCACGAATGGCGTAACGACTTCCCCGCTGTCTCCAACATAGACTCAGTGAAATTGAATTCCCCGTGAAGATGCGGGGTTCCTGCGGTCAGACGGAAAGACCCCGTGCACCTTTACTATAGCTTTACACTGGCATTCGTGTCGGCATGTGTAGGATAGGTGGTAGGCTTTGAAGCGGGGACGCCAGTTCTCGTGGAGCCATCCTTGAAATACCACCCTTATCGTCATGGATGTCTAACCGCGGTCCGTTATCCGGATCCGGGACAGTGTATGGTGGGTAGTTTGACTGGGGCGGTCGCCTCCGAAAGAGTAACGGAGGCGCGCGATGGTGGGCTCAGACCGGTCGGAAATCGGTCGTCGAGTGCAATGGCATAAGCCCGCCTGACTGCGAGACTGACAAGTCGAGCAGAGACGAAAGTCGGTCATAGTGATCCGGTGGTCCCGCGTGGAAGGGCCATCGCTCAACGGATAAAAGGTACGCCGGGGATAACAGGCTGATGACCCCCAAGAGTCCATATCGACGGGGTTGTTTGGCACCTCGATGTCGGCTCATCGCATCCTGGGGCTGGAGCAGGTCCCAAGGGTTTGGCTGTTCGCCAATTAAAGCGGTACGTGAGCTGGGTTCAGAACGTCGTGAGACAGTTCGGTCCCTATCTGCCGTGGGTGTAGGAATATTGACAGGATCTGTCCCTAGTACGAGAGGACCGGGATGGACATATCTCTGGTGGACCTGTTGTCGTGCCAACGGCATAGCAGGGTAGCTATATATGGAAGGGATAACCGCTGAAGGCATCTAAGCGGGAAACCCACCTGAAAACGAGTATTCCCTATCAGGGCCGTGGAAGACGACCACGTTGATAGGAGGCGTGTGGACGTGCGGTAACGCATGAAGCTTAGCCTTACTAATAGCCCGATTGGCTTGATCGTTCTCATTGAAAATGCTCATCCGTGCTGCCCTGCAGCACAGATGATGCCATCTGTTTTGTCCTCACGCTGTCGCAAGCAAAGCTTGCTGCGGCTTAAGGACGGCGCGCCAAACGATTGGCGACGGCCGCTGGCCTGTAGGGGTGGCACACTCAAACAGGTCAAAGACAAAAAGAGACAAAACAAATAACGTGTTCAAATCAAAAACGAAGGCTCATACCTTCACCAGCTTCTCAATCACATTGCCCTTAGCCGACCTGGTGGTTATGGCGGGGCGGCCGCACCCGTTCCCATTCCGAACACGGCCGTGAAACGCCCCAGCGCCAATGGTACTTCGTCTTAAGACGCGGGAGAGTAGGTCGCTGCCAGGTCTGCTAAAGGCAATCAAAATCTTCTCAACACAAACTTCGGCCCAAGCCGACAGACAAGGGCCGCTGACAACGCGGCCTTTTTGCTGCAAAATAATCTAGAAGCGTCATACCAAAAATGCGACGCACAGGCCAAGAGCAGCCCTGTCCACCAAAGGACACCAAAAGTGGCCAAAGGCAGGACAAAACAATAAACAACCGGGCATGCGCCACGGACACAGAAACAACATAGTCTGGCAAATAACCAGACAATGCTCAAACATAACGCGGGGTGGAGCAGCCCGGTAGCTCGTCAGGCTCATAACCTGAAGGCCGCAGGTTCAAATCCTGCCCCCGCAACCAACAATCCCTGTGATACCAGAGAGCCCCCATTGTGGGGCTTTTTGCGTTTCCAAACCAACGCTACACAAAGACGATCCCAAACACCCGCATCAACACGGGGATCGCAAAACTGAGCAGTCCGCATGGATGCGTTCGACATACTGTCCGTCAGTCGTGAGACGACATCTCGAGGCAATCGACGTCGGCCCAAGGGGCGCACGAAACGCCACAAAACCCCATACGACACGATAAGGGCTCCGTTTGCTCGCTCTTGCAAAAGTTGAAAACTCCCATCTGACAGCGCGGCTACGAGTCAATCGGTGACGCGATTGTGGGAAGGCATCGCGGGCCAGCCATGGATGCTTTGGGTTCCCAGGAATCGAGTGGAGCATACCGTTGAACGCGCTCGCCCGCGCCTGATTGATTTATAGCACCAGTATGTCGTCTGCTGAACCAGAAAGCTAAGACATTACTCGATTGAGCGAACTCGCTCATACAGAATTAAAGCCTGCATGGCTGAATACGCGTTTGCCTCATCTCGCGCCTCGATCTGCCGCACCAGAACCCGGTGCGGCTCCACAAAGCCAAGAAGTTGAGAAGCGTCCGGACGCTGCATCAGCGGTCCATAGGCCAAGGCGTGCGATAGCTCGATGACCCCATACAGGGCTGCCATGAAAGGATTGCGGCTTGAGTCCGATATGATCCGATGCAATTCGAAGTCGGCCAGACTGAAAGACGTCACATCGGAAGCAGATAATTCCATCTGACGAAGCCAGTAGTGCATCAACCGGATCTGTTCGCCGGTTCGATGCCGGGCCATGTCCTGCGCAGCCAAGGGCTCAAGCTGCAGCCGCACATCATGTAGGCCTGAAATGAATGTCTCATCGGGTGGTGATGCCAAATGCCAGCCCAGAACCTGGGGATCAAAGAGGTTCCACCGTGTCCGCTTTGCTACTTTGGTCCCGACCTTCGGTCGCGCCTCCACAAGTCCTTTCGCCTCAAGTGTCTTGATTGCTTCTCGCAGGACAGTGCGTGATACCTGGAACCTATCCATCAGTTCAGCGTCGCTGGGAAGGACCGAGCCCGCGGGAAAACGACCCGAGATTACCCCTGTTCCTAGTTCCTGTATGACATGCGAGTGGAAATTCCGTGCCGTCATCCGCCCGGCAAGCGAGCGGAGAAGGCTTCCCGGTTCGCTCATGCGGCTGCCTTTTTCAGACGCGCACCAGCTTTGTGAGCACTGAAGACGAGCTGTTGCAAGAGGATGAAGAGGAAGAGCAACACGCCAATGGCGATTTTGGTCCACCAGCTCGAGAGAGTGCCATCGAACACGATGTAGGTTTGTACCAGTCCTTGCAGCATCACGCCGATCAGTGTCCCGAATACGAAGCCGTAGCCGCCAGTCAACAGGGTTCCGCCTATCACCACGGCCGCAATCGAGTCAAGTTCGATCCCGACGGCCGCGAGCGGGTAACCCGCGGACGTATAGAGCGAATAGACGATGCCAGCCAGCCCACCCAGAAGTGATGAAAGTGCGTAGATGCCGATGGTCACCGGACCGGTCGGTACGCCCATCAAGGCCGCAGAGGTCGGATTGCCGCCAAGTGCATAGACGTAGGAACCGAACCGCGTCCGGTGTGCAATGAGACCACCGATGAGAAATACGAGCAGCATCAGCAGCCCAATCGCGCTCAGACGCCCGCCACCTGGCAATCGATAATATAGATCCATGATGGTCTTGTAGAAGGGATGACTGATCGGGATCGAATCCTGGCTAAGGATGGAGGCTAGACCCCGAGCGAGAAACATTCCGGCCAATGTGACAATAAAAGGCGGAACCTGCAGAAAATGGATGACGGCTCCCATCGCCGCGCCGAACAACGCGGACATCGTCAGAACAATTCCAAAAGCTGCTATAGGATGCAGACCGAGGTGGGATACGAGTACCGCGACAACGACACCGGCCAGACCAATGACGGCACCTATCGACAGGTCTATGCCCCCTGAGATGATGACAAAGGTTGCTCCGACAGCGGCAATGCCGAGAAAGGCATTATCCGTGAGAAAGTTTCCAAGGATGCGAGTAGACCACATACCGGGATACTGCAGAATGCATAGCCCGTAAGCGACAACGAATATGAGGGTGGTGGCAGCCAGCGGCCGGTAACGCGGGTTCATCCTGTCTTTTCCGATGTCTGAATGGAGGGCTGGACGGGGCGCTGTTTGAAGATGCGATCCAGAGCGGGAGCCAGCTTTGCGCTTTGCAGCACGAGAATGATGATGATGAGGCCAGCTTTAACGATGAGATTGAACTCCGGCGGAAAGCCTGAGACCAGAATACCGGTATTCATGGCTTGAATTATAAGGGCGCCGACCACGGACAGTGGAATGGAAAAGCGCCCGCCCATCAGCGAAGTGCCGCCGATCACGACCGCCAGAATCGCATCGAGCTCCAGCCAAAGACCCGTATTGTTGGCGTCGGCCCCGCGAATATCTCCCGCTGCGATAGTGCCGGCAATTGCTGCACAAACACCGCCAAATGCATAAATCGCCAGCACGAGAGAGCGGCTGCGGAGAGCCGTGTAATTGGCAGCAGACCGGTTGATACCGATGGCTTCAATGAAAAGGCCAATGGCTGTTCGTCGCACAAGAAGATGAGCGCCCACCATCAACGCAATCGCAATCACTGCTGGCATGGGAAGGCCAAGGAATGAGCCAGTCCCGATGAAAATGAGCACGGGGTCGTTGAAGGTTACGATCGAACCCTCGGTAATCAATTGGGCAACACCTCTGCCCGCAACCATGAGAACCAGCGTTGCGACAAACGGCTGGATGCCCAGGATAGAAACCAGGAAGCCGTTCCACAGGCCGCAGAGCATTCCGACCGCCAAAGGTGCAAGAAGCATGATGATGACTGGTTGCCCGGTTACCGCACAGGTGGCGGCAACGGCACCCGCAACGGCCATCACCGCGCCGACCGAGAGATCGACTCCGCGTGTAGCAATGATGGCTGTCATGCCGATGGAAAGAATGGCGACCGGTGCACCCCGATTGATGACATCAACAAGGCTGCCGAAAAATCTGCCATCTCTCCATGCGACGTCAAAAAATCCCGGAAAGACGATCCAGTTAAAGAGAAGCACGCCGAGCAGCGCGACAAGCTGCGGAGATAGTAGGCATTTGACGGACGGTATTCTCATTCGGCTGCCTCTGCATCCTGCGCTGCAATGGCGCGTACAATAGACGATGGATTGATCTCGGCTCCGCGAAGTTCGGCCACCAATGAACGATCCCGCATGACGACCACGCGCGAGGAATAGCTTACGATCTCGTCCAGTTCCGACGAAATGACGATGAGGGCCAGGCCGTCCTCTCGCAGGCGGCTGATCATGCGTACGATCTCGGCATGGGCGCCCACGTCGATGCCGCGCGTCGGTTCGTCGAGAATGAGGAAGCGAGGATCCGTTGCCAGCCAGCGCGCAAGAATGACCTTTTGCTGGTTACCACCGGAGAGAAGCTTGACAGGAAGATCAGCGGAAGCCGTGCGAATATCAAGCGCCTCGATGAAATGCTCTGCGATCTCCATCTGCTCGTCGCGATTGAGCGCCTGCAGCCATCCCAGCTTTGCCTGCATGGCAATGATGATGTTTTCCCGAACGGAAAGATCGCCGAAAATCCCGTCAACCTTGCGATCTTCTGGACAGAAGCCAAATCCCTGCGAGACTGCATCCTGCGGTGCGCGCAAAGAGATTTTCTGGCCGTCTATATCTAAAGCACCCTGGTCGGCCGTATCGATGCCGAACATCAATCGCGCCATTTCCGTTCGTCCGGAACCCAGCAGACCGGCAACACCAATGACCTCGCCACGATGAACGGTAAGATCAAACGGATTGACGGATCCGGAACGACCGAAACCCCTGAAACGCATCAGCGGCGAAGAGGGTTCTGTGTCGTCGGCCGCCAGTTCTGCATGAACAAACGCCAGATCCTTGCCCAGCATCATGCGCACCAGACTTGTTCTGTCGAGATCGCCGATTGTTTCGCTTCCCACCAGGCGACCGTTGCGCAGTACTGTGACGCGATCACTCAGCTCAAACACCTGATCGAGAAAGTGCGTGATGAATACGATCGCAAGCCCGCGCGCCTTCAGCCGGCGGACAATTTCGAACAGCTTTTCGACTTCGGTTCGATCAAGGCTAGCCGTTGGCTCATCCAGAATGAGAACCTTGCCGGATAGCTCCACGGCACGGGCGATCGCAATAATCTGCTGGACGGCGACAGAGAAGGTCGAAAGTTCAGCATGGACGTCGATGTCCAGACCGTACTGGGAAAGAATACGATGCGCTTCCCGCGCCATTTTCTTCCGATCAACAAAACCATAGCGTCGCGGTTGACGCCCGATGAACAGGTTGTCGATTACCGTCATATTCGGCAGAAGATTGACTTCCTGATAGACAGTTCCGATACCTGCTGACTGTGCCTGTTGTGGCGTCGTAAACTGTACCAAAACACCATCGACCGAAATTTCACCGTGATCCGGCGTGTAGGCTCCGGTGATGATCTTGATCAGCGTCGATTTGCCTGCACCGTTTTCCCCTAGCAGCGCATGCACCTCGCCGGAATGCAAGGCAAGGTCCACGTTGTTGAGTGCGGTATGGTTGCCAAAGGTCTTGACAATACCCTTGGCCACAAGAACCACATTGGCGTCTGCGCCGCTGGTTTCCGGCGGTCGATTTCCAACACTGCCGGGATCTGCTGGCCTGAAGTCTGTTGGCATGAGCCCACCTGAAAGAGACATCGGCGCGTCTTCCCGCCGCATCTGGATTAGAGCATGTTCGCGCCAAATCTGCAGCTGTTTCGCATAGCTCTCCAACTGACTGGCAGGACGGGAGAACAAGCCCCGAGTGCGATCATCCTGAGTCAGGCTGCCACCACGGTTGGCCGCACGAAAAGCCGGAATCAGTGCTGAAGTTAAGGCATGTAAATGGAGGGAGGTTCGGCAATCACCAAACTTCCCTCCTGGGATGCTGATCAGTATCCCAAGCCCTTGCGGCGCTCATATTCACCCTTCGGATCATCCGCAGGCGTATAGAGCTTCGACTCGGTGATGATGAACTTTTCGGGCTGCTTCTTATCCTTCAGGAAGGCAGCAAGCGCATCAAGCGCCGGGCCTGCCATATTGGGCGTCAGCTCAACCGTCGCATTTGCTTCACCGGCAGCCATGGCCTGGAAGATATCCGGTACCGCGTCGATCGAGACGACAAGAATATCCTTGCCCGGCTTCAGGCCTGCATCCTTGATTGCCTGGATACCACCCACCGCCATATCGTCGTTATGAGCATACATGGCGCAGATATCCTTGCCGCCGTTTTCCGCCTTCAGGAAGCCTTCCATGACTTCCTTGCCCTTCGCGCGGGTAAAGTCGCCGGTTTGGCTTCGAACGATGGAAATGTTCTTTTGGCCAGCGATTGCCTCTTCAAAACCCTTCTTGCGATTGATAGCCGGCGTCGAGCCGACAGTGCCCTGAAGTTCGACAACCTTGCAGGGCTTGCTGCCCACTGTCTTCACCAGCCACTCCCCGGCGACACGGCCCTCCTTCACCTGATCGGAAGCAACCGACGTCAGATAGAGATCCTTCGGCGCATCAATCCCTCGATCCAGAAGGATGACAGGAATCTTGGCTTCCTTGGCTTCCGTCAAAACGTTCTCCCAGCCTGTCGCCACGACAGGAGCTACGAGAATTGCATCGACGCCCTGAGCGATGAAGCCGCGGATAGCCTTGATCTGGTTTTCCTGCTTCTGCTGGGCATCCGCAAATTTCAATGTGATGCCGCGCTTTTCAGCTTCGGCCTTGGTGACCGAGGTTTCCGCGGCGCGCCATCCCGATTCTGAGCCGATCTGCGAGAAACCGATGGTAAGGTTCGCAGCAAGAGCCGTAGAGCAGCCGAGTGCGATCATGCCTGCGCTGAGCGCAAGCGTGCGAAAAATGTTCATTGATGTCCTCCCAAAAAACGTCGCCTCCACGACGTAGAGTGACGATAATCAAAGCCCAACCTTCTGTAAAGCGTATAATAGTACAATATGTGCTGCAGTGCACAATGAATGGAAAGGTGAATTTCCAGCAACTATAGCTGCGATATGGTGATCAGGGCCCTGTCGTGGACAGCGTGACTGAAAGGGCGAGTGATCAGAATCTTGACCAATGGTATGATAATAGACGCGGTCTAGCTATGCCAGACTGCGGGCTGCGGGACGCTCGCTACCTATACGCATTGCCGATTTTTCGAACCGCAATACGTAAAAACAGGCACTTGCACGCATTGGTGCGATTTGAGACATGGCTGGAAACAGCAAATATACAAGACAATGAAAGAGGGCAGTAAGCCCCACAAGATCGCTAGGGAGTGATCGCATGAACAACCAGACACAAGCGGCATCGGCATTTCATGGTTCAAAGGTCGGTTTGCAGGCTGAAGATCTAGATGAGAGGCCGGATTTGACCGCAATCAAGGCTGCGCGTGACGTGTTGATCCTGAATACGGGAGGAACCATTGGCATGGTGCCGGGTCCGCAAGGATTGCAGCCGGGCGATGGTGTACTGGAACAGGCCGTGGCAGCCTTGGCGCCCGGTCCGATGACGGTCAACGTTCATGCCTTTACGCCACTCGTCGACAGCGCGGAAATCGGTCCGTCCGATTGGAACCGTATGATCGACCAGGTACTGGGTTTCAAGGGTGATGGTGTGATCATCACTCACGGGACGGATACGATGGCCTTCACTGGCGCAGCCCTGTCTCAGGCGCTGGCAGGGTGGGATTTCCCGGTTATATTGTGCGGGTCAATGAAGCCCCTTGGAACTGGCGGTGATGCAGAGGCGAATCTTTCTTTGGCTCTTGATGCCGTCAGTCGTGATCTGAAGGGAGTGTGGCTTGCGTTTGATGGCAGTCTTCTGCCGGCTGCTGGTCTTGTTAAGCACAATTCAAAAGAGGCTGACGCGTTTCGCTCCGTGCCGCAGGCACCTTTGCCGGCGCGCTCAGAACCGCGGCACTTTGCTGATCTGAACTTGGCGATACTAACCCTGACACCCTTCGTTTCAGCCAAGGCGATTGCCGCTATGCTGAATGAACTGGATGGCGCCGTATTACGTGTCTTCGGTTCCGGAACAATGCCGTCTGATCCGAATCTGGAAGCAGTAATTGCTGCAGCTGTTCAACGAGGTTGCCGTATCCGCGCCGTCAGTCAGTGCGAGACGGGTGGAGTGGAGCCAGGCACCTACGCGGCAGGTGCCGCCCTTTGGCGCGCAGGTGTAGAAAATGGTGGCCTCGAAACACCGGAGGCTGCTCTCGCGCGGCTCTGGCTGGAGCTGTCGGCCACGCAAGGATGAAACAGCCGCAGCCGTGATGCGGCAATCTTCACTATCTGGCCCGTTCCAATGGGCCAGAGCATACTATTCAAATTTATCTTCAGCCTTTGGCTGACCAATTGTTTCGGGAGAGAGATCAGTGTCAGAAACACGAGAGTTGCGCGCGGAAGAAGATAGCCTTGGTGTGATCGATCTACCCAAGGATTGCCTTTGGGGCGTTCATACGCAGCGCGCAATCGACAATTTCCCCATTTCGGGCATCCCACTCTCGCATTTTCCAGAGTTCGTTCGCTCACTTGCTTGGGTCAAGAAGGCGGCTGCGGCAGCAAATCTCAATCTTGGTGTGCTTCCGGAACACAAGGCCAAGGTGATCGCTTCGGTTTGCGACGAGATTATCGGTGGTGCCCACCATTCCCAGTTCCGGGTGGACATGATCCAGGGGGGCGCCGGGACGTCCACGAATATGAATGCGAATGAAGTCATTGCCAACCTTGGTCTCATTCTTATGGGTCATGCACCGGGCGAATATGCGCATCTTCATCCCAATGATGACGTCAATCGTTCACAGTCCACCAATGATGTGTATCCAACCGCGATGCGGCTTGCGATCGTCAGCCAGTGCCAGCCATTTCAGGAATCGCAACGACGGCTCTCGGCGGCTCTCAACGAACGGGCGGATGTTTTTGCCAGTGTCCGCAAGATCGGCCGCACTCAGCTGCAGGATGCAGTTCCGATGACGTTGGGACAGGAGTTCGCAGGCTTTGCGGCCACGATCGACGAAGACATCGAGATCATCGGTCGCTTGTCGCAGCTCTTGCTTGAGGTCAATCTCGGCGGAACAGCCATCGGAACCGGTGTGAACACGCCGCCCGGCTATGCGGAAATGGTTATTCCGGAGCTGTTGCGCGTGTCTGGCTTCGAGGTCAAGCTTGCAGGGAACCTGATCGAGGCTTCATCCGATGCTGGCGCCTATGTCACCTTTTCTGGTGTCCTGAAGCGCATTGCCGTCAAGTTGTCGAAGATGTGCAACGACTTGCGCCTCCTGTCATCCGGCCCGCGCTCCGGCTTCAACGAAATTCGTCTGCCGCCAGTCCAGGCCGGATCCTCCATTATGCCGGGCAAGATCAACCCTGTCATTCCGGAGGTCGTCAATCAGGTGGCATTCCAGGTCATTGGCAATGATCTGACGGTTACCATGGCTGCAGAGGCCGGACAGTTGCAGTTGAATGCGATGGAGCCGATCATCATCCTCAACGTCCTTCAGTCGATGCGGATCCTGATGCAGGCAATGGATACGCTGTCAGAGCGCTGCATCAAAGGTATCGAAGCCAATGTCAGCCAGTGTGAAGGTGCCTTGGAAAACAGTCTCGTACTCGCGACGATGCTTGTTCCCTATATCGGTTACGCTAAGGCTGCCAAGGTCGCGAAGACGGCTCTCAGCAAAGATCAAAACGTCGTCGATACTGCGGTCGAGCTGGGTTTTGGAACCAGAGAACAAATCACGGCGATGATCTTCTAAAGCATGTCGTCGCTAAAACTGCGCAGCGGTTTTGCGCCAACGACATGCGATAAAATAACGAGTTAAAGCGTCAGGAGCGATGCTGAAAGATCGCGACGGGTTTTGACGCTGGCGCAGGATGAGACAAAAAAAAGATCTCCTCGGGCGGGCCGGGGAGATCCTTGCTCCTGCCTGGAGAGCAGAAGAACTTGACTGGAGCCGATGCTCTCCCGACTTGCGCCGGGGTGGATCAGAGCGAATTCGAACTCACGAATTATATTAGCAAAATCTATTTGATGTGTCGCTAAAAAAGTTAGCATGAATCATAAAATATGGAATGAACAGGCGCGGAAAGGCCGAAGCTTTACGTGCCGCATAACAGAAACCCGGCGCGAGGCCGGGTTTCCATGGTCCGACGTTAGTCAGATCAGAATGCGCGCTGGAGGCGGACGAAACCGGTCCACTGTTCCTGCTGGTTGTCGAAGTCCTGGTAGTTCACAGCAACCTTCGTGGAGAGGTTGGTTGCGAGCTGGTAGTCGAATGTCAGACCAGCCTTCCAGCCGTCACGGTTGCCAGTGAAGTCGCCAAAGCGGTTCTGGTCGAGCGTCCAGAAGTACTGAGCGCCGGGGGTGATCTTGAAGCGATCAGTAACCTTCACAGCGTATTCAGCTGCAACAGCCCACTCGGAAGCGTTGTAGTAGGCGTTCGCGCCGGAAGCCCATACAGCTGCCAGGCCAAGCGTGCCCGGGCCGAGTTCAGCCGTTGCGATAACGCGTGCTGCGCCTTCTTCGCGGTCGGTGTCGTAACCGCCAACGAGAGCAACCTTGGCAGGACCGAATGCGCCACCGATAATACCGGAGATGCCAACGTTGTTGTTGGTGATCGTGGTGTTCAGGCTTTCGAGTTCGTCAACCGAGAGACCGGCATAGAAAGCGCCAGCCGTGAAGGTGTAACGGATCGAGTTGAAGATGGAGTTGTTGGCCAGAACGTCGGTTTCGCCAGAGAGGCCGTCATCCCACCAGTTGTAGAAGTAACCAACCTTGAGGCCACCGAGTTCGATGAAGGCCTGGTCGACGTTTACGCCGCGGTTGGAAGAGTTGTCAGCGTCGCCACGCAGGCCGATGAAGCCACGAAGCGTGCCGAGTTCGGTGTCCGAACGGGCGTCGATTTCGAGCTGTGCGCGTGTGAAGCTATCCCAGTCAGACGTGCCCGACAGGTCACGACCGAAGCCCGTCTGGAAACGAACGTAGCCACCGATCTTCAGGCAGGTCTCAGAACCCGGGATGTAGAAGAAGCCAGCGCCGAATGCGTCGCAAACGCGAACGTATTCCATCGGCTCCGGCTGAGCAGCAACGATAGCGTCGGCAGCCTGGGCGCCGGATACTGCTGCAAGGGCAGCAGCGGAGCCGAGAAGAAGGCTCTTGATGTTCATAATGACCTCCAGTCATGATTTCTTTGGTGCCGCGCAAAATCTGAAAGCGTGTTGTCCCTGCCACCAATGCTTTGCGCTGGGAAATACATGACAGATGCTTAGGGTTTTAGGCAATGCAGGATTTTAGAATCTGATTATGTTCGAGATGCCTAAATTTAGAATTGTAGCAAATACGCAACAATTATGGGGACGCAGAGATCGGGCACCCAAAGCTCGGCCCCAAACGAGAACCGTGTGTCAGTCTTTGACAGCATTAAAAACGACCGTTCCGATCCACCGTTCGAAATTTCTAAGGCGAATCAAATATTAAGGAAGAATTAATTTTTGGAAACCGCTGCCGTCTCGCAATTGGCTATTTAAGATGCTCCTAACAATAACCGCTCGTTGAAGAAGGCAAATACGCTCTTGCTGGTCCTTCTTATCCTGCCTTAGTTGCCGCGGATCAAGGTCGTCACCTTCTCAAATCCGCCATCTCAAGGCCACGATTCGTTACCGCAATTGTCTCCCCCAATGCTTAAGCTCGGTCTCTTCCTGATAGGTGCTCGCTCCTTCGCCGCTTCGGCACATTATGCGTTGATGGGCGGAGTGCTTCTCATCGCTTGTGGTTTCCTTGGTGTGATCGTTCCCGACGACCAGGGCGTTCGCATTGGTCTTGCTATCCTCGGCCTTGGCTTGGCTACCCGGGCCTGCGTTTATGTCGGCGGCCTGGTTCTTCATTCGGGCCTTACTGTTGCGACACTCATCCTATCGCTGCTCTTTTTGCTCGTCTCGCTGGTCTGGATGGCGGCGCCTGTTATAGGCGCGAGACCCGCTGCTGTGGCTCTTGCTGTAGCGTTTACAATCGACGGTCTGTCGCGACTGCCGCTCATTGCGCTCGTACGGTTCGAGAGATGGAGGGATGGCGTTCTACTCGCGTCTGGAGAGCTTCTTCTTGCCTGGGTTCTGGCATCCGAGTGGCTGATACCTGCCTATAAAAGCCTTGCGCTTCTTTCTGGTATTTCCCTCTCTGTATCGGGGCACAGTCTTCTGCGGCTAGCCCTCCTGATGCACAACGGCGGTCCTTTCGGCTCGCTGCACGATTTCCTGACAGGTGACCTCCGCTCATGGCACCGCGAAATTCCTAAGGGCAGACGACCCGAATGCGAAAAACAGTCCGCATCGCTTGCGGTTCGTCTCTATATCTGGACACCGAAGTTTGCGGTCGCGGGTTCGACGAGCTGGCCTCTGGTCGATCGTTATCTGATGACCTTCGGGGAAGGTGGCAAGCCATCCGCTGGTCATGCGGCACTCGGCATTGATTCCGATCTATATCTGAGCCACTGGCCGGTGAGCGAAATCAGTGCCGGTATCCGCGATCTTCCGCATGTATTCTATTCTGGACGCAATAAGGATATGCCCGGACTATTTCCACCGTCCTACGCGTTCGAGTGTGAAGATTGGATTCCGGCTGATCAGTGCATCGAGTTCAGGACCCGAAACGCCGACGCTGTCCGCGCCTACTGGAATGCCTATCGGCAGAATACCGCCTACAACATAACAGACAGAAACTGCTCCATCGTCGTGGCGAATGCGCTGGAACTCGCGATGGAAGGGCATCTGCGCACGCGTCACCCTTGGCTACGACTGGCCAGGCTCCTGGTGCACCCGGCGCTCTGGCAGGCAAGCTACCTCAGATCGCGTGCGCACCATATGTGCTGGACACCGGGTCTCGTTCTTGACTACGCCAACCTGCTGAAACAAGTCGTGGAGCCGTCGGGAAGGGCCGCATCCTCCCTCTCAGTGGTCAGAACGCGCTGAATTCGCCCTTGGCCGCGTCGCTCCTTGGCTGGTAGTCTCGCGAGCTCCATGGGGATTGAAAGACATGAATGATCAGCAGCTTGTCGATACAGCGCACTCTCTAGCCGAAGGCCAGGCATTTTTCGATACTCTGTCCCGGCTGATCGCACGTCGATCCATCAGTCAATCGGAAGGACAGGTTAAGGATCTCCATGCCTATCTGCAGCAGGACATGTTGCCGCTCCTCGAGCCAATGGGTTTTGATTGCCGGATCCTGGACAATCCGACCGGGAGCGGCGGCCCCTTCCTGATCGCCGAGCGTATCGAAGATGAAAAGCGGCCCACAATTCTCATCTATGGCCACGGCGACGTCTGCAATGGCGAGGCAGCGCGGTGGCGTTCCGGTCTGAACCCTTTCGTTCTCTCCCGAGAAGGAGATCGACTGTATGGACGCGGAACAGCGGACAACAAGATCCAGCATCTCATCAATATCCTGGCACTTCGCCATATCATTGAGCACCGCGGTTCTCTCGGGTTCAATGTTCGGCTTCTGATCGAGATGGGTGAAGAGACTGGGTCTAAGGGCCTGCACCAGTTATGCGAAGCCCACAGGCAAGAGCTGGCTGCCGATGTTCTGATCGCGTCCGATGGGCCGCGCCTCCAGGCCGATATCCCCACGATGTTCATGGGGTCGCGCGGTGGTGTGTCCTTCGAATTGCGGGTTGATTTGCGCGAGGGCGAGTTTCACTCGGGCAATTTCGGCGGCCTTCTCGCCGATCCGGTCACGCTGCTTGCCCATGCCATCGCCACCATCGTCGACGCCCGCGGTCAAATCCTCGTCCCCGAATGGCGACCGGACAGTCTGACTGACGATATCCGCGCGGCGCTCCGAGGGCTACCTGATCGACGCCATGATGCAGATTGGGGCGAAGAGAGCCTGACGCCCGCCGAACGGGTCTTCGGCTGGAATTCCTTTGCGGTCCTCGCCATCTCTGCTGGCAACATTGCAGCGCCCCAGAACGCAATCTGTGGCACTGCGCGCGCGGCCTGCCAGCTGAGATTTGTTGTCGGCACCAATATGGATGAGCTTCTTCCCTCGCTTCGCAGGCATCTCGATGCGCACGGCTACCCGATGGTGGAGGTCCATGAGGTCGGCCATGCGCCTTTCAAGGCCACACGCTTTCCGCCGGATCATCCCTGGGTGCGGTTCGTGGAGCGGTCCATCATGCACTCAACCGGCAAATCGGTGCATGTTTTGCCCAATCTTGCCGGATCGCTTCCGAACGATGTTTTCACGGACATTCTTGGCCTTCCGACGATCTGGATACCGCATTCGCACGCCGAGTGTGGCCAGCACGGGCCCAATGAACATGCATTGGTGTCCATTGCGGGAGAAGGTCTGCGAATCATGACTGCGCTGTTCCTGGACATCGGAAAGACAACGGAATTGCCCAGCTGATGATTGCTCGGAGAACCGGCTGGACAGAGCATGGTCTGAAAATTAGACATGCCTGATGATTGCGTGCTGCCATGAATAATCGGGTGCTGCGCTGAATTGGGACTCCAAGGGAGGAAAAACTGGTGACCTGCATTGCATTGACGAGCGAAATGATCCTGCCGCATGAGCCGGAGGCGCTTCTTGTCGGACGCGTCTGGTCAAAAGCGCAGGACGGTCCATGCCTGGTTCTTGTCCGGAATGCGCATGTCCTGGATATCACACCACTGGGCCCGACCATGTCTGCCCTTCTTGAGCGGCAGGATCTCGTCGCCACATTGCAAGCAGGGAGTTTCCAGAACCTTGGCTCTCTGGACAGCTTCCTGGATGGATCAGCCGGGCAACTCCTGGCGCCGGTCGATCTTCAGGCGGTGAAGGCCGCAGGCGTAACCTTTGCCGACAGTATGTTGGAACGGGTTATAGAAGAGCAGGCGAGGGGAGATGCATCGCGTGCTCTGGAAATTCGTCAACGTTTGGCGCCGGTGATCGGTGACAATTTAAAGGGCGTTGCCGCAGGCTCGGAAAAGGCCGCACAGGTCAAGGCGCTCTTGCAGGAAATGAATCTCTGGTCGCAATATCTGGAAGTCGGTATCGGCCCGGACGCGGAAATTTTCACGAAATCCCAGCCGATGTCCTCCGTCGGTTGTGGCGCCGAGGTTGGTATTCATCCGATTTCCGAGTGGAACAATCCGGAACCGGAGGTCGTGCTATCCGTGCGCTCAGACGGAACAATCATCGGCGCGACACTGGGCAATGATGTGAACCTTCGGGATGTTGAAGGACGCTCGGCGCTCCTTCTGGGCAAGGCGAAAGACAACAATGCCTCCTGCTCCATCGGACCCTTCATCCGCCTCTTCGATGACCGTTTCACGCTGGAGGAACTCGGTCAGGTGAGGGTTTCGCTTCTGGTGGAGGGGGAAGATGGCTTCCAGATGACGGGCGAGAGTGCCATGTCAGCGATCAGCCGCAGTCCTGCCAACCTTGCCGGGCAGTTGTTGAACCGCAACCATCAATATCCGGATGGCGCGGTGCTCTTCCTGGGCACGATGTTCGCGCCCGTTAAGGACCGGCGCGGCAAGGGACAGGGCTTCACCCATGAGGTCGGTGATCGGGTGGAGATCGCAACGCCGCGGCTCGGTCGACTGGTAAACTGGGTCAACCGCTCGGATGCTTGCCCGCCCTGGACCTTTGGCTCTACGGCCCTGTTCCAGAATCTCGCACGCAGAGGCCTCCTGTAAGATGTAAGATAGCCGGAATAGGGCATGCCTTGTCCTATTCCGGAATGCTCGGCAGCACCTTGTCGCGCTTCTTCAGTTGCTGCTCGCGGAAGAAGATGAACAAGCCTGAGCCCACAATCAGGGCTGCGCCAAGGATCATGGGCAGTCGAGGCACTTCTCCGAAGAAGGCCCAGCCGAAGATCACAGCCCAGAGCAGAAGTGTATACTGAAGCGGCGCGACCGTCGCGGCATCGGATATCTTCAGGGCGCGATTGACGAGAATATGCGCGCACATGGCCACGATACCCAGCAGTCCCAAAAGCAGGCCTTCCGTTGTCGATTTCAAAGGAGCCCAGTCGAACGGCGCAATGAACAGACCTGCGATCCCGGATGCAGCCAGTTGAAAGAACACCAGTGTCGTATCGGGCGTGTTACGCAGGCTGCGGCCGGAAATCAGCATGAAGGCGAAGGCGGCAGTACCGACGATCGAAATCAGCGCCGGCATGGTGAACATCGCGCTCGACGGTTCGAGCGTCACGATTACGCCAACGAAACCGATGGCAATGGCGAGCCATCGGCGCCATCCAACCTTCTCTCCCAGAATGAACGGTGATGCGGCGGCCACATAGATCGGTGCGGCCAGCCAGTAGGTCATCACATCCGCGAGCGGCATGTACATGACCGCATAGTAGAAGCAGAAGATCTCGACTGTCGAGAAAAAGACACGTGCCGCTTGCAGCCACGGCCGTTCCGCCTGCAATATCGCCTGCTTGCCCCCGAGCCACAGAAACGGTGCCAGGATAATGAGCGCAGCAACGCTTCTCAGGAGAATGACCTGACCGAGGCCATAGCTGGCGACGAGCCATTTCCCCATGGCGTCGTTCAAAGCGAACAGAACCATGCCGAGCAGCATGATCGCAGGTCCTGCCGTTGTCATCGATTTCAATCCCTGCTGTAGGGTTTGGCTGGTCTGCATCATCCATCTCCGCAGGAATCAGGGACACAAGGTGTCGTTTGTGTCTTTCGCCTTTGGCTTAACTATCCTCCGTCAGAGAGGAAAACCAGATCCATGCCCGGAGTTTGCGATGTGTGACGGGAACAAACTCGGCAATGGAACCAGATGCTTCACATTCCGTTGATGGACAAGAATCATCGAAGGAACCTATTCCATGCTGAAGTGGGCACTCATCTTTCTCGTCATCTCGCTGATTTCCGGATTTCTGGGCTTTTCAGGCGTATCGGCCGCGACGGCAACGATTGCCCGCGTCCTCTTCTTCATCGCGATCGTGATCTTCCTGATCTTTCTGGTTCTCGCGTTCATGGCAGGAAGTGCGGTCCTGTAGGACCCTTAGATCGCTCGAGGTCGGTGGCCGGAGGATCGGCCACCACAGAGCCTTGCTCGCAGGCAAAAAAAAGCCCCACCGAAGCAGGGCAATATGGGGGAAAACTCGCGTCATCTGACGTGAGCATGATCATGAAGCCAGAAATCCGCCCAATTGACGAGGGCACTTTGCTGGAATTCGGTACGATCATTGATTAAAATGGCAGCATTGTTGCCCAATTTTTGTATTTTATCGTTCTTTGACTGATTGCATTGCGACAGATGTTGACGTGCTGGCGACATAGGGCAGGCTTGAGATCTTTTCTCCCAGCACTTCGCGATACCGCCGGATGCTCTGCGTTCTGATCTTGATGAGATAATCGAAGCGGCCGGCGATCATATGGCACTCTTCCACTTCCTTGATTCTTGAAATGGCCTGATTGAATTCGGTGAGTGCTTTCTCTCGCGTGTCGGAAAGCTTCACTTCCGCGAAAGCAACGTGATCCAGTCCCAGTTTTGGCAGATTGATCACGGCACGAAATCCCAGAATATAGCCTTCATCGACAAGCCGCTTCAGGCGAGCGTTGCACGGAGTCTTCGATAGACCGATCTTCTCCGCGAGTTCCGTCACCGAGATCCGGCCATCTGCGGCCACAACATCCAGTATCTTCAGATCGAATGCGTCGAGTTCGCTTGTTTTGCGGATTTCCATGGTGAATTTGCCTGCCTTAACGCCCATTTCAGGTGATAATACCTGAAAACAAAGCGCAGAATAGTCTCTCGCGTTGCGGTCTGCCGTAGTATCATTTTCCCACTGTTTCCCTTGATACGAGGCTTGAGCCATGACTGTGCAAACTCCGCTGTCGGTCGCAGACCCCTATGCTCTCAAACCTGCTTTCAGTGATTTTGCTCCGTCGATCCGGCCGCCATCGCAACTGCGGCAGGCGATCACCAATGCCTATCGTCGTGCGGAAATTGATTGCGTCCTGCCACTTCTCGATGAGGCCAGTCTGGAACCGCAGCAGAAGCAGGCAGTGCGCAAAACTGCAAGAACGCTGGTGACTGCTCTTCGAGGAAAGCATCGTGGCTCTGGCGTTGAGGGGCTCGTCCACGAATATTCGCTGTCCAGCCAGGAGGGAGTGGCGCTCATGTGCCTTGCAGAGGCACTGCTCCGCATACCCGACATGGCGACACGCGATGCGCTGATCCGCGACAAGATCTCCCATGGCGACTGGAAATCCCATGTCGGCGGCGGGAGGTCGCTCTTCGTCAATGCGGCAAGCTGGGGTCTTGTCGTGACCGGCAAGCTGACCGCGACCGTGAATGATCGAAGCCTGACGGCAGCACTCACCCGCCTGATCGCTCGTTGCGGCGAGCCGGTCGTCCGACGCGGCGTCGATATGGCCATGCGCATGATGGGCGAACAGTTCGTCACCGGCGAGACGATCGATGAAGCTCTGAGCCGTGCTCGCGAGATGGAGCAGAAAGGCTTTGGCTATTCCTACGACATGCTGGGAGAAGCAGCCACAACGAAGGCCGATGCCGAGCGTTACTTCCGTGATTATGAGAACGCCATTCACGCCATTGGACGGCAAGCAAATGGGCGCGGAGTTTATGCCGGTCCGGGCATCTCCATCAAACTGTCGGCCCTGCATCCACGCTATTCCCGCTCCCAGGCGGCGCGCGTTATGGCGGAATTGCTGCCTCGGGTGAAAGCCCTTTGCCACTTGGCGAAAGGCTATGACATCGGCCTCAATATTGACGCTGAAGAGGCGGACCGTCTCGAGCTTTCGCTCGATCTTCTCGAAGAGATCTGCTTCGACCCAGAGCTGGCTGGCTGGAACGGTATCGGTTTCGTCGTGCAGGCCTATGGCAAGCGCTGCCCCTTCGTGCTCGATTTCATCATCGATCTTGCCAGCCGGTCCGGCCATCGTATCATGGTGCGGCTGGTCAAGGGCGCCTACTGGGACGCAGAAATCAAGCGTGCACACCTGGATGGTCTAGAGGACTTTCCCGTCTTTACGCGCAAGGTCCATACCGATGTTTCCTACATCGCCTGCGCTCGCAAGCTGCTGGCAGCGCGCGATCTCGTCTTTCCGCAGTTTGCCACTCATAATGCCCAGACGCTGGCCACCATCTATCAGCTGGCCGGGCCGGAATTTTCCATCGGCAGCTATGAATTCCAGTGCCTGCACGGCATGGGCGAGCCTCTTTATGAAGAGGTTGTCGATCCGGCCAAGCTGGCGCGGCCATGCCGCATCTACGCGCCTGTCGGCACGCACGAAACCCTGTTGGCCTATCTCGTGCGCCGTCTTCTGGAAAACGGTGCCAACTCATCCTTTGTCAATCGTATCGGTGACGAAACGGTCAGCATTGATGACCTGATTGCCGATCCGGTCGAGGTCACGCGCGCTCAGGCCAGACCGGGCTCGAAGCATGACAAGATCGCCTTGCCGCGCGAACTTTTCGGTAAGAGCCGTTTGAATTCCGCTGGCCTTGATCTTTCCAACGAACAGACGCTTCAAAACCTTTCAACTACGTTCAAGGCCACTGCAGCCTCGCCCGGACAGGCGAAGCCGCTTCTTGGCTTTGAACCCGACCTCGGTGAGGAGCAGGCTGTTTTGAACCCTGCCGACCATCGCGATCGGGTTGGAAGCGTCATCCCCGTCACGACGCAGGATGTTGTGAAGGCCGCAACAGCGGCAGCTGAGGCTCTTGCCCGTTGGCAGGCCGTGACAGCCGCCGAGCGAGCCGATTTGCTGGATCGATCCGCCGCTCTTCTGGAAGAGCGCATGGATCACCTGCTGCCGCTGATCATGCGGGAGGCCGGAAAATCTCTTCCCAACGCCATTGCCGAAGTGCGTGAAGCGGTCGATTTCCTGCGTTACTATGCCGAACAGGCACGCCGGACCCTTGGTGTTTCGCATCTCCCGCTTGGTCCCGTTGTCTGTATCAGCCCGTGGAACTTCCCGCTCGCCATCTTCCTCGGCCAGATCTCTGCCGCCCTGGTTGCCGGGAACACGGTTCTCGCCAAGCCAGCGGAAGAAACGCCGCTGATTGCCTACGAGACAATTGGCATCCTGCATGAGGCAGGCATTCCGCGGAGCGTCATCCAGCTTCTTCCCGGTGATGGCCGCATCGGCGCGGCTCTCGTGGCGGCTCCTGAAACCGCGGGCGTCATGTTCACCGGCTCGACGGAGGTGGCGAGGCTGATCCAGAAGCAACTGTCGGGTCGTCTCTCTTCCGCAGGCAAGCCCATTCCGCTGATTGCTGAAACGGGCGGTCAGAATGCCATGATCGTCGATTCGTCTGCTCTGGCCGAACAGGTTGTCGGCGATGTCATTGCGTCTGCTTTCGATAGCGCTGGCCAACGCTGCTCAGCACTTCGCGTCTTGTGCCTGCAGGACGACGTTGCCGATCGTGTTCTGACGATGCTGAAGGGTGCGCTCGCCGAGCTATCCATTGGCAGGACCGACCGGCTATCCGTTGATATCGGCCCGGTTATTACAGAAGAGGCGCGCCAGACGATCGAAGGTCACATAGAGCGGATGCGCATTCTGGGGCGCACCATCCATCAGGCCGCAATGCCGAAGGAAACCGAACTCGGGACCTTCGTTGCTCCCACGATTGTGGAACTGACCTCGATCAAGGATCTGCAGCGTGAGATTTTTGGGCCGGTTCTTCACGTCATCCGTTTCAAGCGGAACGACCTCGACCGGCTGATCGACGATATCAATGCCACGGGGTATGGCCTGACCTTCGGCCTCCACACGCGCCTGGATGAAACCATCGCCCACGTACTCAGCCGTGTGAAGACCGGCAATCGCTACGTGAACCGCAACATCATCGGTGCCGTTGTGGGTGTGCAGCCATTTGGTGGTCGTGGCCTGTCCGGAACCGGTCCGAAGGCGGGCGGTCCTCTTTATCTCGGTCGTCTTGTCCAGACACCTCCGGTGCCGCCGCAGTTGAGCTCGGTGCATCGCGATGCGGCCTTGGGCGATTTTGCCCGTTGGCTGGAAGATCGTCAGCAGGCGCAAGTGGCCGAATTGGCGCGCACGATTGGCGGCGCTTCGGCGTTGGGGCTTGAATTGCAACTGCCAGGACCGGTTGGCGAGCAGAACCTCTACGCACTTCACCCGCGAGGTCGCATCCTGCTGGTTCCGCAAACAGAAGCGGGTCTTTATCAGCAATTGGCCGCAGCTCTGGCCACAGGAAATACAGCCGTCGTTGACATCAGCAATTCGGTTCTTGCGAACCTGCTGCATGCGCTTCCGTCGAGCGTGGCTGCACGCTTGCAGCGTACGAAAGACTGGAAAGCGGATGCACCCTTCGCCGGTGCGCTGATCGAGGGAGAGGGTGAGTTTCTGACAGAATCGCTTCGGCGCCTGGCAGCACTTCCTGGCCCCCTGGTCCTCGCACAGGCTGCGGCATCAAATGCTATGGCCAAGCCCGATGTCTATTGTCTGAATTGGCTGCTGGAGGAAGTATCCACCTCGATCAACACGGCAGCCGCTGGCGGCAATGCCAGCCTGATGACAATTGGGTGAGGCAAGGCTTGCCTTGCTGCTTCTGAGACAGCAATAGTCGCGCCGGGTTCATCTCGGCGCGAGACAAACAGTGCGACTTCAGACAGCATCGATCTTCATCGGCTTTTCCATCAGTGTTTTGACGACCCTTGCCGGTCAGGCCAACGCCGCCGACTGGCAGGCGGTTGAGCAGATCAAGACCTATGCCATCACAGGCAAGACGGGCATCGATCTCTATCGATCGATCGGCGAAAAAGGCCCGCAGGCCGGTGTGCAGGCCATTGCTCATACCAGTTTCAAGCTGACCTGGACGCGCAAATACGAGGTGCAGGGGACCGCTTGCGCCATCACGGTCGCGAAGCCGAAGCTGATCATTACCTACACAATGCCGAAACCCGCCAATCCGCTGCCGCCCGATGTGGCGCAGAACTGGGCCCGTTTCATCGCAGGCGTTGAGAAGCACGAGCGTGTCCATGGCGGCTTTACCAAGGAGCTCGTGCAGCAGATACAGGATTTCAGCCTTGGTCTGTGGGTCGAGAATGATCCTGACTGCAAGCGTATTCGCGAAGTCTTGACCAAACGTCTTGGCGAGCTTTCCAAAGCAGAGCGTGCGAGGAATGCCGAGTTCGATCGGATCGAGCTGAGCGACGGTGGCGCCGTCCATCAGTTGATACTGGCTTTCGTCAACGGTCCGTGATGCGACACGGGCATGAAAAAGCCCGCCGGGATGAACCAGCGGGCCGTCATCAGGGCTCGTTCAGACGTGCCCTATTCCTTGGGAGGAATTATTCCGCAGCCTGCAAGGTGCCATTGGCAACCGGCTCCGAGACATGTCCTGCCAGCACTTCCTGAAGTTTCGTCTGGTCAAGTTCATTTTCCCAGCGCGCCACCACGATGGTTGCGACCGCATTGCCGACGAAGTTCGTCAGGGCACGGCACTCGGACATGAAGCGGTCAATGCCGAGAATCAGCGCCATACCGGCCACGGGAACCGAAGGAACCACCGAAAGCGTAGCCGCCAGCGTGATGAAGCCTGCGCCCGTGATACCGGCCGCACCCTTCGAACTCAGCATAGCCACCAGCAGCAGCAGGATCTGATCCGCGAATGATAGCTGGATATCGGTCGCTTGGGCGATGAAGAGTGCCGCCAGAGTCATGTAGATATTGGTGCCGTCGAGGTTGAACGAGTAACCCGTCGGAATGACGAGGCCGACGACAGAGCGCTTGCAGCCTGCGCGTTCCATTTTCTGCATCAGACCCGGCAGTGCCGCTTCCGAGGACGATGTTCCGAGAACCAGCAGCAGCTCTTCCTTGATGTAGCGAATGAGCGCGAAGATCGAGAAGCCGTTGTAACGGGCGACGGCGCCGAGCACCACGACCACGAACAGGATGGAGGTCAGGTAGAATGTGCCGATCAGGAAGGCGAGGTTGGCAACGGAGCCAATGCCGTATTTGCCAATCGTGAAAGCCATGGCGCCGAAGGCACCAATGGGGGCAGCCTTCATGAGGATGGCAACCAGCTTGAAGATCGGAGCCGTGACCGCATGCAGGAAGTCGGTCACAGGCTTTGCCTTGTCACCGACCATCGCCAGCGAAATACCGAACAGCACCGAGAAGAACAGCACCTGCAGGATATCGCCCTGCGCGAATGCGCCGACGATGGTTTCCGGGATGATGTTCATCAGGAAGCCGGTGATCGTGGTCTCATGGGCTTTTGTTGCATAAGTGGCAACAGCCTTGGCATCCAGCGAGGCCGGATCGATATGCATTCCTGAACCCGGCTGTACGACATTTGCAACCAGCATGCCGACAGCAAGCGCGAGCGTCGAAAAGGTCAGGAAGTAGATCATTGCCTTTCCGGCAACGCGGCCCACCTTCTTCAGGTCGGTCATTCCGGCAATGCCGGTGGCAACCGTGAGGAAAATAACCGGTGCAATGATCATCTTCACCAGACGGATGAAGGCATCGCCCAAGGGCTTCAGGGAAGCGCCGATATCCGGATAGTAGTGGCCGAGAATGATACCGGCAGTAATGGCAACGAGCACCTGAACATAAAGCTGCCGATAAAGTGGCACCTTGCCGCGGGGGGCGGCAGCATCGAGATTCAATTCCATGTTGATCCTCCTTCGCGCCCCTACCCAATGGTTCTCCCGAGGCGACATTTGATGATGTCACCAGCTTTGCAACGGGCGTGCCAGATAACGTGATTTATTTATCTATCTGATGTATAACGATTAATTATTATGATTGGAAAAGATCGGCCCAAGATCGTGCGATTTTCCGCATGGATCACATTGCCTAGCAAAAGTAATTGTGCGATTTTTCGCGCATGGATTCCGGTCAACTTTATCCTCTTGGGGCAAAGGTTTCGGTGCGTCAGACGCACCGTCCATGGTTCATTTTCGCCGTGGTGGCCATCCTGTTGAGTACAGTTACGCTCATGACGGTTCGCACCATTGCGGTTGATGCCACAATGCAGGACCTCGAACAGCAAAGCCGGATCGATGCTGGCCTCAAGGTCGCGTTTCTGAAAGCAGTGCTGGAGCGACCGCGGGCTCTGCCGCTGATTCTGGCCCGTGATCGGGATGTTACAGATACGCTCACCGCTCCAACGCAAGAGCATCTCGATGCCTTGAACCGTAAGCTTCAGGATCTCGTGGAGGGGACGAATGCCTCGGTCATCTATGTGATCGACCGCCGCGGCGTTGCCATTGCGTCCAGCAATTGGCGTGAACCGTCGAGCTTCGTCGGTGTCGATTACAGTTTTCGCCAGTATTTTTCCCGCGCGATGGCTGAAGGAAAGGCGGAGCATTTTGCGCTTGGCAGCATCAGCCTGCGCCCGGGTCTCTACATCTCGCAACGGGTGGGTCCGCCGGACAATCCGATCGGGGTGGTGGTGGCAAAGGCCGAGTTCGACCAATTGGAGCGGGACTGGCGCGATGCGCAACGACCGACCTATGTCACGGACGCCCATGGTGTCGTGCTGATCACCAGCATCGAGTCCTGGCGGTTCATGGTCGAGGCGCCCTTGTCTCCGCCGGTGCAAGCCGAGATCAGGAGTAGCCTGCAATTTGGCGATGCACCGCTTCTGCCCTTGCCGATCACGCGGGAACGACAGCTTTCCGGGGATGCCGCTACAATTGATGCACTGCTTCCAGGAGCCTCAGTCGCCGGGTTTGTCGAAATGAGCCTCCCAGTGCCATCCACCCCCTGGTCACTCAGGTATCTGCTGCCCGTCCAGCCGCAACTCGACAATGGTGTGGGGCAGGCGCAGGTTTTATCCATGGCCATCCTGTTGCCCCTGCTTGGCCTCGCCGCTCTGGTAATCTGGCGCAGACAGACATCTCTTCGTCATATTGCAGCGGAGCAGGCGGCGCGGATCGAGCTGGAGCGTCGGGTTCTGGAGCGCACAACGGATCTGAGCCGGGCGAGAGACCGTCTTGAAGCGGAAATTGCCGATCACCGAGCCACCGAGAACCGCTTGCAGGGCGTCCAGGAGGAACTCGTCCAGGCAAACCGCTTGGCCATTCTTGGACAGGTCGCGGCCGGTGTCGCCCATGAGATCAACCAGCCTGTGGCGACAATCCGGGCCTATGCCGATAATGCTATAACCTATCTTGACCGTCAGCGAGAGGATGCAGCGCGTGACAACCTTACGGAGATCGCCGGACTGACTGAGCGGATCGGGTCCATTACCGAGGATCTGAAGGCCCTTGCACGGCGCGGTCGATCTGCAGCCGAGCCGGTGGATATGCGGGAAGCGATCGCGGGTGCGCTGGTCCTGTTGAAAAGCCGCTTCTCCGGACGTCTGGACCGGGTCGAGATCTGGGCGGAAGAGCAGGATCTCTATGCGATCGGCAACCGTCTTCGGTTGGAGCAGGTGCTGATCAACCTGATCCAGAATGCGCTGGAAGCGGTCGAACCTGTCGCTGACGGGACGGTGGTCGTCTCGGCTGGCCGCGATGCCGACAGGATTCACATCAGAATTGAAGATAATGGCGGCGGCATCGCTCCAGCAATCCAGGAACAGCTGTTCTCGCCTTTCAACAGCTCGAAGGAAAAAGGGCTTGGTCTCGGTCTCGTCATCGCCAAAGACATCGTGACGGATTATGGCGGCAAGCTTTCGGTGGAGACCTCGTCGCAGGGCACAATCTTCCTCATTGATCTGAAGCAGGCTGACAGATGAACGCTACGACCTCCCTCCTTCTGGTCGATGATGACCGGGATCTGTTAAAAGCCACCGCTCAGACCCTTGATCTTGCCGGTTTCTCCGTCACCAGCCGAACCTCTGCATTGGAAGCATTGAGCAGTCTTGAGCGCGACTATGCCGGTGTCGTCGTCTCAGACATTCGAATGCCTGCTATGGATGGTCTGGAGTTTTTCGAGCGTATTCGATCCATCGACCCCGATATACCTGTCATCCTCATGACCGGGCATGGCGATATTCCCATGGCCGTGGTGGCTATTCAGGCGGGCGTTTATGATTTCATGACCAAGCCTTTTGCCGCCGATCGTCTG
The DNA here is from genome assembly GCF_011046895.1 of Rhizobium rhizoryzae. Taxonomy (NCBI): domain Bacteria; kingdom Pseudomonadati; phylum Pseudomonadota; class Alphaproteobacteria; order Hyphomicrobiales; family Rhizobiaceae; genus Affinirhizobium; species Affinirhizobium rhizoryzae. Next base: position 907,017 of record NZ_CP049250.1, on the reverse strand, counting down.
GTCCAATGCGTGAGGCGTGCTGCTGAAAAGCGCAAGCTCGTGCTTGAGAACCGCCGTCTGCGCGAGGCGGTGCAGGATGAAGATCAGGGCGATGTAACCCTTCTCGGTCAAACCCCGGTCATGCAGCGGCTTCGAAACACCATTCGCCAGATCGCCGACACAGATGTGGACGTTCTCCTGACGGGCGAAACCGGTACCGGGAAGGAGGTCGTGGCAAGCCTTCTGCACCGATGGAGCAGCCGCTCGAAGGGGAATTTCGTAGCACTGAACTGCGGCGCCTTGCCGGAGCAGATTCTGGAGAGCGAATTGTTCGGGCACGAGACGGGCGCTTTCACCGGCGCACAGAAGCGACGTGTCGGGCGCATTGAGCATTCCAGCGGCGGCACTCTTTTTCTGGATGAGATCGAGAGCATGCCGCCAGTCTCCCAGATTCAGATGCTTCGCGTGCTGGAAATGCGCGAGGTTACGCCGCTTGGGACGAACGAGGTGCGGCCAGTCGATCTACGGGTCATCGCCGCCGCTAAGGTCGATCTCGGCAACCCGCAGGAACGCCGCGATTTCCGCGAAGATCTCTATTATCGATTGAACGTTGTCAGTCTGTTTATCCCTCCCTTGCGTGAGAGGCGGGACGACGTGCCACTGCTTTTCCGCTTTTTCTGTCAGCGCGCGGCTAAGCGTTTCAATCGCGAGGTTCCACCGCTGACGATCTCCCTCAACCGCCATCTGCAGGATCACACGTGGCCCGGCAATGTTCGCGAGCTGAACCATTTCGCCGAGCGGTTCGTTCTGGGTCTCGAGACGCTCACCCATGACACCTTGATGCCGGAAGCTGAGGTAATGGATCGCTCCGGAACGCTGCCGGACCGCATGGCAAAAATCGAGGCGGAACTGATACGGGAGGCCCTTCAGGCGAATGATGGGGACGTGAAGCGCACAATCGAGGCCTTGGGAATTCCGCGCAAGACATTCTACGACAAGCTTCAGCGACATGGGATTTCGCGCGCGACTTTCGTCAATGGTAGCTGAATGACATTTGAAAGTTGAGAGCATGGCCTATATGCCATGGCTATGAACCCTTCATGCTCCCGCCCGGGAGAACGTCAAGCGAGAGCTCTTCATGCGTATCACGATGATCGGTGCCGGCTATGTGGGTCTGGTATCGGGTGTGTGCTTTGCCGATTTCGGTCACCATGTGACCTGTGTGGATAATGTCGAGGAAAAGGTTGCCGCCCTGAAGGCAGGCACCATTCCCATCTATGAGCCTGGACTGGACGAACTGGTAAAGTCGAATGTCAAGGCGGGTCGCCTGATGTTCACGACTGATCTGAAAGCGGCGGTGGCAGAGGCAGACGTGGTGTTCATCGCGGTGGGGACGCCCTCACGTCGTGGCGATGGCCATGCCGATCTCTCCTATGTGTACGCCGCAGCAAAGGATATCGCGCACGCCATGACCGGTTTCACGGTTGTCGTGACGAAATCGACGGTACCCGTTGGAACCGGCGACGAGGTGGAGCGGATCATCCGCTCTGAGCGCCCGGATGCTGAGTTCGCGGTGGTTTCCAATCCGGAATTCCTGCGCGAAGGTGCCGCGATTGCCGATTTCAAGCGGCCCGATCGGATCGTCATCGGCTCGGAGGATGAGCGCGCAAGCGAGGTGATGCGGGAAGTCTATCGTCCGCTCTACCTCAACTCCGCGCCCCTGTTCTTCTGCGATCGCCGGACGTCCGAGCTGATAAAATATGCCGGCAATGCGTTTCTTGCCATGAAGATCACCTTCATCAACGAGATGGCTGATCTCTGCGAAAAAGTGGGCGCCGATGTCCAGAAAGTGGCCAAAGGCATTGGCATGGACAAGCGCATCGGCGACAAGTTCCTGCATGCCGGGCCTGGCTACGGGGGCTCCTGTTTTCCGAAGGACACGATGGCTTTGGTGAAGACGGCGCAGGACAATGACAGTCCGGTCCGCCTGATCGAAACGACAGTCGCGGTCAACGATACCCGCAAGCGTGCCATGGCCCGCAAGGTTATCGCAGCCTGCGGTGGCTCCGTGCGCGACAAGAAGATTGCTGTATTGGGGCTGACCTTCAAGCCGAATACGGACGACATGCGGGACGCGCCTTCGCTTTCGATCATCCAGGCACTTCAGGACAACGGGGCGCTCGTCCATGCCTATGATCCCGAAGGCATGGAGGCCGCACGAGGTATGTTGCCAGATGTCGACCTTGGCGACAGTCCCTACGATATCGCCGCAGGAGCGGACGCCCTGGTCCTTGTTACCGAGTGGGATGAGTTCCGGGCTCTGGACCTGCGACGGCTGAGGCCGATCATGAACGCGCCGGTGCTGGTCGACCTGCGCAACGTCTATCCGGCCGATGAAGTCCACCGTTACGGCTTCGAATATCACGGCGTCGGGCGATAGCGAGCGGCAACTATGCCTGCGATTGACGTTGCTGTCTGCTTTCCGTCATCTGTCGCCGACGCAGCCAGGGAGATGGCACGAGGCTCGGCGGGATGTTGCCGCGATTTTCGCCACGCACGAACGTTTCGATGAAGGAGAGCGCATTCTCGAGCCCGTTCATCGTATAGGGCTTCTCGATCGCTCCCATCGCTCCGGCAAAATCTTCCGGGATGCGCTTTAGATTGCCACTCACGAAGACATAGGAAATACCCTTGCTTTCAAGGTAGCGGCCCACATCGATGCCAGTCGGGCCATCCAGCAGGTGGATGTCGACGAAGGCGAATTCGGGGTGCTCCCGGTCGATGATGGCCTTTGCCTCCTGGCTGGACATTGCGACGCCCACGATCGTGTGTCCGGCATTTTCCAGCTCGCTTTCGAGTTCCAGCGCCAGCAAGGCCTCGTCTTCAACAATCAGAATATTCACGCTTTCCTGCTCTCCTCGACACTTCCGACCGGCAGACGAATATCGACGATCGTGTCGTGATGGTGTTGGTGTCGTTCTATCTTTGCATTCACCTGCCGCGCGCAGGTTTCCAGAATCGTGCGGCTGAAGGCTTCAGCTTCACTGTCGACGGCCACATCGACCGGTGGCATTGTGTCCTTGACTCTGATCTGGAAGTGTCCGTTCAGGCGGCGGATGCAGATGTCGATGGCACCGCCCCCGTCCTTGAGACCTCGCCGCACGGCGTCCCCGACAAGCTCGTTGATGATCAGTGCCAGAGGCGAGGCCTTTATGGCCGGCACGAGGACTGGCGATAGGTCGAAATGAACGTGGATGTCGTCGCGTCGCAGCGCGCTGATCATATCCGTAATGAGGTCTCGCGCGAAGTCCGATACGTCGAAGCGTTCTACATCTGCGGTCGTGAAAAGTTTCCTCTGGACCGTGCTGAGCGCTTCGACACGGTCCAGAACCGATCTTAGTGTTTTCTGAACGGTCGTATCCGCACTGGTTCTCGCCTGCAGTTTGAGAATGGATGCGATTGTCAGCAGGTTGTTCTTGACGCGATGATCCACCTCGTGAACCAGCAGCGTTTTGGCATCCAGGGCATCGCGCAAGTCCTTGGTACGGCGCGCCACCTCTTGCTCTGCGGAACTGCGGGCCGCAGCGAGTTCCTTCTGCTTGTCTTTCACATGCGTGAAATCCAGCTGAGACGCGAAAAAGTAAATGACTTCGCCTTCGCTGTTACGGACTGGACTCATGAAAAGCGCATTCCAGAACGTCGAGCCATCCTTTCGATAATTCAGGATATCGACCTCAAGGCTTCGCTCGGCAGCAATGGCTTCGCGAAGCTGTGTGATGGCTGTTTGGTCGCTTTCAGACCCCTGCAAAAGCCGGCAGTTCCGACCGACCAGCTCCTCCTGCGAATAGCCTGTAAGCTGTGAGAATGCCTTGTTCGAAAAGATGATCGGATTATCGGGCTGCCGCGGATCGGTAATCAGCATCGGCATGCGCGTTGCTTTGAACGCGGCAGCAAACGGATCCTCCGACCCATGTTCCGCAAGAAGACGGTCGCCGGCTTCCCTTGCGTTCTGCTTTGAATTCTCTTCGCTGTTCATACAATGTGAGCCGCCTGAAAGAGTGCGAAACCAGATAATGAAATAAGGCTGGATTGGTTCCTGAAAAGTACTTCTGCCCACTGCGGGCGACTTAAAAAAATCGTGCCAAGTGCTTGTTAAAGCCGCAGGCCTCGGTTATAGGAGCGCCACTGGTCACGGAGTGTAGCGCAGTCTGGTAGCGCACCACGTTCGGGACGTGGGGGTCGAGTGTTCGAATCACTCCACTCCGACCAGTCGAAAAGCTCGCAGTCGTGGGCTTTTTTCGTCTTTGTCTCCCGGTTTCCTTTTTTCTTTGCCCATGGTCCCCTATTGATCGGAGACGTCAGGCGCCCGAGCAATCCGAGTCGGAGCGAAAACGGCGTCGATAGGCCGCCGGAGACGTATGAAACTGTCGCTGGAAGTGATGGCGGAAGGTATCGATCGTCCCGAAGCCGACAACCAGCGCTATGTGTTCCAAGGGCATTACGGTTTCTTCAAGCAGCTCGCGAGCACGCGCCAGCCTCTGCTGTATAAGCCATTCCGCTGGTGCGGTGCCGGTTGCCGCCTCGAAGCGGCGAATGAATGTGCGGCGGCTCATCAGGGCCTTTGCGGCCATGTCATTGACTGAAATCCTTTTCTGCAGATTTCGTCCCATCCATGCGCAGAGGTCGGCAAGGCCATCTACTTGCGTCTGAGCCGACGCAGGGATGTATTGACTCTGATCACCATCTCGATGCGCCGGAATGACCATGCGCTGCGCCACGGCCCGGGCGATCCTGCCGCCTTGATCCTTTCGAATGATATGGAGGCAAAGATCAAGGCCAGCGGCTCGCCCGGCTGAACTCATCACGTCCCCGTCATCGACATAAAGAACTTTCGAATCCACCTGTATGCGCGGAAATCGTTCGGCAAGAAGCCGCGCCTGCGACCAGTGGACTGCTGCCCGCCGTCCATCCATGATTCCAGCCTCCGCCAGAAGAAAGACGCCAGAGCAGATGGAAACGATCCTTGCTCCTCTGGTGCTGACACTCTGGATGGCATGAATGGCCGCACGAGGCAGCGGAGTATCCACGTCGAGCCAGCCAGGCACAATAACGGTATGGGCATTGAGAAGCGCTGAAGGACCCGCCTCGACATCAAGGCTCACCGGTCCAGCCGAGATCCTGCCCCCTTCTCGTGCGGCGCAGACAAGAACCTCGTAGCAAGGCTGAAAAGCGTTGCTCAGAGAAAATATTTCGAGCGCCGCTCCAAGCTCAAAGATGTTGACGCCGTCATAGGCGAGGATCGCAACACGCGGCAGAGATTTGGAATCCATCGCTCACTATCCTTGCAGGGCAATTTGGCACGATTTTCGGCAATACTGTCACATCCGACCGTTGTGAACATCTTACCACAAATGTGAAGTTTGCACCCCGACGGGCAAGCATGACCGATGGCCGATAACGGCATCAGTTACGCCCGATCTCAAAGGGTAATTATATGATTTTATTATCTTCTCATATTCAATCACTAGGCGCACCCAGTGCTGCAGATCTGAATTGGTCAGGTCATCTGATGCAGCAGATTTCCTCTCGCTTCGAGCTCAAGGATGGACCGGAGTTCCCTTGTGTATTCGCGCAAAACGCGCATCAACGAGGCAACATCCTTTGCCTTCCCATCCCCTTTCAGAGCGATCTCGGAACCTACCGGTTCGAAGTGCTTTTTGAGGGATTGAAAGCCTATCTCAAGGCGGAGTCCCAGTGGGACGGTTCAGTCAACACCGCTCGCCCGTTATTAGTTCTGTTCCAGCCGATGGAGCACCTTTCGACCACGAAAGACTACGAACGGATCTTCGTCGAAGCGCTCCAGTATCTTATCGATAACGATCAAGTTCCGTGGGTGAACGGAACGCCGACGAAGCCTGAACAGGAATATTGGTCGATGTGCTTCGACGGCCAGCAACTCTTCATCAATGTGAGCCATCCCCAAAACGTAAATCGCCTAAGCCGCAACCTCTGTGACGCCATGGTGCTGGTCATCAACCCGCGAGAACGCTTTGACGTGGTCGCCGGTGCTCACAAGCGCGGCTACGCGGTGCGCGAAAAGATCAGGAAAAACATCGATCTGTATGATCGGATCTCGCATAGCCCGCTTCTCGGTCACTATCAGGCCGGTGATCTTGAATGGCCGCAATACATGCTTCCAGACAACAATGAGGCGCCTCCCATGAGATGCCCGTTGAAATTTCGTTGATTGATGGGGTGAAAGGGGGGGCAGTAATGGCAGGTTTGGCATTTCGTATTCCAGAGCCGGAATACATGACGGAAGAGGAGGAATTTTGCTACGCGCTGGCGGACTACAGTGTTCCGCATGAGGCGCTGGCGAGAGAGATCGTCTTTACGGTCGACAGACGGTCGGTGCGGGCGCTCGATATCGGCTGTGGTCCGGGAGACGTACTGCTTCGATTGCGCAATCATGCGCCGAACTGGACGCTCTTCGGTGCTGATATCTCGGCGCGGATGTTGACGATTGCCCGCGACGCGGCACAAACGAGACTTGCATCGCATCACCAGGGCATCAACTGGATTTTGACCAACGGCCGCAGTCTTGGTTTTGAAGACGGCTTCTTCGACGTCATTCTGAGCAATAGCGTGTTGCACCATGTCGCCGATGCGGATCAATTCTGGCGTGAGATCGGTCGTCTTGCGGTCGACGGCTGTCATATCTTCGTCCGAGACCTGCGGCGGCCTGCTAACGAGGAAGAGGCGCGCCGACTTGTAGAACTGCACGTGGGACAGGAATCGAGGGTGGTTCAGGATCACTATCTCAGCTCCCTGAAAAGTTCCTACACCTGCCAGGAAGTCCGGGCGCAACTGGATGCTGCAGGTCTGGAAGGCCTGCAGGTCGAGGCTCTGGAGGACCGTTACCTGACGGTAAGCGGCCGGCTGCGTCGTACTGTTACAGCAGAGATATGAAACAGCAGCGCGTGGAAAACGGGTGAGCGGGTCCGGGCAGTTCGATTGTGCTTTCATGCCAGTCGTCGCCCGGCCCGGGAGAACTGCAAAAGACCGGGTGGAGAATTGCCATGTCACTCAAGAAATCGATGTCGGTTCCACAGGGCGTCGTCCTCGCCATATGCACCATCATCGGCTCCGGATTGCTTGGCCTTCCCGGCCTGGCAATAGAGGCAGGCGGAGGCGCGGCAGCCGCATTGGCCTGGCCGCTGACCATGCTGATCTCTCTTCCGCTCGTCGTCATCTTTCTCAGCCTCTCATTGCGCGTCCAGAGTTCCGGCGGTGTTGCCCGCTATGCAGCGATGGCGCTGGGCGACTGGGCGGAAACGGCCGTGTCCCTTATCTTTGCGATAACCTTCATGCTGTGTATTCCGATCGGGACATACATGGGCTGCATCTATCTGCAGAACATATTCGGACTGCCGGAAAGCTCGGTCATCTGGTTGGCGATCGGCGTTCTCTCCGTCTCGACCATAGTGAATTTCTTTGGCTTGCGGCCCGCATCCTGGATCAACATTGCATCGGCGCTTTCGCTCGTATTGCTCGTCGTACTCATTGTCATCAGCCAGCCTGATTTGCTGGCAAAAGGAACGACAGCCTATCGGCACTACGCGCTGTCTCTCCCCGATGTCCCAATCTCCTCGCTCTGGACTGCCGCCGCTGTGCTTTTCTGGGCGTTTCTGGGATGGGAGAACTTGAGTTTCGGGACGGAAGAAGTGTCCGGCGGCACGAAAGCGATCAAGACGATCTTTGCGGTCGGGTTTGTTCTGGTGACGGCAATCTATGCGGCTCTTGCTGTCGTTGCTACAGGGGCCGAAGCATCGGGATTGAACATCCACGGCGTTGCCGGGCTTCTGGGGTTGCTGGATGGAAGCCCGCTTGCAATTGTCGCCTATCCACTCATCGTTCTTGTGGTGCTGGCCAATGTGAACGCCTGGGTATTTGCCGCCAGTCGTCTGATCTATTCCGCGGGGCGCGCCCATATCTTGCCGTCATTTCTGGGTCATCTCGCAGAAAATGGTATGCCGAGACGCTCGCTCGCGTTCATGCTGGTGGCCTATATATGCATCTGTACAGCGCTTCACCTCGGTCTGTTCTCCATCACAGATGGATTGATGCTGGCAAACCAGAACTTCATCGTCATCTATCTGGCTGTCATCCTCTGCTATGTTCGGCTCAATCGCAGCTTGTTCGCAAGGTTGATCGCTCTGCTTGCCGTCGCTTCGAGCCTTTTCCTGGTTGCTGGCTTCGGTTGGACATTGCTGGTCCCGCTCGCGCTGATACTTGCGGGCCATCAGTTGGAACAGCGTCGGCGGCTGCGACCTGCCGCGCTCGCAAGCTGATCCAACAGGCGTCTTTCCTCCCGGACCAGCAGCCTGCTGCTCCATGAACTGGAGTGGCAGGCTGTTGAGCGGAGAGCAAGAAGTGCTCTAGTTGCGATTATTTGAGCCTGGACGTGCACTTCGAAAATCTCTGTTGATTCAGATCAAGGCTCTCTTCTCCCGATAATGTGATTTCTCCCAAGCGAAGGGGTTCGTCGGTCCAACCGGTGCGGATCCTGCAATTGACGTCTCTGGGGGATGTTCCGATGAACAATACCATACCCGTCGTGGCGCTGACCCTGGGGGCCTTCGTGGCCCTCCTGGGGGCTGGCTTTGCCAACGACAGTCTTTTCGCCGCGCATATGTGGGTGCTCTTTTTCACCCTGACGGCATTCACAATCATTCTGCTTCGGCGGGTCAACTTCGCTCCCGTTAAGAAGGTGGCGCAGGCTTCCGATCATTCCGGCTACTTCGATGAAGTGGTGAAATACGGTGCGATCGCCACGACCTTCTGGGGTGTCGTCGGCTTTCTGGTCGGCGTGGTCGTTGCCTTGCAACTGGCATTCCCCGATCTCAACTTCGGACCTTGGTTCAACTTCGGGCGCATGCGTCCGTTGCACACATCTGCCGTCATCTTTGCCTTTGGTGGTAATGCGCTGCTGTGCACCTCGTTCTACGTGGTCCAGCGAACATCGCGTGCACGCTTGTTCGGTGGTGATGGTTTGGGTTGGTTCGTCTTCTGGGGCTATCAACTCTTCATCGTCATGGCCGCTACTGGTTATCTGCTCGGCATCACACAGGGCCGCGAATATGCAGAACCTGAATGGTATGTCGATCTTTGGCTGACGGTTGTCTGGGTCGCCTATCTGGTCGCTTTCCTCGGCACGATCCTGATGCGCAAGGAGCCGCATATCTATGTGGCAAACTGGTTCTACCTTGCCTTCATCGTTACCATCGCCATGCTTCATGTGGTCAACAATCTGGCGATTCCGGTGTCCTTCCTGGGCGTCAAGAGCTACTCGGTCTTCTCCGGTGTTCAGGATGCGCTCACACAGTGGTGGTACGGCCATAACGCGGTCGGCTTCTTCCTGACTGCTGGCTTCCTTGGCATGATGTACTATTTCGTGCCCAAGCAGGCCAATCGCCCGGTCTATTCCTATCGCCTGTCGATCATCCACTTCTGGGCTCTGATCTTCATGTACATCTGGGCCGGCCCACACCATCTGCACTACACCGCACTGCCGGATTGGGCGCAAACGCTGGGAATGGTCTTCTCGATCATGCTGTGGATGCCATCATGGGGCGGCATGATCAACGGTCTGATGACGCTGTCCGGCGCTTGGGACAAGATCCGCACGGACCCGATCATCCGCATGATGGTCATCGCGATTGCCTTCTATGGCATGTCGACCTTCGAAGGCCCGATGATGTCCATCAAGGCCGTCAACTCGCTCAGCCACTATACGGAATGGACCATCGGTCACGTTCACTCGGGCGCCCTTGGCTGGGTCGGTATGATTTCCTTCGGCGCCGTCTACTTCCTCGTGCCGAAGCTGTGGAACCGTAACCGCCTCTACAGTCTGGCCATGGTCAACTGGCACTTCTGGCTGGCCACCCTCGGCATCGTTGTCTACGCCGCCGTGATGTGGGTTGCCGGTGTGCAGCAGGGCCTGATGTGGCGCGAATACGATAATCAGGGCTTCCTGGTCTATTCCTTCGCGGAAACCGTGGCCGCCATGTTCCCCTACTATGTGCTGCGTGCCGTTGGTGGCCTCATGTATCTGGCTGGTTCGCTGATCATGGCCTTCAATATCACCATGACCATCCTGGGTTACGAGCGGCGTGAAAACGTACCGGGTGCTATCCCGGCCGCCCTCCAGCCTGCCGAATAAGGAGTGGATCCCATGTCCATTATGGAGAAACACCAGTTTATCGAGCGCAATGCGACCCTGCTTCTGGTCGGCTCGCTTCTCGTCGTCTCGATTGGCGGTATCGTGGAAATCGCACCGCTTTTCTACCTGCAAAATACGATCGAGAAGGTGGAGGGCATGCGCCCCTACTCGCCGCTCGAGCTGGCGGGTCGCAATATCTATATCCGCGAAGGTTGCTACGTCTGTCACAGCCAGATGATCCGTCCCTTCCGCGACGAGGTCGAGCGCTACGGCCACTATTCGCTTGCCGCGGAAAGCATGTACGACCACCCCTTCCAGTGGGGCTCCAAGCGAACCGGTCCGGATCTTGCACGCGTCGGTGATCGTTATTCCAACGAATGGCACGTCCAGCACCTCACCCGTCCGCGCGATGTTGTGCCGGAATCGGTCATGCCCGGCTATGCCTTCCTGAAGGAAACGCAGCTCAAGGTGACTGATGTCACCATGGATCTGAAGGCAAACGCGTTGGTCGGCGTCCCGTATTCGGAAGAAATGTTGCAGAACGCCAAGGCAGACCTTGCAGCGCAGGCTGATCCGAACGCCGATACGGCGGGTCTTCTGGCTCGCTATCCAAAAGCCAAGGTTGGCGATTTCGACGGCAACCCGGCTCAGCTTACCGAAATGGATGCTCTGGTTGCCTATCTCCAGATGCTCGGCACGTTGGTCGATTTCACGACCTATGACGACGCCACTGGTTATCGTTGAGGAGGGCTGATCCATGGAAGTCTACACGGCAATGCGCCACTTCGCCGATAGCTGGGGTCTCCTGGCGATGGCTCTGTTTTTTGTCGGCTCGGTCCTGTTCGTTCTGCGCCCAGGCGCAAAGCGCTCGGCTCAAGACGCCGCAAGCATCCCTCTGAAGGAGGATTGATCATGGCAGACAAACATATCGATGAGATCAGCGGCGTCGAAACCACCGGCCATGAGTGGGACGGCATCCGCGAGCTGAACAATCCGTTGCCACGCTGGTGGCTCTGGTTCTTCTACGGCACGATTGTCTGGGCTATCGTCTACATGATCCTGTATCCGGCCTGGCCTTTGCTCACCAGCGCGACGCCGGGAATATGGGGCTATTCCAGCCGGGCCGAAGTTGCAGCTGAAATCGTCGCTGCGAAAGAGGCGCAGGGCGAAATGCTGCAGAAGATCGCAGACTCGTCCGTGCAGGAGATTCTCGCCGATCCGCAGCTGACCAAGTTCGCGACCGCTGCCGGTGCCGCGGCCTTCAAGGTCAACTGCGTCCAGTGCCATGGCTCGGGTGCGGCCGGTGGAGCTGGCTATCCGAACCTCAACGATGACGACTGGCTGTGGGGTGGAAACATCGAGCAGATCCATCAGACGATCTCGCACGGTATCCGCTTCCAGGATGATGCCGAAACAAGGGCATCCGAAATGCCAGCCTTTGGCGATATTCTGAAGCCGGATGAGATCAAACAGGTGGCGGCTTATGTCGTGAGCCTGACCGAAAAGCCGCACAATGCCGCACTCGTTGAACCCGGCAAGCAGCTGTTCGCAGACAATTGCGCTTCCTGCCACGGCCAGGATGCCAAGGGTAACCGCGAATTCGGAGCCCCAAACCTTGCCGATGCCATCTGGCTGAAGGTCAGGGGTGAGGAGCAGATCATCGCCCAGATTCGCCAGCCCAAACATGGAGTCATGCCAGCCTGGACAGCGCGCCTCGGCGATACGACTGTGAAGGAGCTGGCAGTCTACATTCATTCGCTCGGTGGCGGCGAATAACGATCTCCCGGACGGAACCTGAGTTCAACACTCGTCCTGAATTAGAGCCGTCTCTTCAACAAGAGGCGGCTTTTTTCAGTTTCGCCGAACGGGCTGGTTTCCATAGCGGTGCGACATCGCGGCGCGGCGGATCCATTCTTGACCTATATCAAGGTATGCTGTCGCATCCGGTGCGAAAAGGCTGGGAGATCATACTGGATCCTTGCCATGAACCTTTACACAGCCCCATCCACCAAAGACCGGAAGAAGACAGAGGACGAGAAGCGCCCCGCTGCGCCGCCGCCTCACGAGCCGCTCTACGAAGCCCAGAAAAAGATTTTTCCCAAGGAAATCAAAGGTCGCTTCCGGCGCTTCAAATGGCTGGTCATGCTGATCACGTTGGGGATCTATTATCTGACGCCCTGGATACGGTGGGACAGAGGGCCCTTCGCCCCTGATCAGGCGGTGCTGGTGGATCTGGCCAATCGTCGCTTCTATTTCTTCATGATCGAGATCTGGCCGCAGGAGTTTTTCTTCGTTGCCGGTCTGCTGGTCATGGCAGGCTTTGGCCTTTTTCTCGTGACGTCTGCGGTCGGTCGCGCCTGGTGCGGCTATGCCTGTCCTCAAACGGTGTGGGTCGATCTCTTTCTGGCTGTCGAACGCTTTGTCGAAGGCGACCGGAACGCGCGCATAAAGCTGGATGCGTCACCCTGGAGCGCGCAAAAGCTGGCCAAGCGCACTGTCAAGCATGCGGCATGGCTTCTCATTGCCATTGCAACAGGCGGCGCCTGGATCTTCTATTTCGCCGATGCACCTTCGCTTGCCTTTGATTTCGTCACCGGCCATGCAGCTTTCGTCGCTTATTCCACAGTCGCGATCCTTACAGCCACGACCTATGTGCTGGGCGGGCTGATGCGCGAGCAGGTCTGCATCTACATGTGTCCCTGGCCCCGCATCCAGGGGGCCATGCTGGATGATAATTCGCTGGTCGTGACCTATAATGACTGGCGGGGCGAGCCGCGCGGCAAGAGCGCGAAGAAGGCGGTCGCGGAAGAGCGAGCCGTTGGCGATTGCGTCGATTGCAACGCCTGCGTCGCCGTCTGTCCCATGGGTATCGATATTCGCGATGGCCAGCAATTCGAATGTATCACCTGCGCTTTGTGCATCGATGCCTGCGACAACGTGATGGACAAGCTCGGACGTGAACGTGGTTTGATCGCCTATGCCACATTGAATGAATATCAGTCCAACATGGCGCTGGCGACTGATGGCGGGCGCTCGAGCATCGATCCGAACCGTGTACGCAAGTCCGACGGAAGCTTTGTCGATCAGATCCGGCACTTCGACTGGAAGATCCTGCTTCGTCTTCGCACGCTTCTCTATATGGGGGTCTGGAGTGCGGTAGGGCTTGCCCTGCTGGTCGCCTTGCTCAGCCGCGATCGGCTGGAGATCAACGTCCTCCATGACCGCAACCCCCAATTTGTTCTCGAATCGGACGGTTCGATCCGCAACGGCTACACGGTGCGCCTCCTGAATATGATCCCAGAGCGCCGCACGGTATTTCTGTCGCTACAGGGATTGCCGGGCGCGGAAATGAAGATCCCCGAAATCTCGACCGATTATGCGGACCGCGTCTTCGCCATTCCGCTGGATCCGGACAAGGCAACGCCACTCAAGGTCTTCGTCACTTTGCCCAAGAAGGCGATCTTTGATCCGAGAGAAGGCTTCAACTTCGTCCTGGAAGACCGCGCCAGCGGCGAGACGGATATTTACCACGCAAACTTCAACACCCCGGGAGCCAGCAAATGACAACGCGCGATGCAGGCAGCTTCACCTTTACAGGCTGGCATATGCTGGGAGTGATCGGACTCTTTTTCGGTACGATCATATCGGTGAACTTCTACATGGCCTATCAGGCCGTCCATTCATGGAGCGGGCTCGTCGTCGAAAACACCTATGTCGCGAGCCAGCAGTTCAACGCGAAGGTCAATGAAGCAAAACAGCTGAATGCGTCAGGCATAACAGATGTACTCTCTGTCACACCCTCGAAGATCGAGATCCTGATCACCGATGCCAAAGGCCAGCCGGTCTTTGCAGATGAGGTCTTTGCGATCTTCAAGAGGCCCGTGGGCGACCATCAGGATTTCAGAGAGACACTTCAGCCATTGGGCAGAGGTGTATACGCTGTGGAACGAACCGTACAGGCGGGCCACTGGATCGTTGATATCAGTGCCCTGAAAGATGGAAGCCGCATCCTCCACCATTCGCAGCGGATTGCCGTCATGGGAGAGGCAAGATGAGCTGCTGCGCGCCCGGTACCGAGGCCGCGCTTGAACTGGCCGGCGCCTCACACACATTTCCCTCTTCCGAAGAACTGAGGCTGGCAAGCCGGGATGTCGGCGATGGCTTCCGTCAACTGGATCTCAGCGTTCCGGGCGTCCACTGCGGTGCCTGCATCACAGCGGTAGAACAGGCCTTGCGTGACGTTCCAGGCATTCGCAGGGCGCGCGTCAATCTTTCAACGCGGCGGGTTTCGATTGTCTGGACTGCGACCGCCGAAGTAGCCGGGCAAGAAACGGATCCGCGATCCTTCCCGGCGGCCATCTGGAAGCGAACCGGTTACGAATCTCACCTCTTCTCCGCAGAGCTCGAGGGAGACGATGAGATCAGGTCCCAGCTTCTCCGCGGTGTTGCAGTCACAGGCTTTGCCGCGGCCAACATCATGTTGCTTTCCGTCTCTGTCTGGTCCGGAGCAGAGGCGGCGACGCGTGATCTGTTTCACTGGATCTCGGCCTTCATCGCAGCACCCGCGCTGATCTACGGGGGACGCTTCTTCTATCAGTCAGCCTGGGCTGCGCTCCGGCACGGACGCACGAACATGGACGTGCCGATCGCGCTGGCAATATCCTTGTCCTATGCTGTCTCCCTGTGGGAAACGATCAATCATGGCGAACATGCATGGTTTGACGCAACCGCCTCGCTCCTGTTTTTTCTGCTGATCGGCCGCACTCTCGATCATATCATGCGTGATCGTGCCCGCTCCGCCATCGTCGGCCTTGCACGTCTGTCTCCGCGGGGCGCCATGGTCATTCAGCAGGACGGCTCGCGTGAATATCGTCCGCTTGATGAAGTGAAGCCGGGCGATCGTATCGCAATCTCTGCCGGTGATCGATTGCCAGTCGACGGGATTATCAAACAGGGCAGCAGCGATGTCGACCGCTCCATCGTCAACGGCGAGTCTGATCCGTGCCCGGTTGGCCCCGGGGCCAGCGTCCAGGCGGGCACCATGAACTTGACAGGCGCTCTCGTGATCGAGGCGACGGCGTCAGCGCGCCAATCGTTCTTGTCCGAGATCATCGGGCTCATGGAAGCAGCTGAAGGTGGCAAGGCACATTACCGGCGCATTGCCGATCGTGCTGCCCAGATCTATGCCCCTTGCGTGCATGTTCTGGCGCTTGCAACCTTTCTGGGCTGGGGCATTTTCGGTGGTGACTGGAAACAGGCGCTGCTGATCGCCATTGCCGTTCTGATCATCACCTGCCCCTGTGCGCTCGGCCTTGCTGTGCCTGTGGTTCAGGTGGTCGCGGCCGGACGCCTTTTCAAACACGGGATCATGGTGAAGGACGGCTCGGCAATGGAGCGTCTCGCCGAGGTCGAAACGATTGTCTTCGACAAGACGGGAACACTGACCCTGGGCAAGCCACGCCTCGTTTCGAGTCGAGGAAAACCCGCACACGTGGCAATGGCAGCATCGCTGGCCGTCCATTCGCGACATCCCCTCTCGCAAGCGATCCACGCTAGTCATGTTGGGCCTGTTCTGGCTTTTGACGGTGTCGAGGAACTGGCGGGGCAGGGGATCCAAGCAGAAACGCCGGACGGGACCTACCGACTGGGCCGTCGTACATTTGCCTCGCCTGCCTCTCCCGAGATTGACACAGGAGGATTCTCAGAGGTTGTCCTGTCGCTGGAAGGACAGGAACTCGCGACATTCCTGTTTGAGGATATGCTTCGTTCCAATGCGCGCGAGGCAATCGAGGCTCTGAAGCAGCACGATCACGAACTGATGCTTTTGTCCGGTGATCGGGAAAGCGCTGTGGCTCGGGTGGCCGATCATCTGGACATTGACGCCTGGCGGGCTGAACTGACGCCGCGTGACAAGTGCGAAGCCCTCGCAGAACTCACACAAACCGGCACAAAAACGCTGATGGTCGGTGACGGCATCAACGATGCGCCAGCTCTCAGGACAGCCTACGTGTCAATGGCACCTGCAACCGCAGCTGACGTTGGAAGGCAAGCCGCCGACTTCGTTTTCATGCACGAGGGGCTGGATGCGGTACCGACGGCGATCAGCATCTCGAAGCAAGCCGGTCGCCTCATTCGAGAAAACTTCGCCTTGGCAATTGGCTATAACGTCATCGCCGTTCCGATCGCCATTGCCGGTTATGCAACACCGCTTATTGCCTCGATAGCAATGTCCACATCATCGCTGATCGTTGTGGCTAATGCTCTGCGTCTCAATGGAATCGTCAGATCACGGGCTAATTCGGCTCCTCGGCAGGCTGTGATGACGACGAGCCAAACCAGAGAGGTGCATGCAGCATGAACATGCTGATTTATCTTATCCCGGTCGCTCTGGCTTTGGGTGGATTGGGTCTTGCAGCGTTCCTCTGGTCGCTGAAGAGCGGCCAGTATGATGATCTGGATGGCGCGGCCTGGCGGGTGCTGGAAGACGACGGGCCGAAATCCTGATTTTCGAACCATTCAGGCGGCGTTGCGTGACTTTGCCGCCTGTTGGGTGCGTGCAACACGCCGCATGACATCCTCGGCATAGAGGCGAGCGTTTTCACGTGCCTTGTCCAGATTGCTGATCCGACCAAGATCCATGGTGTGAAGTGTGCCGCCGCAATCGAAGACGTCGCGGAAAGCCGACCGCTCTATGATCGGAACGTTGAGAACATCCACGTTCTTCTGGGCCAATAGTCCTTTGACGGCCAGGAGTGCACGCGTCGTTACCATCGAATTGACCCGGGTGAGGATCACGGAATGGGGCACCTTCAGTCCGAGCTTGTCATCGAGGTATTGCAGCAACTCAAGAACATGTGCGCCGCCCTGCGCATCCATCGCACACCCTTGGATTGGTATCAGCACATGATCGGAAAGCCCGATTGCCTTGGCAAGAAGCGGGCTGCGTGCACCGGGAAGATCGATCAGAACATAGTCCGATTTCTTCCGGGCTTCCTGCAGATGGCGGTCGATCGAGGATTGCGTGACATAGGGGATGACATTGAGGCGGGCGACGGGCTGCGATAGATCGTACCAGCGCGACATCCAGTACTGCGGATCGGCATCCAGAACCGTCACCCGGTGGCCCATCTGTGCCAGTTCTGTAGCGAGCAAAAGTACGGCGGTTGTCTTACCGGCGCCGCCCTTGGTGTTGGCAAAGGTGATAACGGACATGGTCTATCCTGATCAATGAAATCATGAGGCTGCATCGCTCGGCTGCTGCACGCTCATCGTGTGATTGCATTGTCGGTCTTCATGGTTAATCAACGGTATATGAACAACTAAAACAATAGAGGTTTGATCCAGTCCGTGCAGCCAGATTTCACCGGCGCCGGTCTGCTGCCATGATCTCCTGTGCGATCTGTTGAAGCGACACGATACGGTCAACGCCGCCGCGCGCGATAGCTTCCTTTGGCATGCCGAATACGACGGATGATGCCTCGTCCTGGGCGAGCGTAAAGGCACCCGCTTGATGCATTTCCTCCATTCCCCGGGCACCATCGTCTCCCATGCCGGTCATGATCACGCCCATGGCATTGGCGCCGGCGGCGCGGGCGGCGGAGCGAAACAGAACATCGACGGATGGTCGGTGGCGGCTGACAAGCGGACCGGTACGTACAGAAACATGGTAACGTGCGCCACGACGCTCAAGCAGCATGTGCTTGTCGCCGGGTGCAATCAGTACATGACCCCGCAGAACCGGATCGCCATCCTCTGCTTCCTTCACCTCGACTTCGCATAAACCGTTGAGGCGCTTGGCGAAAGCCGCGGTAAATTTCTCTGGCATATGCTGCACGATGATGATGCCGGGCGCGTTGGCAGGTAAGGTTTCCAGCATTTCGCGCAGCGCCTCCGTGCCGCCGGTGGAAGCACCGACGCACACGACCATCTCGGTCGTTTTTGCCATCGCCCCCCCGGTGGGCGGTGGAAGGATTACATCGGCAGTCAGCTTTTCCTGGACCGGGCTGGGAGCCTCGCTCCGGAAACGCTTCAGTTTGTTCATCCGGGCCCGGGCGGCGCCCTTGACGGCGGTTCGGACGCGCTCGGCGCTTTCGGCAAGTTGATCGGCTGCGCCGATCTTTGGTTTCAGGATGATGTCGACTGCGCCTGCCTCCAGAGCCTGCATCAGGGTCTCCGAGCCCTGTTCGGTCAGCGAGGAGCACATGACCACCGGGATCGGATGCTGGGACATCAGCTTGCGCAGGAAGGTGATCCCGTCCATCTGCGGCATCTCCACATCAAGCGTGATGACATCCGGGATCTCATCTCGGATTTTTCGTGCTGCCATGAACGGATCGGTAGCCGCACCGATCACCTCGATTTCATCATCTTCGGACAGGATCTTGGTGAGTGTCTGCCGGATGCTGGCGGAGTCGTCGACGATCAGAACTCGGATCTTTTTCTTCATCAGTCAGATTCGCTTGAAGATGGTGTTCGCGACCTGCTTGATCGGCAGATCGAGCCCTGTGGCAGATTCGGAGTGGCCGATAAAAAGATAACCCCCTGGAATTAAGCAATCGCAAAGGTTGGAGAGGACGTGCTTTTGCGTAGGCTTGTCGAAATAGATCAGCACATTCCGGCAGAAGATGATGTGCTGCAAATCCCGGACGGGATAGGCTTCATCCATCAGGTTCAAACGTCCAAAGCCAACCTTGCGACGGAGCGATACGTCGATCCGGACTTCTCCTCTGTCCCGGTCGACATGATCCAGCACGTATTTCCGTCGAAGATGATGGGGTACGGGATCAACCATGCCCACCGGATAGATCGCTTTCCGGGCTGTCTCCAGCACTTCCGTGGAAAGATCGGTGGCGATGATCTGGTAATCCAGGTTCGGGTCACGTGATCCGAGTGCTTCGGAAAGCACCATGGCTAGCGTATACGGCTCGGCACCGATCGAGCAGGCAGCACTCCAGACCCTCAGCTTTCCCGGAACATCTCTCAAGAGATCCGGCAGGGCCGTGTCGATGAGATACTCGAAATGCTTTGGCTCACGAAAGAAGTCAGTCTTGTTGGTCGTCACCGCGTCGATGAGGAAGATTGCTTCTCTTTCCAGCCCGTTATGGTCGAAGAGATAATCGCAATAGTCGTCGAACGTGGCGATATTGCACACGCGCAGGCGCTTTCGAAGCCGGCCCTCCAGCATGGTCGCCTTGGTAACGGGCATCTTGATGCCGCTATATTTGTAGATGAACTTCGCCAGACGATCGAAATTCCGCCTGCTTAAACGGTCATCCGGAGACTGGGAAACCTGCCTGGCTGCTAAGCTCACGTAAGAACTCCGTTACGCTACGTGCTGCATGCGCGTGGCAGTCGCCAGTGCGCTGCCGCTATCGGAGAACAACCGGGCAAGATCGATGATGACGACGAAGCCGCCATTGCGGCGCACGACGCCGGAAATATAGTCGGAGCGCCACTGAATCCCGATATCAGGCGCTTCTTCGATCTGATCTCGCAGGAATGGCACGACTTCGTAAACACGGTCCGCGACCAGCCCGAGGGCGAGAACGCGATTCTCGACGGGAACATCCAGAACCAGGATACGTGTATGGGACGTCTTGACGGTTGGTGTCATCCCGAGCCGAACGCGAAGGTCGATGACGGGCACACCCTGACCTCGCACGTCCCGGAGCCCCAGAAGATAGTCAGGGCCATGGGGGATTTTGAACGCATCCTCGTGATCAAGGATTTCTCGGACGACTTCAACAGGCACGGCGAAGATTTCTTCGCCGAGACTGAAGGTTACGAACTGCGCTTCGGTTTTCTGCGCCATATCAGGCAATCCTCTGAAAGTCGTGATCCTCGTCATCGGGTCCACCCATGTCGAGCGCGAAGCCCTTCACGCGGGATTGTTGGCCCGCCACGCTGTTGTCCGATGAGCGAGCCGACGAGGCAGTCTTGGTGGCCGGACGCTTGGCTGATGGCTTCGGCTTTGCTGCCTGCTGCGGCGCGACGACCGGTCGAGAACCACCGGAGCGTTCGACCCGGAAGAAGGCGATGGACGCCTGTAATTCCTCGGCCTGTGCGGCGAGTTCTTCCGAGGTCGCCGACATCTCTTCCGATGCCCCGGCATTTTGTTGAATGACCTTGTCGAGTTGCTGGATCGCTTCGTTGATCTGGCTTGCACCAATATCTTGTTCGCGGCAGGCGGCTGAGATTTCTGCAACAAGTTCCGCTGTCTTCTGGATATCTGGCACGAGCCGGTTCAGCATCTCACCTGCTTCCGTCGCAACCTGGACAGTGGCGCCAGAGAGGGCGGAGATTTCGGCGGCTGCAGCCTGCGAGCGTTCTGCGAGCTTGCGTACTTCGGAGGCGACGACGGCAAAGCCCTTGCCATGCTCCCCGGCACGCGCAGCCTCGACCGCGGCATTGAGGGCAAGCAGATCCGTCTGCCGTGCGATTTCCTGTACGATGGAAATTTTCTCGGCAATCGTGCGCATCGCGAGGACCGCCTTGTTCACGGCCTGGCCGGACGCTTCAGCATCGCGCGAAGACTGGCGGGCAATCTTCTCCGTCTGAGCCGCATTGTCGGCATTCTGCTTGATGTTGGCGGCCATCTCTTCCATTGAGGCAGAGGCCTGCTCGGCAGCGGAGGCCTGCTCGGTCGCGCCCTGGCTCAATTGTTCCGAACCAGCCGATAGTTCCTGACTGCCGCTGGACACGTTGTCTGATGCAGACAGTGCATCGCCCACGATTGTGCGAAGGCGCTCCACCATCTTCTCCAACGAGATTCCCAGAGTGTCCTCGTCGGACTTGCGGCGCACATCAGTCGTCAGATCGCCTTCTGCAATGTCCTGGGCAATCGCTGCCGTTCTATGCAGATAGCCCACCATACGCTCCATGGCGATGCCGAGCGTGTCTTTGTCGGACAGCCGTTTCACGGTAACACTGATGTCACCTTCGGCGATCTGATCGGCAATGGAGGCTGTCTGACGCAGATTCGCAGTCATCTGGTTGACGGTGTCGATGACGTCCTTGACTTCATCATTGGTCTTGACCTGGATCTGCTGGTTCAGGTCTCCAACAGCGACCGCGCTGGCCGCAGATTGTATTGCAGCCAGCCCGCCTCGAATTCCGCGAAGAATGACGAACGCGGTTACGGAACCAACGAGCAGGGCGATGATAAGTCCGGATGTTACGATTGTGAGAGCGAGCGTCTTGCTTTCGATTGCATGCTCTTCCGCCTGCTGCATCTGACTGCGGTTGGTCGCGAGCCGACCTTGCAGCAGGGTTTCGATCTGCGACATGAGGGGAGAACTCTGACCTTGCATTAGAGCGAGGGCAGCCTGGCGATCACCGGCCCGAATATGCGCCCGAATCTGGTCATCGATCCTGCCGATGTCCCCCGCCAGTTTTACGATGTCCGCATAGGCCTTCTTGCCGGCCTCGGTTTCCGCAGCATCGGCCGCCCACTGGGCTGATTCGATGAGTGCTTTACGACTTGCGTCACTTTCTGCGATCAAGCGAGACGTTTCAGCTGCCGTCTGAGCTTCGATCAGGCTCAATTGCGCACGCGCGATCTGAGCCTGATCTTTTGACATGGTCAGCGCATTGGCCTGACGCGCCACCGGCCCCTGGAGGACGTGATGGAGTGTCTTTGCGGAGTCATCAAGGGCGTAGAGACCATATCCGCCCGTGATCAACATCAAACCCAATAGAAAGGCAAATGTAGCCGTCAGTTTTGTCTTGATAGTCAGGCGCATCACACTGAATCCCCGTGAGCGAAGAAAGCTTAAACGACCCGGTTCCCCAGAACGGGCGAGATGTAGGTTTGGAAGTCAGAGCGCCTAGGCGCTCTGACGAAAGTGTGCGTCTTCATCATCGGGTCCGCCCATATCCAGCGCGAACCCTTTGACGCGGGACTGCTGACCAGCCACGCTGTTGTCAGGGCGACGTTGCGGCGCGGCTTTGGGGGGGGCACGTTTTGTCTTGGCACTCGCCGACGATACGGGAGCTGTCCGGTGCCCACCGGAAGCCTCGACCCGGAAGAAGGCGATGGAGGCCTGCAACTCCTCGGCCTGTGCGGCGAGCTCTTCCGAGGTCGCCGACATCTCTTCCGATGCCCCTGCGTTCTGCTGTGTCACCTTGTCCAACTGCTG
The DNA here is from genome assembly GCF_011046895.1 of Rhizobium rhizoryzae. Taxonomy (NCBI): domain Bacteria; kingdom Pseudomonadati; phylum Pseudomonadota; class Alphaproteobacteria; order Hyphomicrobiales; family Rhizobiaceae; genus Affinirhizobium; species Affinirhizobium rhizoryzae. The sequence continues at coordinate 884,679 of NZ_CP049250.1, read as the reverse complement.
GATCGCGTCGTTGATCTGGCTTGCACCGATATCCTGTTCACGGCAAGCGGCAGAGATTTCGGAAACAAGTTCCGCCGTCTTCTGGATGTCTGGTACCAGCCGGTTCAACATCTCGCCTGCTTCCGTCGCAACCTGCACGGTGTCACCGGAGAGGGCGGAGATTTCAGCCGCCGCAGCCTGCGAGCGTTCTGCGAGCTTGCGTACTTCGGAGGCGACGACGGCAAAGCCCTTGCCATGTTCCCCGGCACGTGCGGCTTCGACGGCAGCGTTCAGGGCAAGCAGGTCTGTCTGTCGGGCGATTTCCTGAACGATGGAGATCTTTTCCGCAATCGTGCGCATCGCACCGACCGCCTTGTTTACGGCCTGGCCGGACGCTTCTGCATCGCGCGAGGACTGGCGGGCGATCTTTTCCGTCTGGGCGGCGTTGTCGGCATTCTGCTTGATGTTGGCGGCCATCTCTTCCATTGAGGCGGAGGCCTGCTCGGCAGCAGAAGCCTGCTCAGTCGCGCCCTGGCTCAGCTGTTCCGAACTGGCAGAAAGTTCCTGGCTACCGCTGGAGACGTTATCGGAGGCAGAGAGCGCGTCGCCCACGACGCTCCGGAGGCGCTCGATCATCGTATTCACGTAGCCGAGAAGATCGCCGATCTCATCGCGGGTCGTCACATTTGCAAGCTTGGTCAGATCACCTTCGGAAACTCCCTGCACAGCCCCAACGGCGTTGCGCAGACCGCGATTGATACCGACCGCAACGAAAATGCCAACCGCGCAGGAGAAGATCAGCAATGCTGCTGTTCCAGCAATCAGGGTCGTGCGTGATTGAGCGTAGAGCTGATTTGTTTCCTCATCGATCTGGACCAGTTCATCCGCAACCGCTTTGTTCACGGCTTCAACAGCTTGCAACAGCCTGCCAACCATTTGTGCGCCTTCACCCATCGAAAGCTCACCAGCCTTACGATTAGATTCGTCGGTGTTTTCGGTCGCTAGTGCCAGAATACTATCCTGCAGACGTTCAAAGCCTTCGAATGTTGCTCGGAAATCCTGCAATTGCTTCTGCAGATCCTTATTTTTGCTTTCCTCAAGCGTGGCGAGGTTCTTGCGGACCTCGGCGCGCGCATTCTTGGCGCCCTCAACAAATGACGGGATACGCTTGGCATCGGTGTTGAGGATCGCGTTTTTCTCGAACCGAATGCTGTTCAGCACCGCTTTGCCCAGCGCGCCGGAATCGGCCAGGTTCTCGGCCGGTCCCTTGACGATGTCTGTAATTGCCGAATTGAGCGTGGAGAGATTGTTAATGGAGAGGACTGCCATCGCCGCAGACATCAAAACGATCAGAGCGAATGCAACTGTCAATTTTAACTTTATGGTTATCCGCATGTCGGTCTTCCTTTTGGCTCAGGCTTGCGACGAGCTTCCGCCGAGGCGGTCACCCTGAGCCGAGAAAATGGTGTGAAGGTTGGGGATTATGATGAATTCTCCACCTCGTCTGACGAGGCAGTCGATGAAGTCAGGACGCCAGCGCATGCCGACGCTCGGAGGCGGTTCACCCGCGGACTTCATCAGAGTGGTGACTTCATTCACCTTATCCGTACGGATGCCGACCAAGGTCGGCTCCCCTTCTATCTCGAGCTGGATGACGATGATCCTGCTATCGATCGTTGTGCGTGTGGCCTCCATGCCGAAGGCCAGGCGGATATCTGCAAGCGGGATGACCTTTCCGCGAAAGTTGATGACGCTCGCAACGAAGGCCTTGGCGCCAGGCACACTGGTTTCTGGTACAAGATCGAGTATTTCCTGAACCTTGATCGCTTCCAGGGCGAACATTTCGCCAGCGATATCGAAGGTCAGAACCTCCAGTTCTTCTGCATTTCCCCAGAGGCTTTCGGGAAGTTTTCGTGCCGGTTCGCTCATCCTGCTGCGCGCAATTGCGCCTCCTGATGCTGCCCCGCCGCGACCAGATGGCCGACGTCGAGGATAAGGGCGACCCCGCCATCGCCAAGGATGGTTGCACCGGAGAAGGTCGCGACGTCATGGTGCAGTTTGGACATGCTTTTGATCACGGTCTGGTGGTCGCCGATGATCTGGTCCACCACGAGACCGACACGTTCCGAGCCGGTCGAGATCACCACGACCTTCTGGAAGGGATCTGGCGTCGTGTTCGTATGGAAGAGATCCCGCAGGCGGATGAAGGGAACCAGGCTGTCGCGCAGCGAGATGAAGCTGCGTCCGCGAGAACGCATGTCCTCTTCCGGCGAAAGTTCCAGGCATTCCTCCACGGCGGAGAGCGGTATCACGTAGCGACCGGCGCCAACCCGCACCAATAGCCCATCGATGATTGCAAGCGTCAGCGGAATGGCGAGCGAGATTTCCGATCCGGTGCCGTTGTGGCTCATCACGTCGATCGAGCCACGCAGAGCGTCAATCGTCCGCTTGACCACGTCCATGCCGACACCACGGCCGGACAAGTTTGTCACCTGCTGTGCTGTCGAGAAGCCCGGTTGGAAGATGAGCTGTAGAAGATCCTGATCTGCCAAGACCGCGTTGGGAGCGATGATCCCGGACGCTTCCGCCTTGGCTCGCACACGCTCGCGATTGATGCCGCGCCCATCATCCTTGATGGTGATGATGACTTCGCCCGCCGCCTGGCGCGCGGAGAGGTAAATGTGACCGACAGGGTCCTTTCCGGCGGCTCTGCGTTCTTCCGGCGTTTCCAGCCCATGGTCGCAGGAGTTTCGAACAAGATGAACCAGAGGGTCCGCGAGACGTTCGACGACGCTCTTGTCCACCTCGGTCGTCTCGCCTTCGGTGATCAGTTCAATGGTCTTGCCGGTCTCGATGGCAAGATCATGGACCAGACGGCGGAAGCGACTGAAGAGATGCGCAACCGGAACCATGCGCAGGACCATCATCGTGTCACGCAATTCGCCGGAAAGCCGCTCGACGTCCTCCGACACGGCGCGCAGTTGCAGGTCGCCGCTGGAGCCAGCCAACTGGCTAAGGCGAGACTGTGCAATAACCAGTTCGCCGACCCGGTCCATCAACTCGTCAAGTCGCTCCGCCGGGACACGCACGTTCTCGTTCGATTTTGCCTGCTTCGCGTCCTGTTGCTGCGGAGCAGATTTCGCAGGCACCGCACTGTCCTGACGGGCAGGGGCGCTGGCGATCTCGATTTCCTTGGTCTGTGGTGGCTGTGCCTGTTCGATCGGCGCAGCGATAGTCTTCCGACGCTCGCCTACAATTTCGAGGCTGAGCTGCATTTCATCCATGACGAAAATGAAGACGTCGTCGATAGCAGAGCGTGGCTGTGTGGTTTTCAGATCGACAGTCCAGGAGAGGTAGAGATCGCGCGGGTTCAGATCGTCGAGCGCCGGGATTTCCTGTTTGTCGACTTCGATAGTGCACTCTCCGAGCTCACGAAGCTCATCAAGCAAGGGAAGCGGATTTGTGCCATTCACCATCGCATTGCGAGGCAGGCTGAAGTGAAGCCTGTAATGGGTCAGGTCGGGGCCGGCCGCAGGCTTGGCGATCGCCTGCATGTCAGGATTGCCAGCATGCTCAACGGCCAGCCTCAGCGCGGATAGAAGATGTTCGCTTGCCGCGTCGTGATCCCCGGCAGGAACCTCTATGAGCGCGCGCATGTGGTCGGTGGCATTGAGGACGGCACTGACCAGGTCGTGCGTGGCCGGAACAACACCCTTGCGAACCTGATCGAAGGCGCTTTCGCAGTGATGGGTGAAGGCCGCCAGCGCCTCGAACCCGAACATGGCGCCGGATCCCTTCAGCGTGTGCAGCCCACGGAAGACGGCGTCGACCTGGTCCTTGTTGGCCAGGTCATGATTGAGATCCAGCAGACCGGTTTCGATCTGCTCAAGCAATTCCGCAGCTTCCGTACGGAAAACCGCTATTGGATCGGGAAAACTCATCTGCCGAGAACCTTCTTGACAATCTTGACCAGGCTTTCCGGGTCAAAGGGCTTGGTCAGCCAGCCTGTCGCACCGGCGGCCTTGGCTTGGCTCTTCAGTTCGTTGTCGGATTCAGTCGTGAGAAAAATGACCGGGACCCCCATATAGGCAGGGAGCTTGCGAAGCTCGCGGATCATGGTCAGGCCATCCATCTGCGGCATGTTCAGGTCTGTCACGATCAGATCGAATTGACCGCTTCGCATTTTGCTTAATCCATCCATACCGTCCACGGCTTCCGTGATGGCATAGCCCGCATTGGTGAGCGCAACGCGTGTGGTAAGGCGGATACTGGCAGAATCGTCAACAGTCAGAATCTTGGCGGTCATTACTTAACTCCATCATGCAGCCAGAAGTTGGAATCTTCCGGAGATATGTTTTGCAGGAAACCGCCTCGCTCAAGCACGTCACGCACATGACCTGACGCCGGCTTCAGCAGTGTGAGCTTCTTGCCGGAGGTCGAGGCATAGATGCGCGCCGACTCTATAAGTTGGATGAGGCTGAGATCTACAGGCTGGTCATCAGTTATATCTATAGCAACCGCAGATTTCTGGGTTAGTGCTAATAGAAGCTCATCGCAATGGTTAGATATGGTGCGAAGCGTAAGGCTTTCGTCCCAGGAAAGGACCGCCACAGTCTCATTGCTGCTCATCGCGAATTAACCTGTCGCTAAACGGTGATTCAACTTTGGGTAATGTGGTGCCGGATGCTTAACAAGTTACTAATAGTCGAGCATCACTTCTTGCCTAGTAATTTCCGGTGCCTTCAGAATTGCGCACTTCAGCGTCAGGAAAATTAACCAAGCTGCAGAAATCGTGAGTCCTATTGGCAAGTCTTTAACGCCCGGCAGGTCAACTAATTCACGCACAAGTCGAGTAAAGCGATTCGGAACTCGATGCGCAGTGCTGGAACGGGGCAATTCTGCCTAAAACCGGAGATTGACGGCGTGGTAATGGCAGCAACCAGAAAAGAGATGAGCTTTCCGCGCGATGCCTCATCTTATGCGGATCGGCTGGAGGAAGCGCGTACGCGCATCGAGCAACGCTTTCTGGACGGTGGCGCTGTACTTCTGTCTATTCTCGATATCTTGAACAAGATGATCTCTTCTCTCGATGCCCTGACCGGCTCGCTGGACGAAGGAACTGCCAACGCCACCATGGGCGAACTGAAAGCCACCGTTGCCAGGCTTTCCAGCCTCACGGAAGGCGAGGCGAAGCGGCAGATCGGATTTCGAGAAATTGCCGAGGCAGAACGCTCTTTGCGTCCTCACATCAGCCGGATGCAGGAAACACTGCGTTATCTTCGAACCTTTGCCGTAACAGCCAAGATCACAGGGGCCGGTATCCCGGATTTCGCAGGATTTGCGGAAGAGATCCTCGAACGCATCCAGGAAGGCAGCGAGCAGGTCAATGGCCTGTCGCAAAAGCTCGGCGAACTCGGATCAGGACTTGGTCCTGTCATGAGCAAGGGCTCCGCGACACTGGACCGATATAGCCAGACGATTCCGACGATCGTGTCTGGCCTGGGGCGCGGCATCGATCAGATCAGCGCGCACCGCCACGAACTCAACCAGCGTGCCGAGCAGGTAAAGGGTATTGCAAGGGGCATCCAGAACAAGTTGGCTTCCACCCTTTCCGCCATGCAGGTGGGTGATATCACTCGCCAACGTGTCGAACACTGCCAGACCTCATTCTCGATACTGGAGGATTATCTTCTATCCGCGGAAGCGGCATCGCTGAGCCGTGACGATCATGAGGCGCTCAGAGCCATCGTTCGCCAACTCGTCGCTGAACAATTGCATCAGACGCGCCAGGATTTTGAGCGCGATACGGCGAGAATCGTCGAGACAATCGCGAGCTTCCGTCATGAACTTGGCCAGATCACGACAATCCAGCGTGAAATGGTCGGCGAGGGTGACGAGCCCTCGAACGGATCGTTACGCGATCTCGAAACCGGCATTGGACAGGCGCGTTCAGCCGTTACCGAAATCGAGGCGGTCGCTGACGAGGCTTCCCGGATGACGAGGCGCACCCTGGCGACAGTGGAAGTTCTCCTGAAAGACATCGGGATCGTTCGTGTCGTTCGCGGCGACATCCACTATATGGCCCTCAATACGAACCTGCGTTGCGGCAAGATTGGCGAGGAAGGCAAGGCCATCAACGTTGTCACGGCGGAATTACGCATCTTCGCAGGTCATCTGGATGAAGCGGCTGAGCAGATCCTCGAGCAATTGAAGTTGCTTGAAGGAGCGGCAAAAGGCCTTTTGACCGATACGCCAGAAGATGCTCCACAGGATTGCCTTGATGATCGTCTGCGGCGCGCGCTGGAAAGCATCCGCTCGGTCGGCCAGGCCATGGAGGGTGATCTTTCCAATTTGGCGAAGGAAGGCGCTTCTGGAGTTGCTGAAATGAATGCCGCTCTTCAGCGATTGGATTTTCGTGCGGATCTGGGTGAAATCCTCCATCGGTGCGAAGAGGAACTGCATACCAGTTCCCACCAGTCCGTCGATGTCACGCGCCTTCAGCCTGCACTCGATGTCATTGGTCCCAGGATCAACCGGATCTACACAATGGCGGCCGAGCGAGAGCTTCACGCTGCCATCCTTGGAACCGCTGTCCCGGAGCAGGCACCGCTTACCGTCCTCTCGGATGATGATCTCGATGCCGCTCTGTTTTGACCTGAAAGTCAGTCATCGACGTGATCGTGACCGCCGTTGCGACCGGGGCGCCAGTAACCTTCTGATGCGATCCGATCCCGGCTGAAGCCACGTTCGATGAGATAATGGCGCTGGGCCCGCACATTGCTGGTCTCGCCGATGATGAGAGCCTGCCCATGTCCGTCAGGCAGCGCAAGCGTGCTCAACCGATCGATCATCACCGAGCTCGGGCCTGCCTTGCCGCGTGCGATCCACTCGATCGTGACTTCCCCTTGCGTCTCGAAATCCTGTTTCCAGCTATCATCCTCGATCTCGATGAAAGCCATCGCTCGTGCGCCGGTCGGCAATGTCTCGAGAATGTGCAGGATGCCGGGAATGCAGGTTTCATCGCCAGTCAGCAGGTGCCAATCGGCATCCGGCCTGAAAACCACCCGTCCGCGCGGCCCCTTTACCTCGACCTGATCGCCCGGCTTTACGCTTCGGGCAAAGTTGGGACCGACGGAATTACCGTGCAGAACGAAGTCCACAGAGAGGGTGTTGGCATCCCGGTCAACTGCGCGCACGGTATAGTGCCGGCGTCCATGGCCGCCTGCCGGATCATTCAAGAAAAAGACGATGTCCTGTCCAGGTTTGTACTCGAAACGGTCTATGTTTTCGACGCTGAACACAATACGCCGCATCTTTGGCGTCACGTCGAAGCTTTCAAGCACGGTGAGTGTCCAGGAGGGCAAATTGGGGCCTCGACGAGGCGTCTCTGTCACAGGGGGTGAAACTTGATCCATGGCAAATTCCTGAAAATTGAGAAGCAATCTGCCTCCCTGAATAGCGGTCAATTCCTGTATTTAAAAGTCATGTTTTATTACGGTTATGTCATGATACCTGCAAAATGAAACCGGGCCCATCAAGGGCCCGATATCGTGTCTGAACTCAAGTCAGTGCTTCGGCACCATGTGCCTGTTCACGTCGATTGTAGCGGATGGACGACCAGAGCGAGAGACCAATCAGACCTGCGCCGCCGAGACCGGTAATGACCTCCGGGATATGATACAGCGTCTGTACATACATGATGACCGAGAGGATCAGGATGGCATAGAATGCGCCGTGTTCCAGGTAGCGATACTCTGCAAGCGTGCCCTTCTCCACCAGCATGATGGTCATCGAGCGCACATACATGGCGCCGATACCGAGGCCGATGGCGATGATGAACAGGTTCTGCGTCAGGGCGAAAGCCCCGATCACGCCATCGAAGGAGAAGCTGGCATCGAGCACTTCGAGATAGATGAAGGCTCCGAGGCCACCTTTGGCCGCTTCGCTCATTGTCTTCTGGGACGCATCAAGAACGCCGCCCAGCACTTCCACCAGAAGGAAGGTCAGGAGGCCGTAGACTGCTGCATGCACGAAGGTCGAGGCATCGGCTTCCGGCAGCAATTGCGAGAACAGCATGATCAGCAGCAGGACGAAGGCGATCTCGACGCCCTTGATCGTCGCAAAACGTGCAACACGGCTTTCGAGAAACTCCACCCAGTGCACATCCTTCTCATGGTTGAAGAAGAAGGTGAGGCCGACCATCATCAGGAAGGTACCGCCGAACGCGGCGATCGGCAGATGCGCCTCGTGCATGATACGTGAATATTCTTCCGGACGCGATGCCGCCAGAACGATGGCATCAATGGGTCCAATGCCTGCTGCGATCACGACGATCAGTAGCGGGAAGACGATACGCATGCCGAAGACGGCAATCAGGATGCCCCATGTCAGGAAGCGCTGCTGCCACACGGGCGTCATGTCTTTGAGCTTGTTCGCATTGACGATGGCGTTATCGAATGACAGGGAAATCTCCAGCACGGCCAGGACCGCACAGATAAAGAAGACCGTGAGGGTTCCGCTCACGGTTCCCGTCGACTGCCAGCCGAGAACGCCACCCAGCACAAGTCCGACAAAGGTGACGATGAATGCCCATCGAAAATAACCGAGGGTGGAGGATGAGGAACTGCTCATGGCTGCACCTCCTGGCTATTCGCGAAGGAGGGCATGCAAAAAGTTGCGGGCACGCGCAGGGCGTCACCCGTCGAACGGATTGGATAGTAGGTCATGTTTGTTATCCGCCGGCTATGCTGCAGGCGGTACCGACATCGCGAGAGCGCCGTAAAAACTCTCGCCAGAGGGGCCCGGCACCAATGTTCAATCCCCGGCTTCGGTTTAGCCATGGGGGAGACAGCGGTTAAAATGGAGGATTCTCATAAAACGTCAAGTTCGATGTGCGACACGGTAACGCATCAGGTCAAAAATTCGTAGGGTTGGGTTATCGAAAAACTCAGCTCTTCGTGAACGCATGTCAGGCAGATTTGCCCGGAAACCTTGACGTTTGGCATCAAGCGAGGCATTGAGCACGCCTGCCCGCGCCAACCGGTCCGGATTCTGCTATTCTGGCATCTTGAGATTGGCCGAAGGAAAGAAAAACAACAATGAGCAAAGCAACTTCTTCAGCGCCTTCCCAGCGCATGCTGCGCGTTGGCGAACAGGTCCGTGCCGCTATCACGCAAGTCCTGCAGCGGGGCGAAGTGCGCGACGATATCATCGAGCGTACGGTCATTTCTGTTTCGGAAGTGCGCATGTCACCTGATCTCAAGATCGCAACCGCCTATGTCACACCGCTCGGCGTGTCCGATCATGCCAAGGTTATCGAAGCCTTGAACCGCAACGCGAAATTCATTCGCGGACGTATGGGCGGCGCACTTCGCCAGATGAAATACATGCCCGAAGTTCGCTTCCGCGACGATACGAGCTTCGACAACTACAAGAAAATCGATGAGCTTCTGCGCTCACCGGAAGTCAGCCGCGATCTCGCCGCTGATGCTGAAAAAGATGACGAAAACGAATAAGAGCAAGATGTCCAAACCGCGTAAACCCAAGGGCCGGGCCATTTCCGGCTGGCTCGTTCTCGACAAGCCCGTTGATTTTGGCTCCACCGAAGCCGTGGGCAAGATCAAATGGCTGTTCAACGCCCAGAAGGCCGGCCATGCCGGTACGCTCGATCCGCTTGCATCTGGCATGTTGCCGATCGCTCTGGGCGATGCGACCAAGACCGTGCCTTACGTCATGGATGGGCGCAAGATCTATGAGTTCACGGTTTCCTGGGGCGAAGAGCGCACGAGCGACGATCTGGAAGGCGAGGTGACGCAAACCTCTGACAAGCGTCCCTCAGAGGAAGAGATCCTGGCGCTGCTGCCGAATTATACGGGCGTCATCAGCCAGGTTCCTCCGCAGTTTTCGGCGATCAAGATTGCTGGGGAGCGCGCCTACGATCTGGCGCGTGACGGCGAGACGGTCGAAATTCCGTCTCGAGAGGTCGAGATCCACCGGTTGACGCTGTTGAAGGCGGAAAAAGATCGCGCCTTCTTCGAAGTCGAATGCGGCAAGGGAACCTATGTTCGTTCGCTGGCGCGCGATTTTGGCCGCGACCTTGGATGCTACGGCCACATTTCAGGCCTCCGTCGTACGTTTGTAGCGCCTTTCGCTGAAGAGGCGATGGTGCCACTGGCGGAACTGGTGGCTCTGGAAGAGATCGAGGACCGTGACGAGCGTCTGGCAGCACTCGACGCATTCCTCATGGAGACGAGCGAGGCCTTGTCTGCGCTGCCGCAGATCCGCATCAGCGATGATCAGGCCCATCGTATTCGCATGGGCAATCCGATCATTCTGCGTGGACGCGATGCGCCCGTCGATGAGCCGGAGGCCGTGGCGCTTGCCGGTGGCAAGCTGGTAGCAATCGGCGAAATCGGACAGGGCGAGTTCCGGCCGAAGCGCGTTTTCGCCTGATTTGCGGCAACTAACATAGCTCTTCCCATCAATGGCCGAATGGTTTATAGCCACGGCCAGCTAGGGTGCGCTTGTGCGTGCCCTTTGCGTTCATGGCCAAGGCTGGACGACATCCCGGCCTTTGGTGTCTTTATTCCTAAATTTCAGAAAGGATTGTCCGATGTCGATCACTGCAGAGCGTAAGGCTGCCCTCATCAAGGAATACGCAACCGTTGAAGGTGATACCGGTTCTCCGGAAATCCAGGTTGCTATCCTGACCGAGCGGATCAACAACCTCACCGAGCACTTCAAGGGCCACAAGAAGGACAACCACTCCCGTCGTGGCCTTCTCAAGATGGTCTCGAGCCGCCGTTCGCTGCTCGACTACTTGAAGAAGAAGGACGAAGGCCGTTACACGAAGCTCATCTCGAGCCTCGGTATCCGTCGCTAAGACCAGATTCGGCGGACGATCCAAAGGGTCGTTCGCCGCATTTCATCCGGGCGCAAGACCCGGAAACGGCCGCATGGATTGCGGCAGACTTGGCAGGCCCGGATCCGCCGTTCCTGCTAACTTAACCGATGACCTGTCATGGGGCAGGATTGCCGGATGCTTTCGCCAGGCACATAGTCTGGCTCATTGAAAGCCTCTTGTTGTCTTGCCCGTGATCTCGTCACACGAAGCGCTGGATGCGGCTTTCGGCATGCTCCCCTTGGCGGGTGAGGTGCAAGGCCGCCGCGCATGAAGGACTGAAAATCATGTTCAACACACATGCTGTCGAAATCGAGTGGGCAGGCCGCACGCTCAGACTGGAAACCGGCAAGGTTGCTCGTCAGGCGGATGGCGCCGTCATCGCCACCTATGGCGAAACCGTGGTCTTGGCGACTGTGGTCTCTGCCAAGGAGCCGAAGCCGGGCCAGGACTTCTTCCCGCTGACCGTCAACTATCAGGAAAAGACCTATGCTGCCGGCAAGATCCCGGGCGGCTATTTCAAGCGTGAAGGCCGTCCTTCGGAGAACGAAACGCTGGTTTCGCGCCTGATCGACCGTCCAATCCGTCCGCTCTTCCCGGAAGGCTACAAGAACGACACGCAGGTTGTCGTCACCGTCATTCAGCATGACCTGGAAAACAACCCGGACATCCTGTCCATGGTTGCTACCTCTGCTGCCCTGACGCTGTCCGGCGTTCCGTTCATGGGCCCGGTTGGCGGCGCACGCGTTGGCTACATCAATGGCGAATACGTTCTGAACCCGCATCTGGACGAGATGGACGAGTCGACGCTCGACCTCGTTGTCGCCGGTACATCCGACGCGGTTCTGATGGTTGAGTCCGAAGCCAAGGAACTCAACGAAGAAGTCATGCTTGGCGCCGTCATGTTCGGCCACAAGGGTTTCCAGCCGGTCATCGACGCCATCATCAAGCTGGCTGAAGTGGCTGCCAAGGAGCCGCGCGAGTTCGAACCGGAAGATCATTCCGAACTCGAAGCCGAAATGCTGAAGCTTGCCGAAGCCGAACTGCGTGACGCCTACAAGATCACCCAGAAGGCTGACCGCTACGCTGCCGTTGATGCCGTCAAGGCAAAGGTCAAGGCACACTTCCTGCCTGCCGAAGGCGAAGCCAAGTATGCGCCCGAAGTGGTTGCAGCCGTGTTCAAGCACCTGCAGGCCAAGATCGTTCGCTGGAACATCCTCGACACCAAGAGCCGCATCGACGGTCGCGACCTCGAAACCGTTCGTCCGATCATTTCGGAAGTTGGCATCCTGCCGCGCACACACGGTTCCGCTCTCTTTACCCGCGGCGAAACGCAGGCTCTGGTCGTTGCAACGCTCGGCACGGGCGAAGACGAGCAGTATGTCGACAGCCTGACGGGCATGTACAAGGAGCAGTTCATGCTCCACTACAACTTCCCGCCCTATTCTGTCGGTGAAACTGGCCGCATGGGCTCCCCGGGCCGCCGCGAAATCGGCCATGGCAAGCTCGCATGGCGCGCTATCCACCCGATGCTGCCCACGCCGGAACAGTTCCCCTACACTCTGCGCGTCGTGTCTGAAATCACCGAGTCCAACGGTTCGTCCTCCATGGCAACCGTTTGCGGCACCTCGCTGGCGCTCATGGACGCAGGCGTTCCTTTGGCCAAGCCGGTTGCCGGTATCGCCATGGGCCTCATCCTCGAAGGTGAGCGCTTTGCGGTTCTCTCCGACATCTTGGGTGACGAAGATCACCTCGGCGACATGGACTTCAAGGTGGCCGGCACCGAAGCGGGCATCACCTCGCTGCAGATGGACATCAAGATCGCCGGTATTACCGAAGAGATCATGAAGGTCGCTCTCAACCAGGCCAAGGGTGGCCGTAACCACATTCTCGGCGAAATGGCCAAGGCCATCACCGAAAGCCGTGGTCAGCTGGGCGAATTCGCACCGCGCATCGAAGTCATGAACATCCCGGTCGACAAGATCCGTGAAGTCATCGGTTCGGGCGGTAAGGTCATCCGCGAAATCGTTGAGAAGACCGGCGCCAAGATCAACATCGAGGACGACGGTACGGTCAAGATCGCATCTGCTTCCGGCAAGGAAATTGAGGCAGCCCGCAAGTGGATCCATTCCATCGTGGCAGAGCCGGAAGTTGGTCAGATCTACGAAGGCACCGTCGTGAAGACGGCCGACTTCGGCGCATTCGTCAACTTCTTCGGCGCACGTGACGGCCTCGTTCACATCTCGCAGCTGGCTTCCGAGCGCGTTGCCAAGACCTCCGACGTCGTCAAGGAAGGCGACAAGGTATGGGTCAAGCTGATGGGCTTCGATGAGCGTGGCAAGGTTCGCCTGTCCATGAAGGTTGTCGATCAGGCAACCGGCCAGGAAATCAAGAAGGCTGAAGGCGACGCTGCCGCTGAATAAGGTTTCTTCTTGAGACCATTCTTGGGGCGCGGGATCGTTTCCGCGCCCTTTTGCTATCCCGGAGCACGTCCGAGCAAAAATGCGTTAGCGGTTTTGCGTCCGGACTGCGTAGAAACAAAGACATAGAGCATAATCAATGATCCGGTTGACCGGAAAAGCTCTAAGACCCGGAACCCACCATGATCCGCGACGCCGCTAAAACACTGTTTCATCCCTTCGCCATTGGCACGCTGGACGCGCCGGGCGAGGGCAGCCGCTTCCTCTTTCTTGCTGCGGAAGTGGCGCCTCGTTTACCCGAGGACTTCAAGGCTGAGATCCTGAACATCCAGCCGCTTCGCCCTCTCTTTCGTCCCTTGAGCGCGACCGGTGCCCGTGTGGTTCCGGAAGTTGAAGGCGAGAACTTTGATGGTGCGCTGATCCTGTGCAGCAAGCACAAAGGCGAAAACGAGCAAAATGTTGCCGAAGCCCTGACGCGTGTGCGCGACGGCGGGGTCATTGTTCTGGCCGGCGCCAAGGAAGACGGCATCCAGCCGCTTCGCAAGCAGCTCGCCAATCTTGGCTTCGACGTGGAGCACATGCCGAAGTATCACGGGGTTGTCGCCTGGTTCACAAGACCGGCAGACGTTACGGCTGCTGTGGTCAAGCTCGCAAAGCAGCCGCAATTGATCGACAATCGGTTTGAGACCGTTGCTGGAACCTTCTCGCACGATCATGTCGATCCGGGCTCGGAGCTGCTCGCAAGCCGCCTGCCGCGCGATTTCGATGGAAACGCAGCCGATCTGGGCGCAGGTTGGGGCTATCTCTCGGTCATGCTCAAGGAAGCGTCGCCGCGTACCAATCGTATCGATCTCTTCGAGGCCGATCACCGTGCATTGGAGTTCGCGAAGCAGAACCTTGCGCGCGATTGCCCGGATCTCGCGACCCGCTTTTTCTGGCAGGATCTGGTGGCTGAGCCGATCAAGGAGAAGTACGATCTCGTGATCATGAACCCGCCATTTCATGAGGGCCACGCGGCCGATCCAGCCATCGGCCAGGCTTTCATCAAGGCAGCATCCAGCGCGCTGCGCATCGGCGGCCAGTTGCTGATGGTGGCCAACCGCGGTCTGCCCTATGAGCCGGTCCTGAAGGCAGAATTCAAGGAAAGCAGTGAAGTTTGCCGCAATGCCCGCTTCAAGGTGCTTCAGGCACGAAAGTAGGTCAAAGTCGCCATCGATTAGAAAAGGCCCCCGGATCTGATGATTCGGGGGCCTTTCTTGTTCGACGCTCGGTTTCTTACTCGGAGTCGGCGTTGCGCAGACGATCCAGATTGGGCAGCGAGGTGATGTTGTAGCCCGCATCCACGTAGTGGATTTCACCCGTGACGCCGCGCGAAAGATCTGACAGGAGATAGAGGGCGGAACCGCCGATATCCTCGATTGTCGCGGTGCGGCGGAGCGGCGAATTCTTCTGGTTCCAGGAGTAGATAGCGCGTGCATCCGAAATGCCAGCGCCGGCCAGGGTCCGGACAGGGCCAGCCGAGATCGCGTTGACGCGAATACCCTTTGGACCATAGTCTGCGGCCAGATAGCGTACGGACGCTTCCAGAGCTGCCTTTGCGACGCCCATGACGTTGTAGTTCGGGATAACGCGCACCGAGCCGCCATAGGTCAACGTCAGCATCGCGCCTTCGTCCGTCATCAGTTCTGCGGCGCGCTTTGCGATCTCCGTGAAGGAGAAACAGGAGATGACCATGGTCCGGCTGAAGTTGTCGCGCGTCGTATCCGCGTAAAGGCCCTTCAGCTCGTTCTTGTCGGAGAAGCCGATCGCGTGGACGATGAAGTCCAGCTTGCCCCAGCGCTCCTTGATGGCATCGAACGTGGCATCGACAGATGCCAGATCCTCGACATCGCAGGGCAGGACGAAATCGGAATTGACCTCTGCTGCCAGCGGCTTGACGCGACGGCCCAGCGCTTCACCCTGATAGGTGAAGGCCAGCTCTGCGCCCTGCGCCGAAACAGCCTTGGAGATGCCCCAGGCAATGGAGTGATTGTTCGCGACGCCCATGATGAGCCCGCGTTTTCCCTGCATGATACCGCTCATGGTCTTATCCGTTATAGCGCTGGAAGACGAGCGTGGCGTTGGTGCCGCCGAACCCGAAGGAGTTGGAAAGGGCAATATCGAATTTCGCATTGTCGATGCGCTGACGAACGACAGGCATATCGGCAAAATCTGGATCGATCTCTTCGATATGCGCGCTTTCACCAATGAAGCCAGCCTGCATCATCAGCAACGAATAGATCGATTCCTGAACGCCGGCCGCGCCGAGAGAATGGCCCGTCAACGACTTGGTGGATTGAATGTGCGGGATCTTGGAGCCGAAGACTTCGCGGATCGCTCCCATTTCCTTGGCGTCACCCACGGGCGTGGATGTGCCATGCGTGTTGATGTAGTCAACCTCGCCTTTAACTGTAGAGAGCGCCTGCCGCATGCAGCGGATTGCGCCTTCGCCGGAGGGGGCGACCATATCGTAGCCGTCGGATGTCGCACCGTAGCCGACCACTTCCGCATATATCTTCGCGCCACGCGCCTTGGCACGCTCCAGCTCTTCGAGAACGAGGACGCCTGCGCCACCGGCGATGACAAAGCCGTCTCGGTTGGCATCATACGCGCGCGAAGCAACCTCTGCGCGGTCGTTGTACTTCGTTGACATGGCGCCCATGGCGTCGAAGAGGTCGGACATCGTCCAGTCCAGATCCTCGTGGCCACCGGCAAACACCATATCCTGCTTGCCCCATTGGATCATTTCGACCGCATTGCCGATGCAGTGCGCCGATGTCGAGCAGGCTGAGGAGATCGAGTAGTTCACGCCATGCAGCTTGAACCATGTGGCAAGCGTTGCCGAAGCAGTGGAAGACATGGCCTTCGGCACAGCGAACGGCCCAATGCGCTTGGGGCTGTTGTTCTGGCGTACGATATCGGCAGCTTCAACGATCTGGCGGGTGGAAGGACCGCCGGAGCCCATGATGATGCCAACGCGCTCATTTTGCGCGTAATCGGCTTCTTCCAGGCCTGCGTCGGCAATCGCCTGCTTCATCGCAACATGGTTCCAGGCGCCGCCCTGGGAGAGAAAGCGCATCGCGCGCCGATCCACCAGTTCGGTCGGATCAAGGGTAGGCTTGCCCCAGACCTGGCACTTGAAGCCGTGCTCGGCAAAATCGCTGGAGAAGGTGATGCCGGACTTGGCATCGCGAAGCGAGGTGGTCACCTCATCGGCATTATTGCCGATTGAAGAAACGACACCCAAACCCGTGACAACTACCCGTCGCATGACAATGAACCTTTTGAAGTCGTTGAAAAAAGAAAGCCGACATCGCCGGCTTCCTGGCACTGGCCTGCAATCAGGCCGCCTTGTCCTTGGAAAGCCCAACACGAAGGTCGGTCGCCTGATAGATCGTCTCGCCATCGGCCTTCAGCCAGCCATCGGCGGTGCCAAGAACCAGACGCCCACGCATGACACGCTTGAAGTCGATGCCGTATTCCAGGAGTTTTGTGTGCGGGCGAACCATGCCCTTGAACTTGACTTCGCCGGTTGAGAGAGCCATTCCGCGGCCTTCCTCACCCAGCCAGCCGAGGAAGAAGCCGGTCAGCTGCCACATCCCGTCAAGGCCGAGGCATCCTGGCATGATCGGATTGCCCTCGAAATGGCACGGAAAATACCAGTCGTCCGGCCGCACATCGAACTCGGCGCGCAGAAAGCCCTTGTCGAAGGCGCCGCCTGTTTCGGAAATTTCCGTGATCCGGTGAACCATCAGCATGGGCGGCAGCGGCAATTGCGCATTGCCCGGCCCAAACAGTCTGCCGTGGGCGCACTCGATCAGTTCTTCGTATGTGTAGCTGGATTGTCTGCTGCTCATGAGGTCTTTCCGTTCCCCCTCGTCTTTGGTCCACAGCGTGTTTAAAGCAAGACCGCTGGAAAATGAAGCGCGAGGGTTAGGTCTCCTGCGGATAAGCAGAAGCTTTTCGCGCCATCTTGGTGGTCGGCATATAGGAAGCGGCACCGGCAAACCAGAGGCTTTGAGCGCATTTTTCGCATTTCGACCTAACAGGAACCTTAGAAGCGCCATTTCTCGCTATTGAAAGTAAGGGCTGCAAAAGTTATATCGAAAACTTGAGTACATTGGTCTTGATGGAGCAAGGCAACGAATGGCGGACGCCACAGTTCAAGTGGAAACAAGACTTCGCGCGTGCGGCTTGCGCCCGACGCGTCAGCGCGTAGCGCTGGCCGATCTCCTGTTCGCCAAAGGTGATCGTCATCTGACGGTCGAAGAACTGCATGAGGAAGCCTCCCAGGCAGGCGTGCCTGTGTCGCTGGCGACCGTCTACAACACGCTCCACCAGTTTACGGAAGCCGGACTGATTCGCGTTCTGGCCGTCGAGAGCGCCAAGACCTATTTCGATACGAATATCTCCGATCACCACCACTTCTTCGTCGAGGGACGCAACGAGGTGCTGGATATTCCGGTCAGCAATATCGAAATCGGCAATCTTCCCGAAGCACCCGAGGGAATGGAAATCGCCCATGTGGATGTGATCATCCGCCTGCGCGAAAAGAAATCCTGATTAATTCCGCTTTTTGGTTTTCGTCTTCAGCGCCTCGTCCGCGGGCCTGCCTGGACGCGGGCGATAGCGTGGCAGCGTCCATCCGAAATGCAGTGCACCTCCGCGAAGCGCAAAAGCGATGACGATGCCCGCTGCGGAACTGGCGGCCAGCGGCAGATCCAGCAGCTGTGCGGCTGTGAAGGCGCTGGCGCCAGCAAGTGCTGCCGTCACATAGATTTCAGGGCGCAGCAGAATTGACGGCTCGTTGGCAATCAGATCGCGCAGAATACCGCCGAACGTTGCCGTCATCGTGCCGGTAACGATGGCGATGGTTGGCGAACCGGTGGTCGCCAAGCCCTTGGCCGCCCCCATAACGCTATAGGCCGAGAGACCGATCGCATCCAGCCAGATCAGCAACTGGTAGCGCCATTCGATCATGTGCGCTGTCAGAAACACGATGATTCCAACTGCAACACAGATGAGCAGATAGGTCGGGTCAGCGACCCAGAAAACTGGCTTGCCGAGCACGAGATCACGCAGAGTCCCGCCGCCCACCCCCGTGGCCGCCGAGAAGAACAGAAAGCCGATGAGATCCAGTTGCTTGCGTGATGCTGCAAGCGCGCCTGTGGCGGCAAACAGGGCGACCCCTGCGTAATCCAGCAATCCGAGCAGAGCCATGGCAGGGCTTTCCCCTTAATGTTCACAAGCGTCGCACAAGTACGGCGCGATTATATGCGCGGCATCTGATTTTGATGCCGCCGTCCCGGCAGGTTTGTATGCCGTGAAAAAGCATCGGGGAAGTCGATCGTGGTAAAAAGCTTCAGCAATCTTTTCTTGATGTCATCGCTCGCTATCCTCATGGCAGTCGCGCCCTCGGTTGCCTCTGCGCAGCAGCCGTTGTTAAGTGATCCCGAGATCTACGAAAAGGATCACTACCGCAAGGAATGCCCCGGCGTTTTGTTCGGCGATGGCTTCATCAAGCGCTTTGACGTCAATAATGATGGGTTGATCGACGCAGTCGTCAATCATGGAGAAATGACCTGCAAGGGTCAGAAGGGCATTGGCTGCACCGAGGAAGGTTGCCCCAACAACTTCTATCTTCAGGTCAAGGAAGGCGGCTACTTCATGATCGCCACCGCCCAGATCTATGGCTATGATTTCGTCAAGCGGTTCGGCAACATGGTGTTCGTCTTCAAGATGCACCCGAAATATTGCAACCGTACCGAAAAGCCCGATTGTGAAATGACGGTCCGGATCCGCGGCGCGCAAATGGTCACGATCTCGAAGAAATAGTCAGCCGGTTCGCCCGGATAGCCGATAGGCGACGATCGCCAGCCATTCCCGGACCGCCGTTGCCATGTTCTGGGCATTCAGCGAGGGTTGGGTGAAATCGAAGCCGATCTCCGTCCTACCAGTCGTTCGGTAATCGACCGGGTAGGGAATAACGCCGATCCCCATTTTGGCAAAGAGCGCCGTGGCGCGTGGCATGTGGAAGGCGGAGGTCACCAGCAGGCAATCTGTCAGGCCATGCCGCTCTAATAGCTCCCTGGTGTTGGCTGAGTTCTCAAACGTATTGCGCGACGTGTTTTCCTTGATCAGACGGTCGGCGTTGATCCCCAAATCGGTAAAAAACCGTTCTGTCGCCTCTGCTTCACCTTCATAACGCCCGCTGAACGAACCATCGCCACCGGAAATGATCAGACTGGCTTGCGGGTATTTTAGAGCCAGTCTCACCGTCTGCGTATAGCGGTCCGCCGCTGCATTGAACTCTATGCCACCGCGTGCGTCCATCACGTCATTTTCGATCGCGCCACCCAGCATGATGATGCAGGAGACAGAGGCGGGGTCCGGTTGAGGGCGCAGTGCCTTGTTCTCGAGCCTTTGCAGAAGAACATTGCCGGTTGTCGTGTAAAGCGTCACGAACAGCAGAAGCGCAGCAAGGCTCGAAAACAGGAAACCGGATTTCCGCCAACCCGCGAGGCTGAGAAGCAGCGCCAGCAGGATCGCCAGGAACACAAGCGAAAGCGGCTGTGCGACCAGCCAGACGATCTTCGAGAGATAAAACATGAACACTATCTACGTGAGGTGCTGGCAGGGCGCTGGTTATAGCGGTGGTGCAGCGTCTTGCGGATGAAAAGCGACGAAATGGCGATGCCCATGGCAAATACAGCCGCAAGGAACAATGATTCGCGCGCAAATGCACCGCCGATCAGGGCGCCGCACAGGGCACCCGTCACCATGCCGGACCAGGGTACGATCTGGATGGACCAGTCCAGCCGCCGGTCTCCCATGATGAAGCGGCCAATGCCGCGCCCCAGACGCGATAACGCGCCCGTCACATAGGTCAGGCCGATTGGCAGGCCTTCGATCTGTTCGACGGCGGCATTCACGACCCCCATGGCGAGAACGACGAGGTAGAAGCGCAAGACGCCAAGCTGAGGCTGGTCCAATATCGAAGCGAAACTAAGGAGCAGGGACACCGCCGCCAGAACCCCGAAGATCCTGCGTCGAACGATACTGGCGATGACGATGCCTAGCGCGTTGCCCATGACGAAAAGGGCAATGGCGCCGAGCAGCACCAGTCCATGTCCCCAGTTGCCATCCACGAAGAAAATGGCGGCGCGCGTGGTATTTCCCGTCATGAACGAAACAAAGTCGCCGGAAAGCCGCAGGCCGATGGCATCAGTCATTCCGGCCAGGAAGGAAATCGCGGCAACGAGCGCAATCCCTGTCCAGGCACGTTGCGCCCGAATCAATCGCTTTCGCCTCGCCACAGTCATTGGTCGTCACCCGGTGATTCGCATTCCGTCCCACCCAAGCGTAAAGCATGTCGCGCAAAAGTGTGCAGCGGTTTTGCGAAAACGACATGCGTTAAAACAAAGAGACAAAGCGCCAGGAGCGAATCTGAAAGATCGCGACACGCTTTGGATCCCCTTCAGACCGAAGGGGAGGGGCCATGTTGAGGAAGGTCGCTCACATTTTACAGACGAAGACGAAGAAGCGTGAAAAGTCAGGAAAGAAGGGTCTTCACCAGAGGATGATGAGGATCGGCAAGGCCGTCGACAATGGTGAAATGGTGCTTGTCAGGTTCCGCATAGGCTCCGGTTTCCGCGCCGAGACCGAGCCACACGCTGGCCATCAACGTATTCTGGCGAACGAATTCAGAGCGCTCGTTCGCACCCACCCAGCAGAAAAGGCGCGTGTCGCGACCGGGCCTCATCAAGACGGGACTTTCCTGAGCGGCCTCCGCATCGTCTAGCCGCAGCTTGGCATTGAGGTTGGTGTTCACCAGCGGCCGCAGATCATGAACGCCGGAAATCGAAACCACCGTCCGCACCCGTGACCGAACATCGTTCGGCAGCGGTGAAGTTTCGGCCACCATGCGGGTGACAAGATGCCCGCCGGCGGAGTGGCCTGTCAGGTGGATTGGTCCGTCGATCTCGCCTGCCGCATCCGAAATCGCAGCGGCAACTTCCTGAACGATGTTACCCACACGCACATCCGGACAAAGCGTGTAGGAAGGCATGGCCACCGCAAAGCCATGCTCGATGCTGCCATGGGCCAGATGCGACCAGTAGTTTTTGTCGAGTGCCTGCCAATAGCCGCCGTGGATGTAGACGACCAGACCCTTCGGGGTTCCTTGTGGCAGGAAGAGATCAAAGCGATTACGCGGGTTTGCACCATAGGAAAGATCGAGCCGGGCGCGACCTGCTTCGATCATGCGTTCGCGATAGAGCCTTGCCGGTTCCACCCAGACTTCAGGCCAGGCTTCGCCGCGCGGGATGTTGCCGCCGTTTGTATAGGCGTCGCTCCAGTCATCGATCCGGTAAAACAGCATGAATCCCTCCCGCTGGTGTCAAAGTACGGTTCTGACGCGCCACAATTCTGGAAACAGTTCCACCTCCAGCATCTTCTTCAGATACTGGGTGCCAGACGTCCCACCGGTGCCGCGCTTGAAGCCGATGACACGCTCGACGGTGGTGACATGGTTGAAACGCCAGCGACGGAAATAGTCTTCGAAATCCACCAGCTTTTCCGCCAACTCGTAAAGCACCCAATGTTTGCCGGGCGCCGCATAGACGGCTCGCCAGGCTTCCAGCACCTGCTCGCTCTCACCACGTTTGTCACGCCAATCCTGGCGTTCGCCGTCAGCGCCGATGTCGAAACCGCTTCGTCCGAGAAGCAGAATGGCTTCATCGTAAAGGCTTGGGCGGGACAAGATGTCTTCCAGATGCGTCATCAGGTCCGGGCGGTGCTGGTGCGGCCCCAGCATCGCTGCATTGCGATTGCCCGCCAGAAACTCGATGGCGCGATACTGATAGGACTGAAAGCCGGAAGACTGACCAAGCGCGTTGCGGAAATCGGTATATTCGCTTGGCGTCATCGTGCGCAGCACGTCCCAGGCACTGTTCAATTGCTCGAATATGCGTGCCACGCGTGACAGCATCTTGAACGCGGGCTGCGGATCGTCCCGTCGAATGGCCTGCATGGCGGAGGTTATCTCGTGGATCGCGAGCTTCATCCAGAGCTCGGACGTCTGATGCTGGATGATGAACAGCAATTCGTCATGCGCGCTGGAAAGCGGCTTCTGGGCAGACAGGATCGGGTCGAGCTGCAGATAATCCGTATAGGACATGCGCTCGCGAAAGGACATTTGCGCCCCCTCCCGGGAAGGATCGTAGGGCTTGTCGGTCACGTCACGAGCGCCTTCTGCTTGAATTGCGGTTGGTCCCAGAGATTATTCGTCATGATGTCGGCCAGAATATCGACAGCAGCGCGAACGTCGGTCTCATCGATATAAAGCGGCGTGAAACCAAAGCGGATTGCGTCTGGCGCACGGAAATCACCAATCACGCCGCGGCTGATCAAGGCCTGCATGATCGCATAGCCTTCCGGATGGATGAAGGATACCTGGCTGCCCCGCTGGGTGCCGTCGCGTGGTGAACCGAGTTTCAGGCTCGGGCATTTGCCTTCAACCTCACGAATGAACAGATCGCACAGCGCAATCGACTTCTGTCGGATATCGGCCATGTCGATGCCGTCCCACGCATCGAGAGCCGCATCGAGCGCCGCCAGCGCAATGATCGGCGGCGTACCGACGCGCATGCGGTCTATTCCGTCGCCCGGACGATAGGTAAGATCGAAAGCAAACGGTCTTTCGTGCCCCAGCCATCCCGAGAGGGCAGGACGTGCCTTGTCCGCCCATTTCGGCGCCACATAGATGAAGGCGGGCGCCCCCGGCCCACCGTTCAGATATTTATAGGTGCAGCCCACGGCGAAATCGGCTTCAGCCCCCGCGAGGTCAACCGGGATGGCGCCTGCAGAATGCGCCAGATCCCAGATCGCAAGTGCACCCACGGCATGGGCCTTGGCGGTCAGCACCTTCATGTCATGCAGCCGGCCGGTGCGATAATCCACTTCCGTGAGCATCGTCACGGCCACGGTCTCATTGATCGCCGCCTCCACTTCGTCCGGCGCGACCACTTTGAGCACGTAACCGCGATCGAGAGACTTTATGAGTCCTTCCGCCATGTAGAGATCGGACGGAAAGTTACCGCTGTCCGACAGGATCACCCTGCGGCTTTTGTCTTCAACGAGATCGAGGGCTGAGGCAAGTGCCTGATAAACCTTGATAGAAAGCGTGTCACCCATGACCACGGTTCCGGCAGGTGCACCGATCAGTCTGCCAACGCGGTCGCCTATCCGGCGGGGCATGGTCATCCACTGCGCGTCGTTCCAGCCGCGGATCAGCATCTCGCCCCACTGATGTGTCATCAGCGAGGAAACCCGCTCGACGGCTGAATGCGGCAAGGGCCCGAGCGAATTCCCATCCAGATAAATGACACCATCCGGCATGTAAAACAGTTTGCGTGTCCTAGCGAAATCCATCATGCCGACAATCCCATCATAAACCTCACCGCCTCGTCATAGCCGAAGAATATAGACGATAACGATAATCCAGATATTTTAAGTTTAAAATAGTCTTGGTGAGGTGACTGCCAATTTTACCAATCAAGACGACCTGAATTTTTTGCTCACGTAGACGGAATTCTGCAGACCGAAGCGCCAGAGATGATCAACCGCCTTGCTGATGCCGATTCTCCGGTCTGTGACGACCAGCACCGATTCGTGGGATGGTTTCAGTTCGAAGGGCGCGTCTGACAAGGGTAGGCCATCATGCCGGATGTCGATGCCGAGTGCCTGGGAAACCCTTCCGGGTCCAGCGCATAGCAGTAATGGATCGGAAACCCGGCGCCGCTCTTCCATTTCTGCCAGGCCGTGGACCGGCTGGAGGGCGCGGATCAGCACCGCGCTTGCGGGAAGGCACACGAAGTTCAGGCACCAGTGGATGCCATAGGAACGGTAGACATAGGCGTGCGCGGGCGGCCCGAACATGGAGCGGTTGCGGTTGGTCTGACCGCGAAAACTATGCGAAGCCGGATCATCGGGCATATAGGCTTCAGTCTCGACGATGACCCCGCCAATGCCATCAACGCAAAGGCTCGCACCGATGAGATCGCGGGCAACCTCGACGGCGCTCCTGTTGAAAAACTGTTCTAATTCCTGCAAACGCCTCTTTCTCCCATTTCCCTGTCGCTATCTGGACGCGGCGAAAACATTCGGCAAGTCAAAGATCAGCAGGCTTGCCATCGTCAAGCTCCCATCTTAGGTAAGCGCCATGGCTGCGCGCGATCGATACTCCCGGAAACTTGAATGCCCTCAATGCGGACACTCCGGCTTTGCCGAGGTTTCCGAGGATGATGACCCGCGCCGCAAGGACCCCGGCTTCCAGATCGACGAAATGCCGAGGGGCTTCTCGACCGAATTCGCGTCACGCGATCCCCGCAAATACATGCTGCGCTGCCAGTGCAGCCACAAGTTTCGCTTTGAAAGCAAAAGCGTTTACGCGCCGGGCGGCGAGCCGCGGCGGTAGGTGGTCTGGTAGGTCGACGAGGTTGGTCTGAAACGCTCGTCTGCTACGACAGATGCAACAGCTTCAAACGTAGAATTAGAACGGAAAAGTTTGGTGGAGCTAAGCGGGATCGAACCGCTGACCTCTTGCATGCCATGCAAGCGCTCTCCCAGCTGAGCTATAGCCCCATCAGGGTACCGGGCATTTACCGGTTCCGGGAACCCGTTCGAAGCAGCGCTTCTGTCGGGGTGGCGGCTTATTACTTCCGGAAATTTCCAAGCGCAAGCCGAAAATGAAAAGCCCGGTGATTTTTTTCACCGGGCCTCGAAATTCAAGAGCTTAGACTTCGTCTTCGTCGCCACCGACGCCGATGATGCCGGACACATCGTCATCATCATCATCTTCATCGGCTTCCAGGAACGTGTCGTCGTCGTCGCCGTCGATCTCGACGTCGTCATCGCCCATATCCGGAATGTCATCGCCAGCCGCCGCGTCATCACCCTCTTCGAGCGAGACCAGTTCGACATCGGGATTTTCCGTATCGACTTCGGCGACCTCTTCCTCTTCGGCCTGCTCCATCTTCATCTGCGCCGTGTTCTCTTCAAAGAAAGAGAGTGGCCAGGATTTGCCGGTGTAAGGAGAGACGACCGGATCTCTGTTCAGGTCGTAGAATTTCTTGCCCGTATCCGGGTCGGTACGCTTGGTTCCAAGTTCCGCTTTTGCCACTGTGGATGCCCCGTGAGAATGGCCGATCAGTTCGGCGTTGCCGCAAATGCGACGCTCAAAAATGTTAGCCGGTCCCATTAAAGCTTGTAAATCCCCATGTCAAAGGCAAACTTCGCATGTAAATGCCCGGTTTCCGGCCCTTTTGCAGAACCTGTCGCGTGCGCGTTGTCTCCCATCAACTCACGAGGACAATACAAAACTTCTCCGTCTGGTCATGCGGCGGATATTTCGTTAAGCCGGATCCCGTTGATTTTCGGGAGTGAGTCATGACTTTTATCATCGCGATCGATGGGCCAGCTGCTGCCGGCAAAGGAACGCTCTCGCGCAAGATAGCCGATACCTACGGCTTCCATCACCTCGATACGGGCCTGACTTACCGGGCCACCGCAAAGGCGCTTCTGGATGCCGGCCTGCCGCTGGACGACGAGGCCGTGGCCGAGAAAATGGCTTGCGAGGTCGATCTGGCCGGTCTTGATCGCTCCGTCCTGGCGCAGCACCATATTGGAGAGGCGGCCTCCAAAATCGCAGTCATGCCGTCGGTTCGGCGCGCCCTTGTCGAAGCCCAGCGCGCCTTTTCGAACCGAGAGCCGGGAACCGTATTGGATGGGCGCGATATCGGCACGGTTGTCTGCCCACAGGCGCAGGTCAAGCTGTATGTGACGGCCTCGCCGGACGTGCGAGCAAGGCGTCGTCATGACGAAATCATCGCAAATGGTGGAAGTGCCGATTACGAGGCCATTTTCGAAGATGTCAAAAAGCGCGATGAACGCGATATGGGTCGCGCCGATAGCCCTTTGAAACCGGCAGATGATGCGCACTTGCTTGATACATCGGAAATGAGTATAGAGGCCGCATTTCAGGCAGCCAAGATCTTGATCGACGCAGTCCTGAACCCCAATTGACGGTCCGTCGGCCAAGCCGGTGAACCGGAGACTGAACAGACTAAGCTTGAAGATATGGGTCCTGCGCCGGATTGCCCTCGAAGTGTGTAGGGCGGACTTGTTCTTTGGGTATGAACAACACCAACCCCCGGCGCATTGCGTGCCAGACAAACGGCACGATCAGGAGATTTCATGTCAGTAGCAACCCCCACGCGGGAAGATTTCGCAGCCCTTCTCGAAGAATCCTTTGCCTCTAACGATCTGGCCGAAGGCTATGTTGCCAAGGGTACAGTCACGGCAATCGAGAAGGACGTCGCGGTTATCGACGTAGGCCTCAAGGTTGAAGGCCGCGTTCCGCTGAAGGAATTCGGCGCCAAGGGCAAGGACGGCTCGCTCAAGGTCGGCGACGAAGTTGAAGTTTACGTAGAGCGCATTGAAAATGCTCTCGGCGAAGCTGTTCTGTCGCGCGAAAAGGCTCGCCGCGAAGAAAGCTGGATCAAGCTCGAAGCCAAGTTCGAAGCTGGCGAGCGCGTTGAAGGCGTTATCTTCAACCAGGTCAAGGGCGGCTTCACGGTTGACCTCGACGGCGCTGTTGCCTTCCTTCCGCGCTCTCAGGTCGATATCCGTCCGATTCGTGACGTAACGCCTCTGATGCATAACCCGCAGCCCTTCGAAATCCTCAAGATGGACAAGCGTCGCGGCAACATCGTTGTTTCGCGTCGTACGGTTCTGGAAGAGTCCCGTGCCGAGCAGCGTTCTGAAATCGTTCAGAACCTCGAAGAAGGTCAGGTTGTTGACGGCGTCGTCAAGAACATCACCGATTACGGTGCGTTCGTTGACCTCGGCGGGATCGACGGCCTGCTGCACGTCACCGACATGGCATGGCGCCGTGTGAACCATCCGTCGGAAATCCTGAACATCGGCCAGCAGGTCAAGGTTCAGATCATCCGTATCAACCAGGAAACTCACCGCATCTCGCTCGGCATGAAGCAGCTCGAGTCGGATCCGTGGGATGGCATCTCCGCCAAGTACCCGGTTGGCAAGAAGATCTCCGGTACCGTCACCAACATCACCGACTACGGTGCATTCGTTGAGCTGGAGCCGGGCATCGAAGGCCTCATCCACATCTCCGAAATGTCCTGGACGAAGAAGAACGTTCACCCCGGCAAGATCCTGTCCACGAGCCAGGAAGTTGACGTGGTCGTTCTCGAAGTCGATCCGTCCAAGCGTCGTATCTCGCTCGGCCTGAAGCAGACCCTCGAAAATCCGTGGCAGGCATTTGCCTACAGCCATCCGGCTGGCACGGAAGTTGAAGGCGAAGTCAAGAACAAGACCGAATTCGGCCTGTTCATCGGCCTCGAAGGCGACGTCGATGGCATGGTTCACCTGTCCGACCTCGACTGGAACCGTCCAGGCGAGCAGGTCATCGAAGAGTTCAACAAGGGCGATGTCGTCAAGGCTGTCGTTCTGGATGTGGACGTCGAGAAGGAACGCATTTCGCTCGGTATCAAGCAGCTCGGCCGTGATACGGTCGGTGAAGCCGCTTCCTCTGGCGAACTGCGCAAGAACGCTGTCGTTTCGTGCGAGGTCATCGGTGTTAACGATGGCGGCGTTGAAGTGAAGCTCGTCAACCATGAAGACATCACGTCGTTCATCCGCCGCGGCGATCTTGCCCGCGACCGCGATGATCAGCGTCCTGAGCGCTTCTCCGTTGGCCAGGTCTTTGATGCTCGCGTCGTCAACTTCTCCAAGAAGGACCGCAAGGTCATGCTGTCGATCAAGGCTCTCGAGATCGCAGAAGAGAAGGAAGCTGTTGCACAGTTCGGTTCGTCCGATTCTGGCGCGTCGCTCGGCGACATCCTGGGCGCGGCTCTGAAGAACCGCAGCAACGACTAATCGTCGCTGGACTGAATAGAACAACCCGCCGGTGCCTTGATTGGCCCCGGCGGGTTTTTTTGTTGCCTGTTACCAGCCGCCCAGTCGCCCGTAGAAGTCGGATGATTCTGCCGAGGTAGTTTCGTCCGCTTCAGATGTCTCGGGAGCGCCGCTGCGATGCGAAGCCTCATCACGGTCACGGGATTGGTCTTGCTGATTGTCTCGCCGCCGCCTGTGGTGCCGGTCCTCATCCTCTGCCTCCACCGCCGGAATCAGGGCATCCTCATCGTCACCCGGTCCGCCGTCTGAGGGGTAGAGCACATGCGCCGGCACAGCACTTTCCTTCAGGACTGTCCGCATCTGGACCAGAGCCTGCGCCAGACCCGCGATGGCGGATTCATCCTGAAGCAAGGCCGCGGTCAGACTGAGCGGGATCGCAGGCTGTGGAATGATCTCCGCCGCACTGGGCACGGACATGGCGTCTGGTGGGGACGATTTCAAAACTGGTGCGTGATCTTTGGAAGCGGCTGCTTGCCGTGCGATCAGCGCCTCCTTGTTCAGACCTTCAAGCACATCTTCCCCAGCTGCCGAGCTGGCTACTCCGATGCGCTGAAAAAACAGATTGGAGCTGTTTTCCCCCTCTGCGCCGCCCATGATCTGCACTTCCGAGGCTTCAAGGATCAATCGCTTGGCAAGCATAGCATCATTTGCTTGCACTGCGCGGCCAGTTGGGTTGGCAGTGGTTTTCACATCCGTCGGGCGTGTCCCTGCCTCCTCATCTGCTTCACCATAGGCGTTGGGCAGGATCTGCCGATAGCCCCTTTCGTCAAAATCACTCTCGTCCAGAGTGAGAGAAGGGTTCCCCGTCTGCAGCGTTTCGGCTTTGGTTGAAGTGCTGGCAGAAACCTTCGTGAGGTTAGGCAGCGAATCTGCTGCCGCCTCGCTGTCGGATTGGGGGAGCGACGCCGGCATTGCCGTGGCCAGGGCAGGCGATGTGCTGGAGGGCATCGCGCTTCGGCCCCCCGGAACTGCGCGTTGCGAAGCCGCCCGGTCAATATCCGAATCACTGCCCTTGATGGCGATCTCAAGACTGACAGGCTCGTCGGCTCCAGATATGGCTTCTTGCGGACCTCGATCGGCCATTGGTTGGCCGCTGGAAAGGGCAGATCGAGTAGGCGCCCGCAGGTCGCCTGGAACCTGCTCTGGCAGCTGCAGCATAGGACGGGTGGTTCGAGACTGATCTATCGCCCCCGTATCATTGGCGGCTTTTGGCGGAATGACAGGCCGAAACGTCTCTGAAAAGTCGTCGATATCGTCAAGATCGGTATAGCCGGCTGTGATTTGACGCTGAGCCGCCTCGCGATCGCGACCGACCGTTTCCAGCTGCGCCGCAAGCTTCGTAGCCTCCGGCCCTGCTGGATTACGCAGTGCCTGCACAAGCATGCCAATCGCCAAACCACGGACCCACTGATTGAGCGCTTTCTGCAGAGCGGCTTGAGCGGATGGAGGCAATGCCTTCAGAGCGTCCAGCAACCGCTCCGTAAAGTTTGCCATGCTTTCGTCTGGTTGCCGCTCGATGTTCAACAAGGAGCCGATCATGTCCGTCACATTGGCAATGCTGCGCCCGCTGGAAAGCTGTCCGGCAAGTGCGAGTGCGACAAGCCGTTCCTGAACGGGTTGAGCCGCATTGACCGGGATTACCGGCTCAATGTCACTGCCTGCTGGCGGTTTGATGGACGGGGCTTCAACTGGTGCGTCCTGGGGTGATTGTGCCGGACGGAGAGAGGCAACGCTGGAAATAGGCGGCAGCATAGGGACACCTCCGCTTGCCTGGAACAACGGGCATTTCGGCGAACTTCAGGAGCCTCCCGGGTTTCCTTTCCCTGCGCCACGTCTCATGACGTGAATCTGCCGACAGGCTGTCAGCCTGCCCAGATCAAGGTAAATCTTTGGTAAACAAACTCCGCCGGGAGGCCGGTTTTATTGCGATCAGGCAATCAATATGTCGCAAATCGAACCAGTCGATCACCTTTGCAACCATCAACTATGGGCGAAGATATCCGTCTCTTCCCAGCCGAGAAGGTCGAGTTTCGAACGTGTCGGCAAGAAGGCAAAACAGGCTGCCGCCAGTTCCATACGATCGTCACGCATCAGGCGTGCGAGCAGCTTGTCTCGCAACGCGTGCAGATGCAGAACATCCGAGGCTGCATATTCGAGCTGTGCCTGAGACAGGACCTCGGCCGCCCAGTCTGTCTGCTGCTGCGCCTTGGAGATATCGACCTCAAGCAACTCCTTGAGATTGTCCTTCAGGCCGTGGCGGTCCGTATAGGTACGGGTAAGGCGGGAGGCGATCTTGGTGCAGAACACGTTTTCCGTCGTCACGCCGAAGGTATGGAAAAGCACCGCGATATCGAACCGGCCATAATGAAAGATCTTTTGCCGCGAAGCATCGGCCAGAAGACTGCAAAGATTCGGTGCCTGGGGTTGACCGCGGGCAATGCGAATAACGTCCGCTGTGCCGTCTCCGGGCGAGAGCTGGACGACGCAAAGGCGGTCTCGGCGCGGAACAAGGCCCAGAGTCTCCGTGTCGATTGCAACAGCATCCGTGTATCGCTTCATGTCCAACCCGGAAATGTCGCCCTCGTGATAGCGGATCGTCGTGCTCATGCCTGCCCTCGGTTATCAAGTCTCGGATCTATCGAGTGAATGCCTACTTCAATCCCAGCTTGATCAAAAGAGAAATCACCCTGAAGATCGAGGGTCTCCGCCCCATCCTTCCAAAGCCTCCCCATAGCAATCGCTCAAACATTTGGCGGCGGCGAGAAGAGATATGCAGTATACGCATTGCTGCATTGCGGTGAAACTCTTGTTCCCGCCGACCGTAAATCATATATATCAACCATCGAAGCGACGCACTCCTCCTCCCAGCGTCGCACGATGAGATCGGCAATCTCCTCCTCCTCCCAAATTGCCGATCAGGTTTAAAAGCCTGCCGCACCTCCTCCCGCGGCAGGCTTTTTCATTTCTAAAGCATGGCGCGCAATAGTGTGCCGCGGTTTTGCGGTAACGACACGCGATAAAACAAAGAGATAAGCGTCAGGAGCGAATCTGAAAGATCGCGACGCGCTTTAGAACGCCTTCATCAGCCGCTCTTGTAAACGCCTTGAAGCCGTCTAGGCTGCTTCTGCTGACTTCACGCCGTCAGTGACGCACAATCAGCTTTTCGATTGCCTGCATCAGGCTATCATCCACCTCTAGCCCGTTCTGAAGGGCAAGCGCGCGCAGACCCAGACCCCGTCGGCCAGGCAATCGTACACCTTCTTCGCGAGACATCTCCTCCGCAAGAAGCTGAATACGACTGTTGACGCGTTCACCGGCAGCCGCGCAGGGATCAATCGCGATGATGAAATGGCCGAGTGCCGGAGCGGGCCCTTGATCGTCGAAAAGCGAGCTTGCCTCGAAAGAATAGTTGGCGCCGGTCAGGCTGGCCGCCAAAACCTCCACCATCAAGGCCAAAGCGGCTCCCTTGGCGCCTCCAGCGGGGGCCATGGTGCCGGTCAGGGCGATCGTTGCATCGGTCGTGGGGTTTCCGTCAGGATCCAGAGCCCAGTCATCCGGTATTGATGTACCCTTCTGGTGCGCCTCCATAACCTTGCCGCGCGCGACTTTCGACAGGGCGAGATCAATGATGATCGGCTCCTGCCCTGGAACGGGCAAACCAAACGCTATGGGGTTCGTGCCGAAAAGCGGCCGTCTGCCACCCCATGGCGCCATGGATGCCGGAGCATTGGCAAACATCAGGGCAATGAGACCCTTCTCGGCAAACCGCTCCACCGTCAGCGCCAGAACGCCTGCGTGGTGCGAGCGATGAATGGCCGCCGCCGCAATACCTTGGCTCTTCGCAAGCGGAACGAGCCGATCAACGGCAATGTCGATGGCCGGATAAGCAAAACCCAACCCTGCATCGATTGAAAGCATCGAAGGTCGCGGTTGGATCACGGCAACATGTGCGTCCGGCTTCACCTTTCCGGACCGCGCCTGCGCGACGTAGGCCTGCACGCGTCTCAGGCCATGCCCGGATTGTCCAGCCGCCTCTGCCGCAACAAGGCTTTTCGCAACAGACAGTGCGGCTGTCGCAGGAACGCCATTGGCTTCGAAAACGGAAGCGATCTGACGTTCGAGTTCGGAAAGCGAAATATGCATGCTTCAGTCCTTGGCTGGTCGCGGCGAACGAATCCCGAGAGCGCGACCCGCAAGGGCTTCACAACATTGGCGCATATCGATATCGCAAAATCGCAACACACGTTTGCGCGGCATGCTTTAGCAGTTTCTATAGCCGAGCGGAACCGTAACCTTGTTGCCGATGCCCGAAGGCGGTGGCGGCACGGGAGAGGCCCGGCGAACCAGATCCACCATGTAGTCATCGAAATCGCCAAAGCCCGAAGAACGCGCCAGCGAAACGGCGCTCAGATTTCCGCCACCATCAATCCGGAAGCTCACATAGGCGGTGCTACCACGTCCATTGGCCGGGCACTTTCCGCGCTGACGGGCCAGATGCGCCGCAAGCTTGGCCTGCCACTTCGCCGGTGAAACGGAAGACGTGCCAGTTGCGCTGGATGTGGCGGCTGCAGCTGTCCGCGTCGATTCCTGAACGTCGGCCTTTGCCTGTACGGTAGCTTTCGCTGCCGGCGGCTGCGGCTTTGGCTTGCGCTGTTCTACCTTCTTTTCAGGCTTCGGCTCGGGCTTCTGCGTCACCACCGGCTTTGGCGTCTCCGGGGCAGGGCGGGCTGCGGGCAAAGGAACCTCGACATGCTCCAACATGGTCAGTTGTTGTTCCGCCGGTTGTTCAACGGGCTCCGGAATCTCTTGTGGAATGGTCTGGGTGGTTTCCTGCACCGGTTCCGGCTTCTCCTCGATCGGTGGCGGCTCCGGTTTGAGCATGGCAGTTTCCAGAGGCTGCTCTGCTGACGGTTCCGGTGTTGGCTCAGGTTCCGGGACGGGCTGTGCGTCAGGCGTCAACTCGGCCTGCTCAACCGGTTTGCTTTGCTCTGTCTTGACCTCAAGCGAGTCTTGCGTTTCTTCGGACACAACCGTTTCCTCGGTCGCTGCGGCTTCCGGAACCGCTGCAAGCTCGATCATGATCGCGGCAGGCGGCGCAAGATCACCGCTCTCCTCCGGCTCATGACGCAGCAGAACAGCGGCCGCAGCCAGATGCGCGGTTAGAACCAGCGAACTTGCCCCGGTCCACAGGGCTGCTTCACCCAGTCTTCGTTTCCATCTGCCGGCTGTGGATGTCATCATGACTAACTCCTCAAGGCCCTAGTGCCGGTGTCGTCGTTGATGGAACGCCAACCGTTTCCAGGCCCACAAGAGCGATCTTCAAATAACCAGCATCGCGCAAAAGGTTCATGACTTCCATGAAGTGGCCGTAGTCCACCATCTTGTCGGCACGCAGGAAGATCCGCGTATCCTTGTTGCCCTGTGTCTGCGCTTCCAGAGCCTGTGAAAGCTGCTCGCGCGCTACGGGGTCATTGCCAAGGTTAAGGCTAAGATCTTCCTTGACGGTCAGATACAGCGGTTGGTCAGGTCTCTGGGCCGGTTTCGCGGTCGAGGCGGGGAGATCGACATTGACATCCACTGTCGCGAGCGGCGCCGCCACCATGAAGATGATCAGCAGAACGAGCATGACATCGATGAAAGGGGTGACATTGATCTCATGATTCTCGCTCAGATCATCCCCATGGTTTTCGCGAATTCCACCTGCCATGTCACTCTCCCGCCATCAGCGACACGTTAGGCTTTGTACGCTGGCCAGGCGGCACTTTGCGGAAATCCAGATCGCGGCTCACCAGCCGCTCGACACCTGCGGCGGCATCGGCCAGTAACTGCCGGTAACCGGTAATGGACCGGGCAAAGATGTTGTAGATCACCACGGCAGGAATGGCGGCTACCAGACCGATCGCAGTCGCCAGCAGCGCTTCAGCAATGCCGGGTGCAACAACAGCAAGGTTGGTCGTCTGGGATTCGGAAATGCCGATGAAGGAGTTCATGATCCCCCAGACGGTCCCGAACAGTCCAACGAAGGGTCCGACGGAGCCAATCGTAGCAAGTGCACCGGTCCCGCGCATCATCCGGCGACCCGCGCCGACCTCGATCCGTGAAAGTACCGACGCGACGCGCTCCTTGACGCCTGAATTGTCGGCATGATCGAGCGTGGTCTCGGAAAGCTTGAGTTCGCGTGCTGCCTCATGAAGCATGGTGGCAGCCGGACCTTTACGCCGCTCCGCAAGCACAATGGCGTCCGCCAGTGTGCGCGACTGACGAACCGCCTCCACGATTGCCGTCGCGCGCCGCCGCGCGCCCATAAGTTCCAGAGATTTGGCCAGCCAGACCGTCCAGGTCAGCAGAGAGGCCAGCGCAAGGCCGATCATGACGCTCTTGACCACCCAATCGGCGGCCATGAACATGCCGAGAGGCGAAAGATTATGGGGAATGTCCGAGCGCTCGCCGCTTGGGAGCAACTGGGAGAGCGCTTGACCCGTTGCCTCGACAATTGACTTACCCTGTGGCGCGTCGCCGGCTGGCGGCGTTGCTGCCGAAGTAGCACCGGTTGACGGCGTGGTCTGCCCAGGGGCAGCAGGAGCGCTCCGGTCCAAAGGTGCCGTAACTGCCGGGGCGGCTTGCTGGGTCTGGGGAGTTGAAGGCTGCTCGGTTTGCGCAAGGACTGGCAGGGCAATAAATGCAAGGCAGGTTGCCACCAGAAGCATCCGGCTCCAAGAATTCCGGGCTGTCGGCGGTTGAATAGAGAGGTTGGCGAGTGTGTAAGACATGGACAGCTCCCGATTTCTGACCGGCATCAGGGATGACGGGTTATCCCGCCCTATCGCGGACAGGCCAGTCCTGCCACGCTCCGTTGAGCTACCGCATAATAAACATGACGAAAAATGTAAACTATTAAAGGCCGCCGTTTGAAAGAATCTTTCAGACGGAACTCATGTTTTAAAGCATGGCGCGCAAAAGTGTGCAGCGGTTTTGCGATAACGACATGCGATAAGGGAAGAGAGATAAAGCGGCAGGAGCGAGTCTGAAAGATCGCGACGCGCTTTATCTCAAAAGGCTTTCTGAAACGAAAAACGCCGGGCACGAGGCCCGGCGTCGGATGCAATCGATCGTGTGACGATCAGAGTGTGCGTGTAACGTGTTCGACACGGAAGCACTCGATGGTGTCGCCAGCGCGAATGTCTTCGTAGTTTTCGAAGGCCATACCGCATTCTTGACCCACCGGTACTTCAGAGACTTCGTCCTTGAAGCGCTTGAGTGTCTTGAGCTTGCCTTCGTGGATGACCACGTTGTCGCGAACCAGACGCACGCCTGCGCCGCGCTCGACCTTGCCTTCCACGACACGGCAACCGGCAACCTTGCCGACCTTCGTGATGTTGAAGACCTCGAGGATTTCGGCATTGCCGAGGAAGGTCTCGCGACGTTCCGGCGACAGAAGACCCGACATCGCTGCCTTCACGTCATCCACCAGATCGTAGATGATGTTGTAATAGCGAATTTCGATACCTTCGCGTTCAGCCAGCGAGCGAGCCTGTGCGTTAGCACGAACGTTGAAGCCGATGATGGCTGCGTTCGACGCTTCAGCGAGTGAGATATCCGATTCCGTCACGCCACCCACTGCGGAGTGAACGATGCGGGCACGAACCTCGTCGGTGCCGAGCTTGTCGAGAGCGCCGGCAATGGCTTCGATCGAGCCCTGCACGTCACCCTTAATGACCAGCGGGAACTCCTTCATGCCGGAGCTCTGGAGCTGGTTCATCATCTGCTCGAGCGAGCCGCGCGAACCGGACTGGCGTGCTGCCGCCTTGTCACGGGCCAGACGCTGGCGGTACTCGGAGATTTCGCGAGCACGTGCTTCGTTCTCGACGACGGCGAACTTGTCACCGGCAGCAGGTGTGCCCGACAGGCCAAGAACCTCGACAGGCATGGCCGGACCGGCTTCCTTGACGTGCTCACCCTTGTCGTTGACCAGCGCGCGAACGCGGCCCCACTGATCGCCCGCCACGATGATCTGGCCCGGACGCAGAGTACCCTTCTGGATCAGAACGGTCGCAACGGCACCGCGACCACGGTCGAGCTCGGCTTCGATAACCGTACCTTCAGCCGTCCGGTTCGGATTGGCCTTCAGGTCGAGAATTTCGGCCTGCAGCAGGATAGCTTCAAGAAGCTTGTCGAGGTTGGTCTTGTTCTTTGCCGAAACTTCGACGTCAAGAACTTCACCACCCATGGATTCGACGAAGACTTCATGCTGCAGAAGCTGCGTGCGCACCTTCTGCGGATCAGCCGTCGGCTTGTCCACCTTGTTGATCGCCACGATGATCGGCACGCCGGCCGCCTTCGCGTGGTTGATCGATTCGATCGTCTGCGGCATCACGCTGTCGTCGGCCGCAACCACGAGGATTGCAATGTCCGTCGCTTGCGCACCACGGGCACGCATGGCCGTAAAGGCGGCGTGGCCGGGCGTATCGATGAAGGTAATCTTCTGGCCGTTCTGTTCGACCTGATAGGCACCGATATGCTGCGTAATACCACCAGCTTCGCCAGCAACGACGTTGGCGTGACGGATGGCGTCGAGAAGCGAGGTCTTGCCGTGGTCGACGTGGCCCATGATGGTCACGACCGGCGGACGCGAAACCAGCTCGCCTTCATCGTCCTTCACGTTGAAGATACCTTCTTCAACGTCCGACTCGGAAACGCGCTTCACGGTATGGCCGAATTCGGTTGCGATGAGTTCTGCAAGGTCGGCGTCGATGACGTCGCCCGGCTTCATCATCTGACCTTCCTTCATCAGGTACTTGATCACGTCGACAGCGCGTTCGGACATACGCTGCGAAAGTTCCTGGATCGTGATCGTTTCCGGCAGGATGACTTCGCGCATGACCTTTTCACGCGTTTCCTGCATCTGGCTGCGGCGGAACTTTTCCTGACGGCGGCGCATGGCAGCCATCGAGCGGCCACGCGAGGAACCGTCATCATCCACATCGGCGGTGGTCACCGTCAGCTTGCCGCGGCGGCGATCGTCTTCCTTCGGACGGGCCGGAACCTTGGCCGGAGCCGGGGCGGCAACCTTGCCACGCGCCGGACCGCTACGGGCTGGACCGCGATCATCGTCTTCGTCATCCGATGGCTTGCGACCACGAACCGGCAGACCAGGCTGCGGGGCAGGTGCGGCCGGAGCCGCACGGGGCGGCTGGGGACGGTTGTTGTTTTCGCGCGGGCGAGCCGTGACCGGAGCCGCAGACTGGGAACGTTCCGCTGGAGCCTCTGCAGCCGGAGCTGGCTGTGCAGTGGCGGGCGCAGCAGGCTCGGCGAGCGCCTGAGCCTTTGCCTCCGCAGCACGACGCTCTTCTTCGGCACGCTGTTCTGCAGCGCGACGCTCTTCCTCAACCTTGCGACGGGCCTCGTCTTCGGCACGCTGCTTGGCTTCGATGATATCGCGTGCCTGAGCTTCTGCCAGGGCGCGGCGGCGTGCATCCATTTCCGATGCGGAAAGGTCGTGCAGCACTGCACCGCGCGGACGGTCGTTGTTCGGACGCGAGTTGTTCTGCTGGGGGCGGGAATTACCCTGCTGCGGCCGCTGGTTCTGCGAGCTCGGCTGATGAACGCGCTGGGGTGACTGCGGCGCCGGACGGGCGGGCTGCGGCGCGGGCGCTGCGGGGCGTGCCTGCTGAACAGGAGCCTGCTCTACGGGGCGCGGCGGCTGGGCAGCCGGTGCTGCTGCAACGGGAGCCGCAACAGGCGTGATCGGCTTTTCGTCTTCGGGGCGGAGAGGGCGGCGCTTGCGGGTTTCAACCACAACCGCTTTGGTGCGACCGCGACCCATATCCTGGCGCACGGTACCCTGGCTCATCCCTGACGGCTTCAGGGTGAGGGTTTTCTTGCCCGATACGCTGAGTGTCTTGTCGTCTTTACTGTCGGTCATCCGTTCCTGTTCCTTCCGGCAGGAGCGGATGGCAACCATCAGGTCCTGTCGTTCAATACACGTCTTCCAATGCGGCAGCCGGCAATAGCCGGTGACCGCGTCATGTGTCTGACCGGCCAGCGCCACCATCTGCTCCGGAGTGACCGCCATTGCGGTACGTTTCGAGCATGGTTGCGCGCTTCACTACACCTTCACCCGCCTGTCCGGCAAGCGCCGCGGCATGGATAAAAGCATTCTGGCCCATCAGTTCGTCCATTTCGGCTGCGGAGAAGAGCCGGAAAGAGGGAATCTCCTCCTCGGCATCCGTTCCGAGCCTCCAGGCCTTGCGGGCCTGGTCAATCTTTCGCACGCCATCTGCGGCGGCATCGGCAGCGTGAAACACGCCGACCGCTTCGCCGGTCCGCACGGCATTATCCACCTTCATCGCGCCGGAGATGAACTGTCCCGCCTTGCGAGCCATGCTCATCATCCCGACCAGATCGGTTACCAGCAGGCGCTCGACCATCAGGCCCAGATCGGGCTCGGCCTTCACGTCCCGCTTGAGAGCCCTGGCGAAGAGCTTGCGTTTGATCGCGAGCTCCACCAGATCCCGTTCCGCCTTCACCCAGCATCCACGACCGGGTAATTGCCGCTTCAGATCCGGCACAACCTGCCCCTGCGGGCCGGCAACGAACCGGATCAGTTCATGAGGGTCGAAGGTCTTGCGGCTCACGATACAGGTACGATCGTTCACCACGAGTTCCTCTTCATCCGCTGCGTGATCACGGGCGTCAGCCGCCGCAATCATTGTTCGGCAGCGGCGTCCGCCTCCTCGTCAACGGCCTCTTCTTCAAGAGCAGCCTGTTCGCGAGCCAGATCTTCCTGCGTGATCCAGCCAGCAGCCAGGCGCGCCTGCAGGACCATGTTTTCCGCTTCCACGCGGGAAACGTCGAACTTTGAAAAGAGGCCTTCGAATTTCTTGGTCTCACCGTCCTTGCGCTCGGACCAGCCAACCAGATCGTCTGCAGCGCAACCGGCGAAATCCTCTACGGTCTTGATACCGTCTTCGCCAAGCGCAACGAGCATCTTTGCCGTCAGGCCGTCGATCTGGCGCAATTCGTCGGATACGCCGAGTTCCCGGCGTTTTGCATCCATTTCGGCTTCGATCCGGTCGAGATATTCACGAGCACGCGTCTGGATCTCGTTGGCCGTATCTTCGTCGAAACCGTCGATAGAGGCGATTTCGCCAAGTTCAACGTAAGCCAGTTCCTCGACCTGCGCAAAGCCTTCGGACGCCAGAACCTGACCCACCATTTCGTCGACGTCGAGCGCATCCATGAACAGGTTCGTGCGCTCGTTGAATTCCTTCTGGCGGCGCTCGGATTCTTCCTGCTCCGTCATGATGTCGATATCCCAGCCCGTCAGCTGCGAGGCAAGACGAACGTTCTGGCCACGACGACCGATGGCCAGCGAAAGCTGCTCGTCCGGCACCACGACTTCGATGCGCTCTGCATCTTCATCAAGAACCACCTTGGCCACTTCCGCAGGTTGCAGTGCGTTGACGATGAACGAAGCCGGATCGCCCGACCACGGAATGATATCGATCTTTTCGCCCTGAAGTTCGCCGACGACCGCCTGAACTCGGCTACCGCGCATACCAACGCAGGCGCCGACGGGATCGATCGAGCTGTCGTTTGAAATGACGGCAATCTTGGCGCGAGAACCCGGGTCGCGAGCAACCGACTTGATCTGGATGATGCCATCGTAGATTTCCGGCACTTCCATGGTGAACAGCTTCACCATGAACTGCGGATGGGTACGCGAGAGGAAAATCTGTGGGCCACGCTGTTCACGGCGAACGTCGTAAACGTAGGCACGAACGCGGTCACCATAGCGCATGTTTTCGCGCGGGATCATCTCGTCACGGCGAATAATGCCTTCGCCACGGCCAAGGTCGACGATGACGTTGCCGTATTCGACGCGCTTGACCGTTCCGTTGACGATTTCGCCGACACGATCCTTGAATTCGTCATACTGGCGATCGCGCTCGGCTTCACGAACCTTCTGCACGATAACCTGCTTGGCAGACTGTGCAGCGATACGGCCGAAATCCATCGGTGGCAGCGGATCGGCAATGAAGTCGCCGATCTTGGCGTCGACGTTGCGGTCACGGGCCAGAGCGAGCGGAATCTGGGTCGTGTAGTCTTCCGCATGTTCCACGACTTCCAGCAGGCGCTGAAGGCGGATCTCGCCCGTCTTGGAATTGATGTCCGCGCGGATATTGCTTTCCGTGCCGTAACGCGAACGAGCGGCCTTCTGGATAGCATCGGCCATAGCGGCCAGCACGATTTCGCGGTCGATGACCTTTTCGCGCGCCACTGCATCTGCGATTTGCAGAAGTTCAAGCCGGTTCGCACTCACTGCCATTGTCGTCAGTCTCCGTCGATCGATTTTGTCTGTGCCCCAACCCGAGGAGGGTGAAGGTCTTGAAACGTGTTGTCTTACTCTTCGTCAGCGTCGTTCTGGTTCGCGGCTTCCGCCTTGGCCAGTTTGTCGGCGCGCAGGGCGTCGCGGATCAGATCATCCGTCAGGATCAGCTTGGCTTCCGCCAGGGCTGTGAACGGAACACGCAGGCGGGGCTCTTCCCCGTAGCCGATCTGGTCGCGCTCCAGCGTGAAGCCTTCGTCGTCTGCCTCGGTAATCTTGCCGCGAAAACGCTTGCGGTTATCCAGCAGGATGGAGGTCTCGCATTTCACGATATGACCGGACCAACGGGCAAAATCAGACTTGCGAACCATGGGCCGGTCGATTCCGGGCGACGATACTTCCAGATGATACGCCTTATCGACGGGATCTTCCACATCGAGAACCGGAGAAATCGCCATCGAAACCTGCTCGCAGTCTTCAACGGTCATCGTACCGTCGTTGCGCTCGCACATGACCTGAAGGGTCAAACCGTTGAGGTTCAGCAAACGCACCCGCACAAGACGAAAATCCATCGCGTCGAGAGTGGGTTCAATGATTTCGGCGATCCTGAGATCGAGGCCCGTCTCGACGATGAGACGCGGTTCCTTCTGGTTTTCCTGCATATGGTCTTCCGGCTTTGCTCGCACAAGGGCGAGAACGTCGCGTGCATCGACCGCCTAACAAAAAAGAGCGGGTCCGGTGCGGCCCCACTCTTCATCTGACGATCAAGAATTTGAACTCTCTATACCGCTTAAGCCCCGTGAATGCAAGGGTTGCGGTCAGAGCCGCCAAAGCCTCTCGATTTGCGCTTGTTAGAGGTGGCCAGCACGCTAAGTTAGTCAGCCTAAACAAATCAGCATGAGGTTCAACGTGCCCGAGCGCATCTCATCCTTTGCGCCCTTCCGTCACCAGACCTTCCGTGAAATCTGGCTCGCAAGCGTCGTTTCCAATTTCGGCGGTCTGGTGCAAGCGGTCGGTGCCGCCTGGATGATGACGGCGATCTCCAGTTCGGAAAACATGGTGGCGCTTGTTCAAGCCTCGCAGGCTCTGCCGATCATGCTGTTTTCCCTGATTGCCGGGGCGCTGGCGGACAATTTCGACCGTCGGGCGATCATGATCTCCGCGCAGGGGTTCATGCTCATTGTCTCGGTTTTTCTGGCAGTGTTTGCCTGGGTGGATCTTCTGACACCCTGGCTGCTGCTGGCCTTCACCTTCCTCATCGGCTGCGGAACGGCGCTCAACAATCCATCCTGGCAGGCCTCCGTCGGGGATCTCGTCCCGCGTCCGGTCCTTCCTGCCGCGGTCTCCTTGAACAGCGTCGGCTTCAATATCACCCGCAGTGTCGGCCCTGCCATCGGCGGCATTATCGTGGCCTCTTTCGGAGCGGCCGCGGCCTTCGCCGTCAATGCCATGAGCTAC
This sequence comes from Rhizobium rhizoryzae, assembly GCF_011046895.1. Lineage (NCBI taxonomy): Bacteria > Pseudomonadati > Pseudomonadota > Alphaproteobacteria > Hyphomicrobiales > Rhizobiaceae > Affinirhizobium > Affinirhizobium rhizoryzae. The sequence goes on along the minus strand of NZ_CP049250.1, from coordinate 842,558 downwards.
ATCTCCCTGATCTTTGCCCTGTCGCGCTGGAAGCCCGAAACACCGGACAACCGGCTTCCGCGCGAGACTCTCGGGAGAGCGCTTTCGGCGGGCTTTGGCTACGTGGCCATGTCTCCGAAGCTCATCAATGTCCTGTTTCGCAGCCTCCTCTTCGGCGTCTCCGCCAGCGCCATTCTGGCGCTGCTGCCGCTGGTCGCGCGCGATCTTGTCGTGGGTGGTCCGCTGACTTACGGTCTGATGCTCGGTGCCTTTGGCGTGGGTGCCGTGATCGGCGCCCTTTTGAATGCGCGCATTCGCGAAACATTTTCGACGGAGATCATCGTCCGCATCGCTTTCACCGGCTTCGGGGTGAGCGCTGTAACCGCTGCGCTCTCATCCTCCACGCTCCTGACCTGTGCAATCCTTACGATCCCTGGGGCGTGCTGGGTTCTGGCGCTTTCGCTGTTCAATACAACGGTGCAACTGTCGACACCGCGCTGGGTGGTCGGGCGCGCACTTTCCTTTTACCAGACAGCGACCTTCGGCGGTATCGCCCTAGGCAGCTGGCTCTGGGGCATGCTGGCGGAAACCTATGGCGTCTCAACCTCACTGATGATTGCCAGCCTTGCGATGGTCTTCGGCGCACTGTTCGGCTGGCGTTTCGCGCTTCCCTCCATGGAAGCCCTGAACCTCGATCCGGCCAACACCTTCCGCGAACCTTCGCTTCGGCTCGATCTCCAGCCAAGAAGCGGCCCGATCGTTCTGCTTGTTGACTATACGGTGCGCGAAGAAAACGTGCCCGCCTTCCTGGCGCTGATGTCCGAGCGACGCCGCATCCGTATTCGTGACGGTGCACGCCAGTGGGCCCTGATGCGGGACTTGGAAAACCCGGATATCTGGACGGAAACCTATCACACGGCCACCTGGGCGGATTATGTGCGTCATAATCAGCGCCGCACCAAGGCAGATGCGGAGATCTGGACCCAGATCCGGGCGCTCCACGCGGGGCCGGATGGTCCACGTGTCCATCGCATGCTGGAGCGGCAGGCCATACCTCCCGATCACGCCCGTGAGGATGTCTTCCACAAATCGGCGCTCGATCTCCATTGACCTTGTCGCAACATCCGGAAAACCCGCATGACCGAATATCGCAGAGCCGAAGAGACAGACCTTACCGCCATCGTCGCCATGCTTGCCGATGACGCTCTGGGCCGGACCCGTGAAGTGGTATCCGATCCGGTCGACCGACGGTATGTCGATGCATTCCATGCCATTCAGGCGGATCCAAACCAAATGCTGGCAGTCGCCGTCGATGGCTCAGGCGATGTCGTAGGATGCCTGCAGATCAGCTTTCTGCCTGGGCTTTCCCGCCTTGGCCTCTGGCGCGGCCAGATCGAAAGCGTGCGGGTGGCGGCAAGCCAGCGTGGCAAGGGCGTCGGGCGGGAGATGATTCGCTGGGCCATCGAAGCGTGCCGCAAGCGCGGCTGCGGCGCCGTTCAATTGACCTCCGATAATCGCCGGGAGGACGCCCATCGCTTTTATGAAAGCCTTGGCTTCGAGAAAAGCCACGCGGGCTTCAAACTGAACCTTTGAACTATCTAAGCCGCGCCTTCAGGCTCTCGTCCGGGAAACAAGTGGGAGCCATCCCGCTCTTCGCCTGCCAGTCGCCAATCGAGCGGCGGGTCTTGAAACCTGCCAGCCCATCGGCGCGGCCGACATCATAACCCTTTGCCTGCAAGCTTTTCTGCATGGCCAGCACATCGGAACGCAGCATCTTCCCCGTGGGGTTCCAGCCTGCCTGAAACGGACCTGCTCCATTTGCGATGCGGTCCGAGAGATTGCCGATGAAGAGCGCATAGAGATCGGAGTTGTTATATTCCTTCAGCACGTAGAAGTTCGGCGTCACGATGAATTCCGGTCCGTAGCGACCGGCAGGCACCAGCATCATGCCATCTACCTTTGCCTCATGTGCCGGAAAGCCTTTGCCGTTGACGCGGGAAATTCCGAGCGAAGCCCATTGCGAAATCAGCTTGGCGAGATCCGGCCCCTCCTGCGCACAGGAAACCTGAGCCGGGATCGTCACCTCGAAGCCCCAGTCGCGGTCGCGCTGCCAGCCCTTCAGCACGAGATAGTGTGCGATGGAGGCGAGTGTATCCGGCACGGAATCCCAGATATCCGCCTTGCCGTCGCCGTCGAAATCAACCGCATACTTTGCGTAACTCGAGGGCATGAACTGCGGCTGGCCCAATGCGCCGGCCCAGGAACCCCGCATACGCTCCGGCGTGATGTCGCCGTGCTGGATAATGCGCAAAGCGTCGATCAACTCGGTGCGGAACATGTCCTTGCGGGTGGACATGAAAGCCTTTGTTGCCAGCACATCCAGCGCCGCAAAGGGCAGTTTCGCACGTCCATATCCGGATTCACGACCCCATATCGCAAGAATGATCGACCCCGGTACACCATAGGTCTGTTCTACCTTGCGCAAGGTCGCAGCATGCGTCTGCGCCAGCGAACGCCCGGTCATGGCCAGGCCTTGCATGCGTTGCTCGGAAAAATAGGCGCCGGGTGAGGAAAATTCGGCCTGGGTTTGATCCTGTTCCTTCGGCGGCGTGGTGCCCGGTGGAACAAGGTCCGGCAGGTCCCATTTCAATGAAACGCCTTTCAGCGCCGCATCGATGGTGGAGGCGGAAACGCCGGCCTTCTTCGCTTCCGGCGTGATGTCCCGGCTAAGCCATTGGCGAAATTGCTGCTCAACCTCGGCCTTGGAGGGAGCCGCCAGCGCAGGCATGGGAAGGGCGAGTGCCATCAATGATAGGCAAAGTGTACCAAGTTTCCGGATCATCCACGCCTCCTCAAATCGCCGTTCGTGCGCGTAACGCTGCCGTCAGCGTACCCTCGTCCAGGTAATCCAGTTCCCCACCCACGGGCACGCCATGGGCAAGACGGGTGATTTTCACGGGCAGGTCTGACAGGCGGTCCGTGATGAAATGGGCGGTTGCCTGACCTTCCACGGTCGCGTTGACGGCCAGAATGATCTCGCGAATGCCGCCTTCGCTCACGCGGTCGACAAGGCTTTTGATGTTGAGATCGTCAGGCCCGACGCCATCGAGCGGTGAAAGCGTTCCTCCCAGCACATGATAGGCGGCGTTCATGGCGGCTGCCCGCTCAAGCGCCCAAAGGTCCGATACGTCCTCCACGACGATGATGACGGATTGATCGCGCCGCTCGTCGGTACAGACGGTGCAAGGGTCGCTTGTATCCACATTGCCGCAGCGGGAGCAGACCTTCACCTTGTCATAGGCCTCGCCCAGCGCGTGAGAGAGCGGGCCCATCAATTGCTCGCGCTTCTTGATGAGATGCAGCGCCGCCCTACGTGCGGAGCGGGGGCCAAGCCCCGGCACCTTCGCCAGCAGTTGAATGAGTTTTTCGATTTCGGGACCGGTAACACGTTTTGCCATGAGGCGCTTTTAGACGATAAGCACCGTTAACGGAATCTCACATTGAGGTATCTCTCATGAAAGTCAGCGCCGTCTGTCTCGGCCAGCCTGAAAAACTACCGGGCAAGAGCTACAAGAGCGGCATCAACAAGCAGCCGGTGGGCTATCCAGTCCATGTGGACGAGAACGGGCTGGTGGGTGATTCGATCTGCAACGGCAAATATCACGGGGGCCACGAACAGGCGGTCTATATGGAAGGCAGCGAGACGCTCCGCTGGTGGGCGCAGGAACTGCAAAGGAATCTGCCACCGGGAACCTTTGGCGAAAATCTGGTCATTGATGGCCTTGAGAATCGCGATGTCTGTGCGGGCGACCGCTTCCACCTGGCAGGTGGCGTCATTCTGGAAGCCACATCACCGCGCGTTCCCTGCAACACGTTCACGGCGCATATGAATGATCCGAAAATTGCCAAGCGCTATACAGCGGCGGCGCGACCCGGCATTTATTGCCGCGTGATCCAGACAGGGGTTCTTGCAGCCGGTGAAGACGTCGAATTTCACCCCTATCGGGGCGAGCGCGTCAGGATTGCCGAACTCATGATCTTTCAGCCAAAGCGGCTCAGCATCGAGCAGCGAACCCGCTACCTGAGCGTTCCGCTGCATGAAGATCTCCAGGCAAAAATCAGGGATCTGGTATAAAAAAGGGCCGCATCTGCGACCCTTCGTCGGAGATCAGAACGGCAGCTTCATGCCGGGAGGCAGCGGCAGACCAGCCGTCACGGCGGCCATCTTTTCCTGCGCCTGCGCCTCGCTCTTGTCCTTTGCATCCTTGTGTGCGGCAACGATAAGGTCTTCAAGAATCTCGACCTCGTCTTCCTTGAACAGCGACGGGTCGATCTTGAGGCTGCGCAACTCGCCCTTGCCGTTCAGAACAACAGTCACAAGGCCGCCACCCGCCTTGCCCTCGACCTCAAGAGCGGCGATTTCCGCCTGCATCTTTTCCATCTTGGCCTGCATTTCCTTGACCTTGCCCATCATGCCCATGATGTCGCGCATCGTCTTGTCCTTCTCTTGTCGTTGTCAGATGTCGAGGTCGTCACCCGGCAGAATGTCGCCTTCGTCTGTTTCGATTATCGCCGGAGGTTGAGCCTCTTCCAACTCGTCCTCAACCGGCACCTTGATGCGAACGTCAATGATCCTGGCGCCCGGAAACTGAGCGAGAATGGCCGCGACATCCGGATCGGCTCGTGCATCCGTCTTGTGCTGTTCCTTGATCTGCGCTTCCGCCTCGGCCAGCGTCGGTTCGCCGCGCTCATTGGATAGCGTTACCCACCAGGTAATGCCGGTCCATTCTTTCAGCTTGGATGCCAGATCACTGGCAATGGATTTCGGCGCATCCGGCTCCAGGCGAATCTCAAGCCGACCCGGTTCCAGTTTGACCAGATGAACGGATTGGCGCACGCGTGCCCGCAGGATCGGCTCCCGGTTCGCTGTGCAGAGGTCGGAGATATCGGCGAGCGATCGGACATCCACCTTCGGCTGAGGCTGCGCATTTTCTTGCGGCCTGGTTTCCACGCGCCCGACCGGGGAGGGCTCAGCGCTGCTGGAGGGAACGGCCTGAAGTCGTGCCACCGGTTGTCCAGCCGTGGTGCGGGCCTGCGGTGTTTCGATTGCGCGGGCGGCCGGTGCCGCAGACATGGAGGCAGAACCGCCAAGGCTGGCCCGGGCGCCGCCACCGGAACCGCTTGGCGCGGATGCAGCGCCAGCATTGCCCGAAGCCAGAAGCTCGGTCACGCGTCTCGCCGCATCCTCCGGCGAAGGAAGGTTCGCCGCATGGGCAAGCCGGATGAGTACCATTTCGGCAGCACCTGCCGGACGAGACGAGTTTTCCGTTTCGGGTATGCCTTTGAGCAGCATCTGCCACATGCGAGACAATGTGGTGACGGCAACGGCTGCGGAAAACTCGGCACCGCGAACGCGCTCCACTTCGCTCAACGAAGCATCGTCGGCGGCTGCCGGAATATATTTGATCCGGGTTACCAGATGGGTGAAATCGGCAAGATCGGTCAGCACCACGACCGGGTTGGCGCCCGCTTCGTACTGGGCAGTAAACTCCTCCAACGCTGCCGTCACGTCACCACGAACAATGTGCTCGAAGAGGTCGACGATACGCGCCCGGTCGGCGAGCCCCAGCATGCCACGCACGGTTTCCACCTGAACGGAACCGCCACCATGGGCAATCGCCTGATCGAGCAGAGAAAGGCCGTCACGGGCGGAACCTTCCGCAGCGCGGGCAATCATCGCAAGCGCTTCCGGCTCGAACGCGATCGCTTCCTTGCCGAGAATGGTCGAGAACAGGCCGACGAGATCAGCGGCACTGATGCGGCGCAGGTCGAAGCGCTGGCAGCGCGAGAGAACCGTGATCGGGACCTTGCGGATTTCCGTCGTCGCAAAAATGAACTTTACATGCTCTGGCGGCTCTTCCAGCGTCTTCAAGAGACCGTTGAAGGCTTGCGTCGAAAGCATATGCACTTCGTCGATGATATAGACCTTGTAGCGCGCCGATACCGGGCGGTAGCGCACCTGCTCGATGATCTCGCGAATATCGTCGATGCCGGTATGGGAGGCAGCATCCATCTCGATCACATCGACATGGCGGCCTTCCATGATAGCCTGACAATGCTCGCCCGGAACGCGCAGGTCGATGGTCGGCTTATCGATGTCAGCGGTCTTGTAATTCAGGGCTCGCGCCAGAATGCGCGCTGTCGTGGTTTTGCCCACGCCACGAACACCCGTCAGCATATAGGCCTGGGCAATCCGGCCGGTCTCGAACGCGTTGGTCAGCGTTCGTACCATGGGCTCCTGGCCGACCATCAGGTCGGAGAAATCCTTCGGGCGATATTTTCGCGCCAGAACGCGGTAGGTGGCTTGGGGGGAATTCGTCAGGCCCGCATCACTCATCAGGTGTCACTCATCCTGTACCGCCAGTCTGATGGAAGCCTTGGTGGGGCCAATTCATCTCCGGTCAGTTCATTGATCGGACATCAGCGGGAAGCTGGCCGAAAACTGACCGTGAGATAGATTAGGTGGGAGGCTGGCACGGCGACCCGTGCCGGGCTCGTTAGGGCTGCTTCCTTCCGGACCTGACCCGGTTGGCGAGTGGCTCGTCCACCACCAACCTCCCGAGGCCACATATCGTCGTTTCCCAAACCAAATGCAAGCCCCCAAACCAAATGCGAGCCAAGCCCTGAAAAAACTGCTAGCAAGATTATCGATGCAGGAGAGCCACGTGAATCGATTTGTGCTGGACCCCCGACTGGAAAAGGATTCTGAACTCGTCACCACGCTTGGCCTCTGCCAGTTGCGTTTGCTGAAAGACAGCCGCTGGCCTTGGTTGATGCTGATTCCACAGCGGGCGGATAAGACCGAGATCTTTCAACTGACGCCGCTCGACCAGACGATGCTGACCTTCGAGATCAATCTGGTTGCAGAAGCCTTGAAGACGGTGACGAAGGCTCGCAAGATCAATGTGGGTGCTCTCGGCAACATCGTTTCGCAGCTTCACGTCCACATTGTTGCCAGGCACGAAGGTGATCCCAACTGGCCCGGTCCGATCTGGGGTCATGGCTCCGCCACGCCTTGGGCCGACGATGCCAAACAAAACTTTCTGACCAATCTGAATGAAGCCCTCGCATCATGACACTTACCATTTTTGAAACTCGTGCGCCGCACGATGAGCCAAGCAAGCTGACCGCATTTTCCGGAAACCGCCTGAATCGGGACGCCGAACATCGTACCGACGATTGCCTGGAGCAGGCGCTGGGTGTTCCAGGGCAGACGCTTCTGGTCATTGCTGGCGGCAAGGTCGTCCTCAAGCGGGAGGAGCCGGTTCCAGGCGCGTTCTTTTCGCGTGACGAGATCGCTGACCTGGGGTCGGACGAGGACAATGCCGTTCTCCTGGGCTACACGGTCGATGGAGCGCCACGCATCGCCATGCCGATTCGCACTCCCATGGAAGAGCTTGAAGCACGTTTCCGATTGACGGATGGCCGAAGCGCCTTCCGAGACGGTCTGCTGGATGAGGAAACGCTTGGCATCATCGCACAGGGCATCAGTCTGGTGCACTGGAACGGGGCCAACCTGTTCTGTGGCAAATGCGGAACGAAGACGGTCAGCCAGCAGGGCGGCTACAAGCGCAGCTGTCCGAACTGCGGACATATGATGTTTCCACGCACCGATCCGGTTGTCATCATGTTGACGGTCGACATCGAGCGCGATCTGGTGCTGCTGGGTCGCGGGCATCATTTTGCCCCGGGAATGTATTCGACGCTCGCCGGCTTCGTAGAGCCGGGTGAGACCATCGAAGATGCCGTTCGCCGCGAAACCTTCGAGGAAGCCGGCATCCGCACAGGCCGCGTTCGCTACCATGCCTCCCAGCCATGGCCCATGCCGCATTCTCTCATGATCGGCTGTTATGCCGAGGCGCTCGACCGGGACATCAACCGTGATGAGCAGGAGTTGGCAGATTGTCGCTGGTTTACGCGGGACGAGATCGCCACCATGCTGGACGCCGATCCTTCCGGAGAGGGGCCGTTCAGTCCACCACGCGGGGCGATCGCTCACCGGCTGATGCGCGATTGGGTGGAATGGCAAAGATAAGGGAGGCCGATGACGGTCAGTGAACCGCCATCACCTCGTCCTCCACCGCTTTGGGCTTGCGACGTGTAAACTGGTGCACCGCCAGCGAGACGCCAAGGATCTGCAGAAGGGCACCGAGGCTCTCGGTTATCGTAGGCCATCGCCCATCCATCATCAGCCCGAAGATGAGGCCGAAAACTGTTTCGGCAATGATGAGTTGCGCCGTCAAAGCGAGCGGCAGGCGGCTGGATGCGATGCTCCAGCACCACGTGGCAAGCCATGAAGCGGCAATGCCAAGCACGATGGCCCAGAGGAAGAAACGCGTTACCGCTTCGGCTGGTGCAGTGACATAAGCATTGGAGGCTAGGGGGATCAGCATCCCTGCACCGATCAGGCAGCCGATACCATGCAGTGTCGTCCAGTCGATGGCGCGCGGTGGATTTTCTGAGCGCATGACCTTTGCATTGAAAATGCCATAGACGACCCAGACCAGAAGGGCCGCCACGGCGCAGCCGATACCGGCGGCCATCATCTGCCGACCCTCGACGTCCAGCCCGTTCAGATGCTCGGCGTTGACGATCAGGATCCCGCTGCCGATCATCACGAGCGGCAGGCCGATCCTGCGCCACGAAATCGATTTGTCGATGAGATTGGCGATCACTGGCAACATGATGGGGGTGATGCCGATGATCAGCGGCGGCACGACGGATCCGGCCCACAGCACAGCCTGCGATGCAAGCGCGAAATAGGCGACATAGCCAATTAGGCCCAGGACCGAGCCGGCGAGCACGTGCCGCCAACCGATGTTGCGCGGTCGGAAATAGGGATGCGCCAACGATATCAGGCAGGTCAGCCCGAAAATCGCATAGCGCGCTATCGTGATGTCCCACAGCGTGAAGGGGTGCACCAGCCGCGCGGCAACAAAGGTCAGCCCCCAGACGGCACAGGTAAACAGACCGGCGAGCAGACCAAGCAGCATGACGCGACCGTCACGCTGCGTTCAGGGTGCCGCGCATCGGATGTCCTCGATAGACGCCAAGAATGCGAACCTTTTCGGAAAAGAACCGGAGTTCCTCCAGCGCGCGGCGCACCGGTGCATCATCCGGGTGCCCCTGGATATCCGCATAGAACTGGGTCGCGATGAACTTGCCGCCGATCTGGTAGCTTTCCAGCTTCGTCATGTTGATGCCGTTGGTGGCAAAACCGCCTAGCGCCTTGTAGAGTGCTGCCGGAATGTTGCGGACATTGAACACAAAGGTTGTGACAAGAACGTCTTTCTCGTCGCGGCGTGTCGTCCAGTGTTCGTCGCGAGAAAGAACCACGAAGCGTGTCACATTGTGTTCGGAATCCTCGACGTTTTCCTGCAGGATGTCGAGACCGTAGAGGCTGGCTGCAAGCCGTGGCGCCAGCGCCGCCATGCTGCGGTCCCCCCGTTCGGAAACCAGTTTGGCAGCACCCGCCGTATCACCTGCCACAACGGCCTTCCAGCCGTTCGAGCGGATGATCTTGCGGCACTGACCGAGCGCATGGATATGGCTATGAACGGTGCGAATATCGTCATGCTTCACGCCCGGCAAAACCATCAGCTGGAAGCGGATCGGCATGAAGTATTCGCCGACGATATGCAGGCGCGATTCCGGCAAGAGATGATGGATATCGGCAACCCGGCCTGCCAGCGTATTCTCGATCGGGATCATGGCGAGATCCGCATCGCCGCTTTCCAGGGCCACGAAGGCATCTTCGAAGGTCGGGCACGGCAAGGGCTCCATTGTCGGGAACATGTCCCGGCAGGCCATGTCCGAATTGGCGCCGAAATCGCCCTGAAAGGCGATGCGATTGGTGGTCTGAACCATCTGCTTTTCCGATTATTGCTTGCGGCCAGCAAGGATTGCACGGGCCTTTTCGAGGTCGGCGGGAGTATCGACGCCGAGAGGAACCGAGTCAACGATCTCGACATCGATGCGCATGCCCGCCTCCAGGGCGCGCAATTGCTCGAGGCGCTCGCGAAGCTCCAGCGTCGAAGGACGCAGCTTTACGAATCGTTCAAGTGCCGAGCGGCGATAGGTGTAGAGGCCGATGTGGTGATAAAGCGGACCGGGGCCCGTCGGTGCGGTTGCCCGCGTAAAATAAAGGGCCCGAAGGCGGTTGTCCGCAATCGGCGAACCGATGACCTTCACGATGTTCGGGTTGAGCTTGTCTTCTTCGTCTAGGATCTCGACCGTCAGCGTCGCAATATCGACGCTATTGTCTTCCATCGGACGAAGCGACGCGTGGACTGCATCCGCCTCGATTGTTGGCAGGTCGCCCTGCACATTGACGACAAACTCAACCTTGCCTTCGGGATCCGCCGCAAGAAGTGCCTCATAGATGCGATCGGAGCCGGATTGATGGTCGTCGCGTGTCATGACCACGTCGAACCCGGCGGCCTTCACAGCCTCAAAAACACGCGTATCGTCCACCGCAACCATCACGCGACCGACATCGGCTTCGCGTGCACGATGCGCCACCTGCACGATCATCGGCAGCCCGTTGATGTCCGCCAGTGGCTTGCCGGGAAGCCGCATCGACGCCATCCGTGCCGGAATGAGAACGAGTGTCTTGTCAAATCGCGGATTGCGCATGGTTTTCTCTTCGTATATGCCGCGCTGATGGAGGCAAAAGGTCTCAGGGGCGGGTTCGTGATTCAGGTTGCGCCAGTCCCGCAAAAGACATAGCTTTCGGTGGAATTCAAGGTGGGACGCCTGTGATTCCGACGGGTGGGAAGGAGCTTTTCGCGGATGAATGCCTATTCGAACATGGCTATGGGGGCCTTGCTCAGCACTGTATTTGTCTTGATGTCTGTGTCGATCGCCTCTGAAGGGCTTTTTCATTCGAAAGCGCCTGAAAAGCCTGGCTTTGCGATTGTAGCGGAAGAAGCGCCGAGCGCAGGTGGCGAAGCCGCCGCTCCGGCTGCTGTTCCGATCGCACAGCTTCTGGCAAAGGCCGATGCAACGGCGGGTGCCGCCGTCTTCAAGAAGTGTCAGGCCTGTCATTCCGGAGAGAAGGGCGGACCGAACAAGGTCGGTCCAGATCTCTGGGGTATCGTCAATCGCCCGATTGCGGGCCACGAAGGCTTTAGCTATTCGGCAGCTCTTAAGGATTTCTCCAAGGGCGGTTCCGTGGTCTGGGACTTTGAGCACCTAAATCACTTCCTTGCTGCGCCAAAAGCTTATGTTGCCGGAACGGCCATGGGTTTTGCCGGTGTGAAGAAGGATGATGAGCGCGCAAATCTGATCGCTTATCTCCGTTCGCTGGCCGATAGCCCGGCACCGCTGCCGACGCCCTGATCAGGCGTTGGGTCCGACTCTAATCGAAAGGCTCGCCCTGGCGGGCCTTTTTTTCGTTCGTTGTCGCCTGCCGATATTAACTTAGCTGAGAAGCCAGGCCCAGAAGCTGACGGAAAGAACGCCGAAGAGCGTCGTGATGCTGATGACGGAAGCGGCCAATCCGCTGCCGGAGCGAAAGCGCGTCGCGATGATCCAGGCGTTGATGCCTGTGGGAACGGAGGCGGTCAGGACCATGGCGGCCGTCCAGGTCTTCGGCAGGTCGACCAGCAGGGCAACGGCGTAGACTGCTGCCGGAAAAAGGATCAGCTTCAGCACTGCCATGACCGAGGCAAGCCCAAGCTGCCCGCGTACCGGATATTTGGTCAGTGTCATGCCGAGAGAAATTAGTGCAGCCCCGGCGGTGATGCTGGCGATCTGGTCGACGACGCTTTTCAGCACGGTTGGCAGAGTACCAAAGCCCGAAAGATTGAACGCGACGCCCAAGGCCAGCGCGATGACCAGCGGATTGCGGCTGAGATTGCTGCCGACCTGTTTCAGAACCGCGCCGATGCTGCGCCGCCCACCGCCATCGACTTTGGCGCTGGCATGCTCCATCAGGATCGTGCCGATGATCATCATCAGCGGCAAATGGATCGCCAGCAAAATGGAGATTGCAAGAATGCCGTCATCGCCCACCGATCGTCCAACCAGCGGCAGCCCGATGAACACATTGTTGGCGAAGGCGGCGGACATGCCGGCAATGACGCCCACCTTTTCATCCCGCTTGAAAAGATACTTCGCGATCAGATGACCAATGGTCCAGGTGACCGCAACGCCGCCGAAATAGGCAATCCAGAGCCTGAAAGGTGAAGCGCCTCCAAAATGCGCTTCCGCCAGCGTCCGGAAAATGAGTGTCGGCAAGGCGATCTTGAAGACGAATTCAGCGATCGAATCGCCCGCCTCAGAGCGCATGAGACCGGTCCGGGCGACAAGCCAGCCAATCAGGATCAGGATGAAGACGGGAGCGACATTGGTGAATACGGCAGACAAGGCGGGAACTTTCCGGGTCGGGGAGTTCCGGTCTATCGCATTCGCATATCAGTGACAAATGATGCTGCACGCGGGCGATGCAGAAAAAACACGCCCGTCCTCGGCTATGAACCCACGCTGCAAGCTTCGCGGTTGTGAGGGGTACCGGAACCGCCTCGCGCCAGTTCATCCGTGGACTGCAAGGCGTTCCGATGCTCAAGTCACTAAACGATAAGGATGACGATGGTATGACAGCAGTATCGAGCGCGCGACGGCCGGTTTTTTGCTTTTCTTCGGGCGTGAAATTATCCATACAGAGCGCGCAAATCCTACGGAGATGGATCAGTTTATGAGCAAGTTCGACGTCCTCACCATCGGCAATGCCATTGTCGATATTCTGTCCCGCTGCGAGGACACGTTTCTGGACGAGAACGAGATCATAAAGGGAGCGATGAACCTGATCGATGCCGATCGCGCCGAGCGTCTCTACAGCCTGATGGGCCCGGCCCACGAGGCATCCGGCGGAAGTGCCGGCAATACGGCGGCAGGTGTTGCCAGTTTCGGCGCGCGGGCTGCCTATTTCGGCAAGGTGGCCGAAGACGAACTGGGCAAGATCTTTCAGCACGACATCCGCGCGCAGGGCGTTCATTTCGAAACGAAGCCTGAAGGCACCTTTCCACCAACGGCCCGCAGCATGATTTTCGTCACACCCGACGGCGAACGCTCGATGAACACCTATCTCGGTGCCTGCGTCGAGCTTGGTCCCGAAGATGTGGAGCCGGAAGTCGTTGCCCAATCCAAGGTCACCTATTTCGAGGGCTATCTCTGGGATCCGCCGCGTGCCAAGGACGCCATCCGTGATTGCGCCCGCATAGCTCATGAAAACGGGCGTGAAGTCTCCATGACGCTTTCCGACAGCTTCTGTGTCGGACGTTACCGCGCGGAGTTTCTCGAACTCATGCGCTCCGGAACCGTAGACATCGTTTTCGCCAATCACGAAGAAGCCCTCTCGCTCTACGAGACCGATGACTTCGAACTCGCTCTGTCCAGCATAGCAAAGGACTGCAAGCTGGCGGCTGTCACACTTGGCGAAAACGGCGCAGTGATCGTGCGCAAGGACGAGCGGGTGAAGGTCGAGGCGATCAAGATCGATCGCCTGCTCGACACGACCGGCGCGGGCGATCTGTTTGCAGCCGGCTTCCTGACGGGCTACACGCAGGGCCGCTCGCTGGAAGATTGCGGCAAGCTTGGCTGCCTTGCGGCAGGAATCGTGATCCAGCACTTCGGGCCACGACCCATGGTTTCCCTGAAAGACGAAGCGATCAAGGCCGGGCTGCTGTAAAGGCAGCCCTTATTTGAAGGCTTCTCCCGGATAGGCGCCCCAGATTTCGCCTTGCGAAACCCAACCCTCGGCACTTCCGGCCTGCGCGCGGCACCAATCGCCATTGCATTCCTTGATATGGATGATGACGCCGGGCTCAAGCTTGGCAACCACCTGAGCCGAGGTCTGGGCTTCGCGCCGCATGTTGACAAAGACATCCTTGCCCTTGCCACGCATCCAGGGAGCGGCAATCGCGGTGCGGTCACCCGATAGAAGTGCCTGGTTCACCCAGCCTTCCGTGCCCTCGGCATCACGCACACGCCGCCAGTTTTCGTATTCCTGGATGATCTCCATCGGAAGCCCTTCCTTGGTGTACATCCAGGAGACCGCATAATCGACGCTTGGCCCGATGCGGATATTGACGCGGCGTGACTTCAGGCTGACGAAGCGGGGGAGGGGCAGGCCACTGGCACCCTTGGTCGTGCCTTGCGCATGGGCAGTGCTGTCTTCCATCACAGCGCCAAGCGTGGCTGCCATGATTGCAAGAACGCTGGTAAGGCATATGGTTCGTATGAAACGACGCATGTAAACTTCTCTCTGGCCCGTGAGGTTCAGTCAAACCGAAAAACCTTGGCCGGACCTGTCGTTGCGCAAGTCCGCGAGGTTTTATTTGTCTTCCCCGTCGGGTCTGGTAGAAAACGGCTGATCCGCCGAATGTCGCCGATCTTGGTTAACGACCTCTGAACGCGTTTCTGAAGGATACTCATGACTGCCAGGAAGAAGCCCAAGGTTTATCTGACCCGCAAACTGCCGGATGCGGTGGAAACGCGCATGCGCGAATTGTTCGATGCCGAATTGAACATCGATGATTCGCCCCGCACGCGTGAGCAGTTGGCGGAGGCCCTGAAAACCGCGGAAGTTCTCGTTCCCACGGTGACCGACCGGATCGATGCGGGCCTGATCGAGGCCGCCGGACCGCAATTGAAATTGATTGCCAGTTTTTCCAACGGTGTCGATCACATTGACGTTGATGCCGCAGCAAAGCGCGGAATTACCGTCACCAACACGCCCAACGTCCTGACGGAAGACACCGCCGATATGACGATGGTTCTGATCTTCGCCGTACTGCGACGCCTGATCGAAGGTTCGAAAGTACTGACCGATGATCCATCGAGCTGGGCAGGGTGGTCGCCGACCTGGATGCTGGGGCGACGCATTGGTGGAAGGCGCATCGGAATCGTCGGCATGGGGCGAATCGGGACCGCCGTTGCCCGCCGTGCCAAGGCGTTCGGCCTTTCCATTCACTATCACAATCGCAAGCGTGTGAACCCGGCCACCGAAGAAGAGCTGGAGGCGACCTATTGGGATAGCCTCGACCAGATGCTGGCGCGGGTCGATATCGTATCCGTCAACTGTCCGTCGACTCCGGCGACCTTCCATCTTCTGTCGGCACGACGATTGGCGCTCATGCAGCCGTCCAGCATTATCGTGAACACCGCCCGTGGCGATATCATCGATGAAGATGCGCTGATCCAGCTTCTGCGGGATGGTAAGATCGCCGGCGCGGGGCTTGACGTGTTCACCAATGAACCCCTGGTCAATCCGAAGCTTCTCAAGCTTGCCCATGAGGGCAAGGCCGTGCTGCTTCCACATATGGGGTCTGCCACCATGGAAGGGCGGATCGACATGGGCGACAAGGTCATCATCAACATCCGGACCTATTTCGACGGTCATCGCCCGCCAAACAGGGTGCTGCCCGGTCGCTTGTGACAAAGGTCCTCAACTGTTCGTTTCAAAGAGCCCGCATCCATGCAAGGACGCGTTACTGCGTTAACGCGGCAGAGCCTGCCCGTGGTGTGAAGGTCAGTTCGGGCAGTTCCCTCAAGAGCGATAGCGGCTAAATTCCATTCGAGATTTCGTGATCGGAAATCCAGTCGCTCGGCGGTCGCGTATCACATCGCAAACAGGAAAGGAGACAGCCTATGAACAGGGCAGTGCTCTCTATGGCGATGGGGCTTGCGATGCTGACTGTGACGCAAGAAGCGTATTCAGCGGATTTTACACTCGAATCCTATTTCACCGGCAAGACGAAGGCGACCGGATCCTTCAGCGCCATCAATGGCGTGAAGAGGCAGTTCGATGTCGACCTGACCGGCACGTGGAATGGCAAGACATTGACCTTGCGCGAGGATTTTAAATATTCCGATGGCGAACGCGACACCAAGACCTGGCGCTTCACCAAGATCGGAC
Source organism: Rhizobium rhizoryzae (assembly GCF_011046895.1). NCBI lineage: Bacteria > Pseudomonadati > Pseudomonadota > Alphaproteobacteria > Hyphomicrobiales > Rhizobiaceae > Affinirhizobium > Affinirhizobium rhizoryzae. The sequence goes on along the minus strand of NZ_CP049250.1, from coordinate 826,600 downwards.
CCGGCAAATACACCGGAACCCGTGAAGACGTGATCGGAGAAACGACCGTCGAAATCGAGGGCAAGGTCGCCAAGTTCAACTACCTTATCAATCTTGGAACGTCTGCCAAGCCCAACAAGGTGCATTTCTACGACACGATGGAACTGAAACCGGACGGCACTCTCGTCAACACGGCATGGGTTACGAAGTACCTGCTGCCGGTTGCCAAGACGACGGTGATCTTTAAGCGGTAACCGGTTGCGCCAGCGGCTTCATCATCTCGATGAAGGTGATGCGGTCATAGCCCGGATGAGAGCGATCGGCGGTTTTGACAAAACCCCAGCGCTGGAACGCTTGGTGATTCTCGCGAAGTTCGATGCGGGTTTCCAGACGCAGGTTTGGAAGCCCGCGCTGGACAGCTTCCAACTCCGCACGCTCGAGAAGCGCGCGACCGATGCCCTTGCCTTGCATCGCCTTGGAGATTGCAAGTTTGCCGATGTAGAGGCAAAGCGGCGGCTCAGGCCGGCAGAAGATGCAGCCGACCAGCACGCCCTGATCTTCCGCAATGTAGCAGATTTCATCTTGTGCCTTTTGGGCAAGCGACGTTTCCGTCAGCTTGTGGGCCGAGGATGGTGGATCAATGCGCTCATCCATATAGGCAAAGGCCGACATGATCAGCGAAAGCAGTCCGGACCAGTCGGTAAAGTCATCGGGTAGCTTGTTGATGCTCAGCATGGTCAGGCCTTTGAACGCCGCCGGTAACGGATGGTGTTGAAATTCGCACCGAGGCTATCGTAGCTCAGCAGGCGACCGATCAAGGGTTCGCCGATGCCGGTGACGATCTTGATGACTTCCATCGCCATCAAGGTACCGATGACACCGGTGAGAGCGCCAATGACGCCGGTTTCTGCGCAATTGGGCAAAAGCCCCTGCGGCGGCTTGATGGGGAAGAGATCGCGGTAAGTGGGGTTCTGTTGGCCTTCTTCATTCGTCTCGTAAGGCGCCAGAACCGTTACCGTGCCATCGAACCGCCCGACAGCGCCTGTGACCAGCGGAATTTCCGCCGCCTCTGCCGCATCGGCAGCGGCATAGCGTGTATCGAAATTATCGGAACCATCCACCAGAAGATCGAAACGCTTGAGGTGGGTTGCAGCGAAGTTTTCGTCGAACCGTTCCTCAAAACGCATGACCCGCACATTGGGGTTGAGGCGCGCAATGGCCTGCGCGGCACTTGCCGTCTTCAGCTCGTTCAGCGTGCCGCTATCGTGGATGACCTGACGCTGGAGGTTGGAGAGCGATACATGGTCGTCATCGGCAATGCCGAGCGTTCCAACGCCCGCAGCCGCCAGATATTGCAGCACAGGGGCGCCTAGTCCGCCGGCACCGATGACCAGCACACGGGCATTCTTGAGGCGTTGCTGCCCTTCGCCACCCACTTCCGGCAGCAGGATATGCCGCTTGTAGCGCTCGATTTCGTCCTGGCTGAGTATGTCTGTCATGAGGATTCTGGCATTCTGGAGTGCAAGATCAGCTAAGGACTTTGCCCTGGCTGACGGTGAAGAACTGCGCCCGATCGTTCAGCGCGGAGAACATGGCACGATCCGTGCCGGTCATGAAGGCCTGACCGCCAAGATCATGAACGAGATCGAAGAGCGATGCACGGCGACCCTCATCGAGATGGGCGGCAATCTCATCCAGCAGCAGAACGGGCGCACAGCCCGTCATGTCGCCCGTCAACCGTGCATGGGCAAGGATCAGCCCAACCAGAAGCGCCTTCTGCTCCCCGGTCGAGCAACGCTCCGCTTCCATGTCCTTCTCCCGGTGGCGCACCAGAAGATCGGCACGGTGGGGACCATGAAGCGTGCGTCCGGCGGCAGCATCGCGATGGCGGCTATCGCGGAGGTTTTCCGCATAGGCCTCTTCCAGTTCGGCATAAGGGCGCGTGTCGTCTTCATCCAGAAAACCAATCAGGCTGAGGGTTGGAGAAGGAAAGGGCGTTTCGCCGCTCCGCGCAATGAGCGCAGCCAGCAGCGTCAGCATTTCGCGGCGGGCGGCCGCCATGGCAATGCCGAGCTCGGCCATCTGCACCTCGATGCCGCTCAGCCATGCAGGATCGAACCGGCCTTCTGAGAGAAGACGATTGCGGCTGCGCATGGCGCGCTCATAATCGGCTGCGCGACGCCCATGGGCCGGATCGAGCGACAGCACGAGCCGGTCCAGAAAGCGGCGGCGATCCGATGCGCCGCCGGTGAATAATCCATCCATGGCCGGTGTCAGCCACAGCACGTTCAGGTGGTCGGTCAGTTCCTCTACTGACTTGGCAGGCGTACCGTTAAGACGCAGCTTGCGGCTTGTGCTTTCTTCACCGGTCTCAATGCCGGTGCCGATGGCCACCGCGCCTTCGCGTCCCTCAAGATCGGCAAAAACCGAAAAGCCGCCGGACGCCCCAACCCGCGTTACATCCGACAGGACGGCGCGGCGCAGGCCGCGACCGGGCGAGAGAAAAGAGACGGCTTCCAGAAGATTGGTCTTGCCCGAACCATTGTCCCCCGTCAGCACCACATGACGCTCGTCCAGCGCAAGAGTGGCTGATGCATAATTGCGAAAATCAGTGAGCTTCAGCCGGGTGAGATAGGTCTTCTGCGCCATGCTGCTCTGCTATCGCCAGTGACCGGCGAAGGCAAGCGGATCGTGGTCTCTTCGGAATAGTCTTGATCACTATCGAGAACTGTAAGCAAAGTCAGATCAAACTATCTGAGGATGAAGAATTCTGCTGATGTAACCTGAGCCACTGTGCTATCTTGTCGCAGGAGGATGCGCGCATGGTGGAGAATGAGGAGATGACACCGGACGAAGCCCGCGACGACCATTGGCAGATGCTGCGGTTTCTGGGCTTCAACGCCGGGTTCGGCTTTGCAATCGGGCTTCTGATCGCAGTTGCGCTCGTGTGGATGAATGTGGGCGATCTGGGCACGCGCATTATGCGTTCGGCCAATCCGCCGCTGGTATTCTTCATGCTATCGGTGCCGCTGGCCTTTACCTTTGCCAGCGCCGTGCTGGGATCGGCGGTGATGCTGATGCCGTACAAGCGCAAGAAACAGCTGAAAGGGTAGCCTCAAAGCCCTTGCTTCGCTACAAAGCCAGCCATGAGCGAGATCAAGACTGACGCAGAGCGCATAACGCTTCTGGAAGAGACCATTGCCCATCAGGCGAGGACAATCGACGAACTGTCAGAGCAGATCGCCGAACAGTGGAAAGTTGTGGAGCAGACGCGCGCAAAGCTGGACCGGCTGACGGAGCGTTTTCTCAGTCTGGAAGAATCGTCCCTTGAAGCGCCCGCCATCACTCGGCCACCCCATTATTGAGGATTGTCACCATGATTCATGAAGGGGCCGCCAAGGTTCTCGGCTTTTGGATTGAGGCCGGGCCGGAGCGCTGGTTCGACAAGAACGCCGAATTCGATGCAAGTTTCCATGACCAGTTTCGCGACCTGCATTTTGCCGCAGCGCGGCAGGAATTTTCCGGCTGGCTGAGAACGGCGCAGGAAACTCTGGCGCTGCTACTGTTGCTCGACCAGTTCCCGCGGAACTGCTTTCGTGGCACCGCGCATATGTTTGCGGCGGACTACCTGGCGCTTCATTATGCAAGACAGGCTCTTGCGGCAGGGCTGCACAGCCAAGTCGAAGAGCAATTGCGGATCTTCTTCTATCTACCATTTATGCACGCTGAGACTCTGGAAGATCAGGAATTATGCTGCACTCTGTGTGAGCCACTGGGCGGCACATCCCTTCAATACGCCATCATTCACCGGGACATCGTTGCCCGCTTCGGCCGCTTTCCGCATCGCAACTCTATTCTGTTAAGAGAGACGACAGCGGAAGAGCAGGCCTTCCTGGACGCGGGTGGCTTTTCCGGGTGATTCGATATCAAGGGTTCGATGATGGTGACGCATTCGGATTTGCGGGCGTTGTCGGACCAGCAGGCGGGCTCGCCGTCTGCTCCGCTGGCGGTTCGGTCGCTTGACCATACCATTCGGCGGCACCCCACGCGACCATCGCCAGAAGAAGACCGGCCACGAGCACCATGAAAACCGGCTTTCCCTTTTCACCCTGACGGGCGTCTGTCGGCGTCAGGGGTTTTTCGACCGGTGGTGTCGTGCTGCGGGTAAAGTTCGGATCCTGCAAATGCGTGGGCGTGCCACGGTCGTCGATACGTGTGTTCATGCCGATGTTCCTCCATGGCGCGGTGATTGCGCAATCTGGGGAGCCAACGACGTGGGATTAGAAATGGTTCCGAGGGCAGAAAGCCCCGGAACAGGGTTATTGCGCAACGGCCCCGGTACGCACCGCTTTGAGGTTGAAAGCGGCGGCCATCAGCGCCTTGGTATAATCATTCTTCGGCTCTGCGAAGATATCCGCCGACGGGCCTTCTTCCATGACCTTGCCCGAGCGCATGACGATGACGTGGTTGGCCAGTGCCTTCACCACCTTCAGGTCGTGGCTGATGAAGAGGTAAGCGAGATCGTGCTTCTGCTGCAGGTCTCGCAAAAGATCCACAACCTGGGCCTGAACGGTCATATCCAGCGCCGAGGTCGGCTCGTCCAGCATCACGAAACGCGGTTTGAGAACCATGGCGCGGGCAATGGCAATGCGTTGGCGCTGGCCACCGGAAAATTCATGCGGGAAGCGCCAGCGGGTAGCAGGGTCCAGCCCCACTTCCTCCAGCGACCATGAAACCTGCCGGTCTCGCTCCTCGAAGGAAAGCTGCGGCTGGTGCACACGCAAACCTTCGGCGATGATATCGCTGACAGACATGCGGGGGCTGAGTGAACCGAAGGGATCCTGAAACACCACCTGCAACCGGTCCCGCAGCGGGCGCATCTGCTTGAAGGTATATTCGTTGATGTCCTTGCCGATGAAACTGATGCGGCCCTGGCTGGAAATGAGTCGCGCCAGCGCAAGGCCTAGCGTCGTCTTGCCGGACCCGGATTCGCCAACGATGCCGACCGTTTCCCCGGCGCGAAGGGTGACATCGATACCATCGACCGCCTTCACATGATCCACCACCTTGCGCAGGAAGCCCGCCTTGATAGGGAACCAGACGCGAATATCCTTGCCTTCCATGACAACGGAACGTGACGGATCCGCAGCGGGCGGTTCGCCGCGCGGTTCCGAATCCAGCAGATGGCGGGTGTATTCGTGGGACGGACGCTCGAACACATCCGCGACCGCGCCCTGCTCGACAATCCTGCCCTTGGTCATGACGCAGACGCGATCCGCGAAACGGCGGACGATGCCGAGATCATGGGTGATGAACAGGATGGACATGCCATAGTCGCGCTGAAGCTTTTTCAGAAGCTCCAGAATCTGGGCCTGAACGGTGACATCGAGCGCTGTCGTCGGCTCGTCCGCGATCAGAAGCTTGGGGCGGTTTGCGAGCGCCATGGCAATCATCACACGCTGACGCTGGCCGCCGGAAAGCTCATGCGGATAGGCTTTCAACCGCTTCTCCGGTTCGCGAATGCCAACCTGATTGAGGAGTTCGATCACGCGGGCACGCGCAGCATCACCTGTCATGGCCTGGTGTAGTTCAAGGATTTCCGCCACCTGCTGCTCGATGCTGTGCAGCGGGTTGAGCGAGGTCATCGGCTCCTGAAAGATCATGGTGATGTCATTGCCACGTACATGGCGCAGCTCGGCATCAGAGGCCGTCAGCATGTCCTTGCCCTCGAACAGGATGGAACCGGACGGATGGCTGGCCGATGGATAGGGCAGGAGCTTCAGCACCGAATTGGCGGTAACAGACTTGCCGGAACCGGATTCGCCGACCAGCGCCATGACTTCGCCAGGCTGGATGTCGAAGGAGACCCGGTCCACGGCGAGCGACTCATGGCCGCCCTGATGAAACGCGACCGACAGGTCTCGAACGGAGAGGAGGGGCTCTGTCATCAGGCTCACCGGAATGTCTTGCGGGGGTCGAAGGCGTCACGCACGGCTTCCCCGATGAAAATGAGCAGCGAAAGCATGACGGACATGGCGAAGAAGGCCGTCAGCCCCAGCCATGGCGCCTGGAGGTTGTTCTTGCCCTGCGCGATCATTTCACCGAGCGAGGGCGAGCCGGGTGGCATGCCGAAGCCAAGGAAATCAAGCGAAGTGAGCGTTGCAATCGAGCCGGAAAGAATGAACGGCAGGAAGGTGAGCGTCGCGACCATGGCGTTCGGCAACAGGTGGCGGAACATGATGGTCCAGTCACCGACACCCAGCGCACGGGCTGCCCGCACATATTCGAAATTTCGCGCCCGCAGGAATTCGGCCCGCACCACGCCGACGAAGCCGACCCACTGGAACAGAAGCATGATGCCGAGCAGGACGAAGAAGCCGGGAGGCAGGATCGCAGCGATGATCAACAGGATGTAGAGAACCGGCATGGAGGACCAGATCTCGATGAAACGCTGCATCAGAAGATCCGTCCAGCCGCCGAAAAAGCCTTGGATCGCGCCAGCGGTCACGCCGATGATGGCCGACAGGATGGTAAGCGCTAGCCCGAACAGAACCGAGATGCGAAAGCCGTAGATGAGGCGGGAGAGAACATCGCGCGCCTGATCGTCGGTGCCGAGCCAGTTCATGTTGCCGAGCGTGCAGTTCGGATCGGCATCCTTCAACGGATAGGCAGCGCAACGCTCTGCCTTGTCCATCAGCCAGAAGGGTTGCGTGGGGGCAGAATGGGGAATTTCGGAATTCACCGTCTGATAGGAATATCGGACTGGCGGCCAGATCATCCAGCCATTGCCCTGAATTTCCTGCTGGATGTAGTCGGACCGGTAATCGGTGGTCGCCAGAAAGCCGCCGAACTTCTCCTCCGGATAGTTCACGACGACGGGAAACAGCATCTCGCCCTTGTAGGAGACCATCAGCGGTCGGTCATTGGCGATCAGTTCGGCGCAGAGCGACAGCACGAACAGGACCATGAAGATCCAGAATGACCAGTAGCCGCGACGGTTGGCCTTGAAATTCTGCCAGCGACGAAGGTTCGTCGGCGAAAGAAGACCGCGCCGGGGCGGTGCAGCGGGAGCGGTGCGTTCAGCGACAGAGGCCATGCTCATACCTCCCGCTTTTCAAAGTCGATGCGCGGATCGATCCAGGTATAGATCAGGTCCGAAATCAGACCGACCACGAGGCCGAGCAGCGAGAAGATGTAAAGTGTGCCGAAGACGATCGGGTAGTCGCGGTTGACGATCGCGAGATAGCCAAGACGGCCAAGGCCATCCAGCGAGAAGATGTTCTCGATCAAAAGCGAACCGGTAAAGAAGGCAGAGATGAACGATGCCGGGAAACCGGCAATCACGATCAGCATGGCATTGCGGAACACATGGCCATAGAGCACGCGATGCTCCGACAGGCCTTTGGCGCGCGCTGTCACCACATACTGTTTCTTGATCTCATCGATGAAGGAATTCTTCGTCAACAGCGTTGTCGTCGCAAAGGCCGACAGGGACAGCGCAATGAGCGGCAGCGTGAGGTGCCAGAAATAGTCGACGATCTTCTGCCACCAGTTCAATTCGGCCCAGTTGTCGGACACAAGGCCGCGCAAAGGGAACCAGTCGAAGAAGGAACCGCCCGCGAACAGCACGATCAAGAGAATGCCGAACAGGAAGCTCGGCACCGCATAGCCGATGATGATGACGCCGGAAGTCCACACATCAAAGGCCGAACCATCCTTCACCGCTTTGCGAATGCCAAGCGGAATGGAGACCATGTAGGAGACGATCAGGATCCAGACGCCCAGCGACATGGAAACCGGCAGCTTGTCGATAATGAGATCCAGCACCGAGGAATTGCGGAAGAAACTCTCGCCGAAATCGAAGCGGATATAGTTCCACATCATTTCCAGAAAGCGCGTGAGAGGCGGCTTGTCGAAGCCGAACTGCTTCTCGAGCTTGGCAATCAGCTCCGGATCAAGACCCTGACCGCCGCGATAACGCGCCTCGTCTCCGCCACCGGCCTGCAGGCTTTCCGAACCTCCGCCGGAAAGCCGGTCGCCGCTATCGGAGCCCTGCAATTGCGCAATGACCTGTTCGACCGGACCACCCGGTGCAAACTGTACCACGAGGAATGAAATGCCCATGATGCCGATCATCGTCGGAATCATCAGCAGAATGCGGCGAAGGATATAGGCTCCCATCAGCGCTGGCCCGTCTGGCTGGCGCCTGCGCAGCGCGTGTCATTCCTGGTCAAATTGCAGCATCTCCTGAGAGCTAGGTTAGAGAATCAGTTGTCCCGACTAGAGGGACTCTATGGCGAGAATGGCGCAAGCAGCTTGAACCGGGCTTGCGCCGCTGAAGTTTACTTTGCCCACCAGAGCGCCGGGAAGCCGATGCCGTATTCGGGCAGGGGATCAGGGCGAACGAGCTTGCTCCAATAGGCGATGCGCGTTTCGCCGGAATAGAACATCGGGATGACGAAGTGGTTCGCCAGCAGCACGCGATCGAGCGCATGGACCGCGGCAACCTGATCCTCCCGCGTCGGAGCGGTGATGATGAGCCGGATAATCTGGTCGACGGCCGGATCTGCAATGCCGGCAAGATTGCGCGAACCGGTCTGGTTTGCGGCTTCCGAACCCCAATATCCGGCCTGCTCGTTGCCGGGGTTCATGGTCTGCGCCCAGACGCCGAATATCATGTCGAAGTCGAAGCTGCGGACGCGATTGACGTATTGCGAGGAATCCACGGTGCGAATGCGCGCATCAATGCCGATCTTCTTCAGGCTTGCCACATAGGGAAGAACCGTCCGCTCCATGGACGGGCTGTTGAGCAGTATCTCGAAGCTCATCTGTTGACCGGTCTTGGCATTGACCATCCGGTTGCCCTTCAACTCCCAGCCCGCCTGCTTGAACAATTCGACGGCCTTGCGCAGGTTATCGCGCACCTTCTGCGGATCGCCATTGACCGGATTGGTGTAGGGCTCGGTGAAGACGCGGGCCGGAACCTTGTCCTTCAGGCCGTTGAGGATCTCCAGTTCCTTGCCTTGCGGAAGTCCCTTGGCGGCCAGATCCGTTCCCCAGAAGAAACTGTCCACACGGTTCAGGCCACCAAAGGCCAGATTCTTGTTCAGGTCCTCGAAGTCATAGGCATAATTCAGCGCCTCGCGAACACGCGCATCCTTGAACTGGTCGCGGCGCAGGTTCGGCACATAGGCCTGCATGACGCCCTTGGCGCGGAACTCGTTCTTCAGCGCCTCACGCTTCACCCGCCCATCCTTGACCGCATCGAAATCATAGCGTGTCGCCCAGCGGCTGGAACTGTTTTCCTGACGATAATCGATCTGCCCGGCCCGGAAGGCCTCCAAGGCCACATCGTAATCAGCAAAATAGGTGTAGGAGATCACCCGGAAATTGTTCTGGCCAATATTGATCGGCAGATCCTTGCCCCAATAGTCGTCCCGCAATTCGTAGCGGATGGTGGAGCCGGCCTGGAAGCTGGCGATCTTGTAGGGGCCTGAACCCATGGGCGGCTCCAGGCTTCCCTTGGAGATGTCGCGCGCGACGCCCTTGGTATCCTTGCCCTCATACCAGTGCTTGGGCAGAATCGGAAAATCCCCGACGATAGCGGGCAATTCCTTGTTGTTCTTTTCGTCGAAGCGGAAGGTCACGTCCCGCTCGCCGGTTTTCTCCGCGCTTGTTACATGACGGTAGTAGTTCGCCAGGACATTGCTGTTGGCCTTGGCGCTCTGGAAGCTGAACACCACATCATCCGGTGTGACCGGTTTTCCGTCGGCCCATTTTGCTTCTGCACGTAGCCGGAATGTCACCGACGAGCGGTCTTCGGGAAATGACAAGGCCTCCGCCAGCAAGCCGTAGCTCACGCCGATCTCGTCTTCCGACTGCTTCAAAAGCGTATCGAAGACGATACCGACACCTGCTGCCGGATTGCCTTTGTCGGCCAGTGGATTGAAGCTGTCATAGGTGCCTTCATCGGCAAGTCGCAACTCCCCCTGCCTGGGCGCGTCCGGGTTCACATAGGGCAGGCGCTTGAAATCCGCGGGCAGCTTTGGCGGCTCGAGAACGCCGATCGCGTGACGCCACTGTGGCTGGTCCTGGGCATGGAGATCGGCCGGAGACGCCATCATTGCCAGCACTGCGAGCGCCAGCGCCCCATTTCGAAACTGCGCCAAATTCATTCGGGCTGCCCCTTCTTATTTTGCGTATGTCGATGAAGCATAAGGCAATTATCGACAAAAAACAGTCCGGCCGCCTCACCATCGGTTTACCGCGGATCGCGGCTTGCCCTCAATTGGCCCCAGAATTGAGGGCAGAGATTCACCAGACAGGCAAATCAGTTTAGAAAAGACACGAGATGGCTTTACTGGCAAAGCGGCAAAAATCTGGATTCCTGCGCATGAGATCATTCCCGACTGTCCTGAAGGCTGGCGTGCTGAGCATGCTTTCGCTTTCCCTATCCCTCTCCGCCGCCATGGCGGATCAGCCGGCCAAGCAGGCTTTTGGTGCCGTGACGCTGCCGAGTGCAGGAACACCGACGCCGATCGGCTCCTACGCGAAGGGCTGCATTTCCGGTGCCGTGGCGCTGCCGGATGATGGGCCCCATTGGCAGGCCATGCGCCTTTCCCGCAACCGCCACTGGGGCATGCCGCAGACGGTTTCATTGCTGAAGAAGCTTTCGGAAGACGCAGTCGCTCTCGGCTGGGGCAATGGCATACTGGTTGGTGACATGTCGCAGGCACGCGGTGGGCCGATGGCCTTCGGTCATGCATCCCATCAGGTGGGGCTGGATGTCGATGTATGGTTCACGCCCATGCCGGAAAAGCGCCTGACGCCGGAGCAACGAGAAACAATTCCCTTCACCTCCATGCTGGACAAGTCGAAGTTCCTGACGGTTGATGGCCGCAAATTCACCTCGACGGCGGCACGGCTTGTCATGACTGCCGCCAACTATCCGCAGGTGGAGCGCATTTTCGTCAACCCGGCGATCAAGAAGAAACTCTGCGACAGCTGGACCGGCGACCGCACCAATCTTGGCAAGGTGCGGCCCATGTATGGCCACGACGAGCACTTTCACATTCGTTTGACCTGCCCTCCGGGACTTGCCAGCTGCAAGCCACAGGCCGCGGTTGCCGCGGGCGATGGCTGTGACAAATCGCTGGCCTGGTGGTTCACCGATGAGCCTTGGGCCAAGCCGAAGAAGGATCCGAATGCGCCGCCGCCAAAGCCGCCGCGTCCGGTCATGGTGTCCGATCTTCCCAAGGCCTGCGCCGCTCTGCTGGAAGCCCCTGCCAATCGCAATGCCGTAGCCGGAACCCGACCGCCAGCCGCACCCGCTTCGGCGCTTGCACCCATGGCAGATGACGATCTGCCCGATCTGCCCGACAGTGCTCCATCTCCGCGCGCCAAACCCTGATTATAATCGGTTTAAATGCTTCCCATGTCCGACTGGTTCAGTGTAGATACGGCCCGTGGGCATGGGAAAAGCTCGTGTGCTCTGACGAATGGGAGGCGGTCCGATGTCTGACAGACCCTGTATCGCGCTGATTGCGCATGACCAGAAAAAGGCTGAGATGGCCGAGTTTGCCCGGCGGCATCAGCTTGCTCTCTCCCGATTTCGAATTGTTGCGACCGGAACGACAGGCGGGCGCGTTCTGGACGCCTGCCCGACATTGGATGTGACGCGCCTGAAAAGCGGACCGCTGGGCGGTGACCAGCAGATTGGCGCGATGATTGCCACCGGCGAGGTTAGCATGCTGATCTTTTTCACCGATCCATTGACGCCGCTGCCGCATGATGTTGACGTGAAGGCGCTCACCCGCCTGGCGACCGTCTACGACATTCCCATGGCGCTGAACCGCGCGACAGCTGAAAAGCTGATCGATTTTCAACTGACCTGATACGGATTTTCTGATGGCAAACGCATCCGAGAGCGAAACTCTGGCCTTCCCGATCCTGATCGGCGACATCGGTGGAACCAATGCCCGATTCTGGATCCTGTCGGACGCGAAAGCCGAGCCGCAGCAATTTCCCAATGTGCGCACGGCAGACTTCGTCAACATCGATGATGCGCTTGCCGGTGAAATCCTGCCGAATGCGAAGCAGAAGCCGCTCTCTGCCATACTGGCGATTGCCGGTCCGATCGAGGGCGATGAAATCGCGCTGACCAACTGCGACTGGGTGGTGCGCCCGAAAACCATGATCGCCGATCTCGGTTTCAAGGATGTGCTTGTCATCAACGATTTCGAGGCGCAGGCCTTGGCCGCAGCGACGCTGGCGCCGGAATATCGCGAGCCGATCGGTCCTGCGCACGAGGCACAGATTGCCTCTCGCGTCGTCATGGGTCCCGGAACGGGTCTGGGTGTGGCAGGACTGCTGCGCGCCCGCGACATGTGGTTTCCCATCCCGGCCGAAGGCGGCCATGTGGACCTCGGCCCTCGCAGCGAGCGCGACCTGCAGATCTTCCCGCATATCGAGCGGATCGAAGGTCGTGTTGCGGCGGAGCAGATCCTGTGCGGGCGTGGTCTCGTCAATCTTTACCGGGCGCTGTGCACGGCGGATGGCATAGAGCCGAAGTTCACTGACCCGGCAGACATAACCTCGCATGGCCTTGCCAAGTCCGACCCCCAGGCAACCGAAACGCTTTCCCTGTTCGTCACCTATATTGGTCGCTATGCGGGCGATCTGGCGCTGATCATGATGGCAAAGGGCGGGGTCTATCTGGCAGGCGGTATCAGCCAGAAGATCATTCCCGCCTTCCGCTGGCCGGAATTCCGTGCCGCCTTCGAGGACAAGGCCCCGCACAACGGCCTGATGCGCCAGATTCCCACCTTCGTGGTCACGCATCCGCAGGCCGCTCTCTCCGGACTTGCAGCCTTTGCCCGCACGCCGGATGAATTCGGCCTGAACACCGCAGGCCGCCGCTGGCGTGGTTGATGCAAAGCCGCAAGTTGTTGCTGCTCTTTCTGTTGCAAGGCGGGAACACCTTGCAGCAACAGCACGGCTGACACGCAATGGTGTGCTAGCAAAATAGGCACGGACTGGCTAAGACCGGCTTGAGTTTGGCAATTTCGCCGCCTCGTCACATGGGACATTGCTTTTGGAGCAAAGCGAAAAAGAAAGACTTGCCGCGTCCCGCGTCGATGCCGGTACAGTTACCAGCATGCTGAAGCGCATCATCGCGGAAAACGGTCGCGAGCACGTCAAGGGCTATGCTTTCGCCATCAGCTGTCTTGTGCTCGTCGCGCTGTCCACGGCCTTTACGGCCTGGATCATGGAATCCGTGGTCAACGAGGCCTTCGCCAACAAGCGCGCCGACCTGGTGCTCCTGATCTGCGGCTCAATTTTCGTTGCCTTTCTCATTCGCGGTTTCGCCTCCTATTTCGAAGCGGTGACGCTTTCCAAGATCGGCAACAACATCGTCGCCGTCTATCAGCGCCGCCTTTACGACCATTTGATGAAGCTGTCGGTCGGTTTCTACAACGAGTCCCGCTCCGCGCATCTGGCAGCGCAGATCAGCCAGAACGTCAACGGTATCCGTGACGTGATGAACCTGACGATCACATCGACCTCGCGCGATCTCCTGACGCTGATTGCGCTGATCGGCGTGATGATCAGCAAGGACTGGATCCTCTCGCTCATCGTGTTTTTCGTCGCGCCGCCGCTGCTCTATGCCCTGCGCTATGTATCGAAGCGGCTGCGCAGCGCGACGCGCGAGTCTGTCGAGTTCAATAGCCATGTCGTCGGTGCGATGCAGGAGACGATCCAGGGCATTTCCATCGTCAAGGCCTTCACGATGGAGCAGGAACTGAGCCGTAAGGTCGATTCCATCATCGGTTCTGCGGAAAATCGCGCCAACCGCATTGCGAGGCTCTCGGAACGCACGGCGCCCCTGACGGAAACCTTCGCCGGCGTGGCGATCTCCAGCGTTCTGGCCTATGCAGCTTTCCGCTCGATCTACAATGACGTGCCGCCGGGCGCCTTCTTCTCCTTCGTGACAGCGCTTCTGATGGCCTATGACCCGGCCCGGCGTCTCGCCAAGCTGCAGGTCAATATCGAACGCGCCGTCGTCAACGCGCGCATGATCTACGATCTGCTGGATCTCCAGCCCATGCAGCGGGAGCATCCGGAAGCCAAGGATCTGGTGATCACCTCCGCCACTGTCGAACTGCGCGACGTCGTGTTCCGCTACGGCCCGAACGAGCCGGTGCTGAGGGGCGTCAGCATCACCGCCGAAGGTGGCAAGACGACCGCGCTGGTTGGCCCCTCGGGTGCGGGCAAATCCACGATCATTGCGCTGATCCCGCGATTCTATGATCCGGCAGAAGGCACGATCCTGATCGACGGGCAGGACATTGCCAAGGTCACCAAAGCCTCGCTTCGCAATCATATCGCCTATGTTTCGCAACAGCCCTATCTGTTCGAGGGCACGATCCGCGACAATATCCGCTATGGCCGGCCGGCTGCGACAGATGCTGACGTGGAACAGGCAGCAAAGCTTGCCTATGCCCATGATTTCATTCTGGCCCAGCCGCTTGGCTATGACACGCCTGTCGGCGAAAATGGCGTGACACTCTCCGGCGGCCAGCGCCAGCGGCTGTCCATCGCGCGTGCATTGGTACGCAATGCGCCGATCCTGTTGCTCGATGAGGCGACCTCCGCACTCGACAACGAATCCGAAGCCGCAGTCCAGAAGGCCCTTGAAACAGCCATGAATGGACGAACTGTTCTGGTCGTGGCCCATCGACTGTCGACTGTCGTCAAGGCCGACAAGATCGTGGTGATGGCAGAAGGTCGCGTGGTGGAAGAAGGCAGCCACGAGGAACTTGCACGCCGTCAGGACGGGCTTTACGCTCGCCTCAACAATCTGCAAGCGCCGAACTGATCAAATCCCGGATGGAGAACAGAGTTTCCGATGAGCGAGCATGACATGAAGCTGGTGGTCGTGGGCGCCGCAGGGCGTATGGGCCAGACCCTGATCCGCATCATTCAGGAGACCAAGGGCGCGAAACTTCATGCAGCGGTGGAGCGGGAAGGTTCACCCTTCATCGGCAAGGATGCTGGCGAGCTGGCGGGTGCCGGATTCATTGGCGTTCCGGTTACCGCAGATCCGCTTGAAGCCTTCCTGCATGCCGATGGCGTTCTGGATTTCACCTCACCTGCCGCCAGCGTCAATTTCGCCGGTCTGGCCGCTCAGGCCCGGATCGTTCATGTGATTGGAACGACGGGCTGTGCGCAAGCCGACGAAGACAAGTTCCAGGCCGCCGCACGCCATGCCAGAATTGTCAAATCCGGCAATATGAGCCTTGGCGTGAACCTGCTCGGTGTCCTGACGGAGCAGGCCGCCCGTGCGCTGCCTGCGGCAGGCTGGGACATCGAAGTGCTGGAAATGCACCACAAGCACAAGGTGGACGCGCCTTCCGGCACGGCCCTTCTGCTGGGCGAAGCCGCAGCCAAGGGCCGTGGCATTGCGCTAAAGGACCATTCCGTTTGCGTGCGCGATGGCCATACCGGCCCGCGTGAAGCTGGCTCCATCGGCTTTGCCACGCTGCGCGGCGGCTCGGTCATTGGCGAACATTCGGTTCTTTTTGCCGGCGAGGGCGAAATCGTCACCCTCTCGCACAGCGCCGGAGACCGCTCGATTTTTGCCCGTGGTGCCGTGGCCGCAGCCCTATGGGCGCATCCGCAAAAGCCGGGCTTCTATACCATGCTCGATGTACTCGGGCTCAACAGCTGATCACCCTTATATCTGGAGGAATTCATGAGCGGAACTCTCGTACTCGTCCGTCACGGACAGAGTGACTGGAACCTGAAGAACCTGTTCACCGGCTGGAAGGATCCTGAACTGACAGAGCTTGGCGTACAGGAAGCTACCGCAGGCGGACAGGCTCTGGCTGAGACCGGCATCAAGTTCGATATCGCCTTTACCTCCGAACTGAAGCGCGCCCAGGAAACCTGCCGCATCGTTCTGGAAAAGGTCGGTCAGAGCGGTCTGGAGACGATCCGCGATCTCGCCCTCAACGAGCGTGACTATGGCGATCTTTCTGGGCTGAACAAGGACGATGCTCGTGCAAAGTGGGGCGAAGAGCAGGTGCATATCTGGCGCCGTTCCTACGACATTCCGCCTCCGGGTGGCGAATCCTTGCGTGACACCGGTGCTCGCGTCTGGCCCTATTACCTGACTGAGATCCTGCCGCGCGTCTTGAAGGGGCAGACGGTTCTGGTGGCAGCGCATGGCAATTCTCTGCGTTCGCTGGTCATGGTTCTGGATCGGCTTTCGAAGGAAGAAATCCTGAAGCTGAATCTCGCGACCGGCGTACCCATGGTCTACAAGCTGAACGCGGATTCGACCGTTGCGTCCAAGCAGGTGCTTGGCGATATGTCTGGCGCGCACTGACACCTATCTGACATGAGAGCGGCCCCGCGATTGCTCGACGGGGCCGCTTGCCATCCGGATCAGGGGATTCATCCGGAGGAAGGAAGAGGGCGGATCTTGCACGCATCTGCACCGCTTCCGGGGAATTTACTCGAAACTTTTACTTGGCGTACCAGTAGGCAGTAAGCACGCCGCTCGCTGCAAAGACGGCCATGAAGGTTGCCATCAGGATTTCTGCATCCATCGTCATTCTCCTTCTGTTTGCGTGACAATGCGCAAACAGAGCATTTGGTTGCGATAGGGCGCTGGATTTTCATTTCAGCCAGCAACATAAGTTGCATGGGGCTGTGAGAGAAATGTCATAAACATCCTGTTTGTAGAGCAGATTATCGATCCGACAGAACAGGTCATCACCCCGCATGCGCAATGCCATCTACTTCTCGCCGCCAGAAACTCATGCACTGACACAGACCGCGAGCGCCTGGCTGGGACGCAGCGCCTTTGGGACGCTTTCCGCTGAGACCGTGACGGCGGGATCATCGGCAGAAGAGCACCGGCAACTGACTGCGGAACCGGCGCGTTACGGATTTCATGCAACGCTCAAGGCGCCGTTCCTTCTGCCGACGGACCGGACGCAAGGGGCGCTGGAGATCTTCTTCGACGAGTTCTGCAGCAGGCAGGCGCCGACGCTAGTGCCGAGGCTCGAACTGACGGAGATTGGCCCTTTCTTCGCCCTGACCTGCGGTGGCGGGACGGAAGGGATCAACCACCTCTGCAACAGCGTGGTCGAAGCATTCGAACCCTGGCGCGCACCGCTGACCCCGGAGGATATGGCGCGCCGGAAGCCGGAGCGGTTGAGCGAGCGCCAGCGGGAGCTTCTCGATCGCTGGGGCTATCCTTATGTCTTCGAGGAATTCCGGTTTCACATGACGCTGACCGGACCTGTCGAGGAAGGCAGCAAGGCCAGGGTCCGGGATATCCTGCAGACTGTTTTCGCAGACCATCTTGGCAGGCCGCTGCCCATTGAGCATCTGGGTCTTTTCGTGGAAGTGGAGCGCGGTGCACCCTTTACGGTGGCTCGCCACGCAGAACTGCGCGGCATGGGGGATCGCCCATGAGCCACGAGCAGGTGTTTACCAATGCACGGATCGTCCTGCCGGAGAGTGTCATCAGCGGTGCAGTGGTCATCCGCGACGGGCTGATTGCCGACATCAGCGAATCCCCAACCCGGACCGGCGAAGATCTGGACGGGGATTATCTCATTCCCGGACTGGTGGAACTGCACACCGACCACCTGGAAACACATTACGCACCGCGTCCGGGAGTGAAATGGGATCTGACGGCCGCCTTGCAGGCCCATGATGCCCAGATCGCCACCTCGGGCATTACCACGGTCTTCGATTGCCTGCGGCTGGGCTCGGATGAAGCCGGTGGGTTCGCACGCGGCGAAATGCGCGAATTGGCCAATGTCATTGAACAGGCGCAGAATGAGGGCCGATTGAGAGCGCAGCATTTCCTGCATCTGCGCTGCGAAGTACCGTGTCCGGACGTGCTGGAGCAGTTCTCGGATTTCGAGGGCGATCCGAATGTGCGCCTGGCGTCCCTGATGGATCACGCACCCGGCCAGCGGCAGTTCCAGACGCTGGAGCAGTACATCTTTTTCTACAAGACCAAGCGCGGCCTTGATGAGGAGGCGTTTCGGGCCTTCACCCAACGCCGGATGGAAGCCTCCGCGCGCTATTCTGCCAGACACCGCGATGCTCTGGCCGAGCGCTGTGCCGCCAACGGCATCTTTGTGGCAAGCCATGACGATGCGACCCTTGCGCATGTGGAAGAAGCAATTGGCCATGGGGTGCGGCTTGCGGAATTCCCGACGAGCATCGAAGCGGCGGAAGCATCGCATGCGGCGGGTCTCAGCGTTCTGATGGGCGCGCCGAATGTCGTGCGCGGCAAATCGCACTCCGGAAACATCGCTGCACGCGATCTGGCGGAGCGCGGCCTGCTGGATGTTCTTTCGTCAGATTACGTGCCCTTCAGCCTTTTGCATGCACCGTTCATTCTGGCGGATACGGTGGAGGGACTGGATCTGCCGCATGCCATCTCAATGGTCACCCGAGCCCCAGCCGACGCTGTTGGTCTGACGGATAGAGGCCGTATCGCAGAGGGCGCCAGGGCGGATCTCGTGCGCGTGCATCGGGTCAGCGGCGTCCCGGTCAGTCGTGCTGTTTGGCGCGCGGGCAATCGTATTGCCTGAGCTGAAAGACCTCGCGCTGGCCTGCGCGGGGAACCACTCCACTCCAAATGAGTTTCTTTCACCAGGCTTGAAGCCAGGCCTGCAAACTAGAAGCTATGGAGAAACGGAATGGACGACCTTCGATCGATGAAACACAGCAAGATCGAGACCGACCTTGACCGCGTTTCAGCACTCGAAGCGCGTATCGTCGTGCTGGAAATCGTATCCATGTCGGCGCTGGCCATGGCAATGGATACGTCCGAGAATGCCGATACGGAAGCGGCGCGGGGCATGGCGGGCCTTATCGTGGATACGGTCAACCAGCGTTGCGATGAACTTGGCGTGTCGGACCAGACGCGCAAGGCGGCACGCGATTACGCGAACCGCCTCTTGGGTGTTGCCATGGAAAGCCTTTATCCAAAACAGCATTGATCAATGGAGATCAATGCGCCTCGTCCCAATTCGAGGCGGCACGCGCATCGACTTTCAAAGGAACCTTCAGTTCGAGTGCCGGGAGAGCGGCGTTTTCCATCGTATGGACGATGACCGGCATAGCGACACCCACTGCCTCGTCTTCCACTTCGAAAATCAATTCATCGTGGACCTGAAGCAGCATCCGCACCTTCTCGCCCAAACCAGATTTCGCAAGCGCCGGTTCGATCTGCACCATGGCACGGCGGATGATATCTGCCGCAGAGCCCTGGATCGGCGCATTGATTGCTGCGCGCTCGTTGAACGCTCTTACCGACGGGTTGGACGACTTGATGTCCGGATAGTGGGCGCGGCGTCCGAAGATGGTTTCGACATAGCCGTTCTCCCGCGCAAACGCCTTTGTGCTCTCCATATAGTCGCGAATGCCGGGGAAGCGCTCGAAGTATTTCTTGATGTAATCGCCGGCTTCGGAGCGTTCGATGGATAGCTGGTTGGCAAGACCGAAGGCCGAGATGCCGTAGATGATGCCGAAGTTGATCGCTTTGGCACGGCGTCGGACCTCGGATGGCATGCCTTCCACCGGCACGCCGAACATTTCGGACGCCGTCATCGCATGAATATCGATCCCCTCGGCAAAGGCCTGCCGAAGCTGTGGGATGTCGGCGACATGCGCGAGGACACGCAGTTCGATCTGGCTATAGTCAGCCGAAAGCAGCTTGTGTCCGGGCGTCGAGATAAAGGCCGTGCGGATCTTGCGGCCCTCCGCATTGCGCACCGGAATGTTCTGCAGGTTCGGCTCGGAGGAGGAGAGGCGACCCGTGGTGGTGGATGCGAGCGAATAGCTCGTATGCACTCTCTTCGTCTCAGGATGGACATAGGAGGGCAGGGCATCCGTATAGGTGCTCTTGAGCTTGGTCAGCTGGCGCCAGTCCACGATCTTGCGCGGCAGGGGCTCGCCCTGCGCTGCCAGATCTTCCAGAACCTGCGCTGATGTGGACCATTGCCCGGTCTTGGTTTTCGAGCCGCCGGGAAGGCCCATTTTGCCGAACAGGATATCGCCCAGCTGCTTCGGCGAGCCGATATTGAAGCGCTCGCCCGCCAGCTCATAGATTTCGTCCTCGAAGCTTGCCGCCTTTTGCGCCAGTTCGCCGGAAAGGCGCGACAGGATCTGCCGGTCGATGGTGATGCCGCGTTCTTCCATATGGGCCAGAACCGGCACGAGCGGACGCTCCAGCCGCTCATAGACGCGGGTAAGACCAGCGGCGGCGAGGCGCGGCTTCAAGGTCAGCCAGAGGCGCAGTGTCACGTCGGAGTCTTCGGCGGCATAGGCGGTGGCCTTGTCGATGTCGACATAATCGAACGTCACGGCGGATTTCCCGCTGCCAGCCACATCCTTGTAAGCAATCGGCGTATGGCCAAGCCAGCGCTCCGACAGCGCATCCATGCCATGATTGCCAGCACCCGCTTCCAGCACATAGGAGATGAGCATGGTATCATCGAAGCCCCGCAACGTGATGCCGTGGCGCTTGATGACGAGATAGTCGTATTTGAGGTTTTGCGCGACCTTCAGGACAGACGGATCTTCCAGCAGCTCCTTCAGGAGCGCCAGAGCCTCTGCCATCGGAACCTGGTTCTCGACAAGCTTTACGCCATCGCTGAACAGATCGTCGGCACCCGCCTTGTGCGCCAGCGGCAGATAGGCCGCCCGGATCTCGTTCGCGTTCGGCTGTTGGGTATTGTCCTGAATGGCAAGCGAGACACCCACCAGCTCCGCCTGCATGGGATCGAGCGAAGTGGTTTCCGTATCAAAGGCCACGATGCCCGTTTCCCGGGCAGCAGCGATCCAGAGCTTCAGGTTTTCGACCGTGCGGATCGTCGTATAGGAGGCGTGGTCGATCTTGTGACCGGAAAAGGCCTCATGCCTCTGCGCTGCCAAATCCATGGCCCTTGCGCCATCCGCCGAGGACGCAGAGGCGGGCTTGGCGGACGCTGTCGCAGCCTTCGGCGCTTCCGCATCCTGACCCTCGGCCACGCCCGGATCGAGATCCGGTCCATGGGCTGTTGCCCCCCATTCGACCGGCACTTCCGCGGGCTCGATGGCAGACGCATCGCAATCACAAGTCTCTGCAACGCGACGGGTCAGCGTGGTGAATTCCATGGCCTTCAGGAAGGCGATGAGCTTCGGTCCGTCCTGTTTTTCCAGAACCAGCTCTTCCAGGCCAAGCTCCAGCGGCACATCCGTGCGAAGCGCCACCAACTGGCGGGAAAGACGGGCTAGATCCGCATTGGCGACAATGTTTTCGCGTCGCTTGACCTGTTTGATCTCCGAGGCCCGGGCCAATAGGGTTTCGAGATCGCCGAATTCTTCCAGAAGCTGAGCGGCGGTCTTCGGGCCAATCCCGGGAATGCCGGGAACGTTGTCGGTCGAATCGCCGGTCATCGCCTGAAGATCGATCATCTTTTCAGGCGGCACGCCCCATTTCTCGATGACATCAGGAATGCCGATCTGCTTGTCCTTCATCGCGTCGTACATATGCACGTTGGGCGTAACGAGCTGCATCAGGTCCTTGTCGGAGGAAACGATGGTGACATCGGCGCCGATGGCCTCTGCCGCACGAGCATAGGTCGCGATGATGTCATCCGCCTCGAAACCTTCCGTCTCGATGCAAGGCAGATTGAAGGCGCGCGTCGCGTGGCGGATCAGACCGAATTGCGGGATCAGGTCCTCCGGCGGGGCCGAGCGGTTCGCCTTGTAGAGAGGGTAGATTTCCTTGCGAAAGGTCGTCGAGGAATAGTCGAAAATGACGGCGAGATGCGTCGGCGTCACTCCGACATCGGTGTTGCGCGCATCGCGCAGGAGCTTCCACAGCATGTTGCAGAAGCCTGAGACCGCATTGACGGGCAGGCCGTCCGACTTGCGGTTCAGGGCAGGGATGGCGTGAAAGGCGCGGAAGATGAAACCCGAACCGTCAACGAGGAAGAGATGATCGCCTGTTTTCATGGAAGGATGGATAGCGCGACAGCGGCAAAAGGTCCATCGGCGAGACCTGCTCGGCCACGTTTTAATCAGGGTTCAACGCCGGATTATCGGAGGTACTATCAGCCCCGTTCGCAGCGCTGTTCAGGTTTCTGACGTGCATTTTTGGACGATGCACCTAAGTTGAAAATGGATTTCTGAGGCATATGACAACGGGAATAGGCGGATGATTGCTCAAACATCTGGTTCGAACAGGCGGAATTTCTATCTCCTCTTGCTGGCGCTGATCCTTCTGGTCACTGTGATGGACTATCAGCAGGGAAGGAGCGGAGCAGACATTTTGCGCCATGTCATGCTCTGCCCGGTCTACCTTCTGGCGGGCCACGGCATTGCAGCTCTCTTTCCCCCTGTAGATCGAGCGTCCAGTTCGTGGTGGATCGACATGGAGCGTCACATCCTCGATGGCCTTTCGCTTGCAATCTTCCCCGTCGTGGTCCTTGACCATCCGGGGGTAACCCTTCTGGAGCAACTGCAGACCTTACTCCTGTCCATGCTGCTTTACGTTTTCGCGCGATGCGTGATGTCGTGGGTGAAGCACCGACCTTCGACCAAGTGATCACCGCAACGTTACCTCGTTGTCATCGAGCCTCGCCTTGAATCTGCCCGATACGAAAACCATCTCAATCGTACCGGCGATTGATCACGCCGCAGCCTGACCGCTGGCTCGTCCCCCGCCGCGGCAGGCCGGGCAAAGGCTCATCCCCCCTCTCCGGGCCTTTGTCCCTCCATTCCGCCACGACCGTCCCCCTCCCCGGTCGTGGCGGTTTCACTTTCTGGGCCTCCCCTTTCAAAAGCCTCAAAAAAGCATACGGTGCTATGCAACTTCTGCTGCCCGAATCATTTGGCTGTTGCCCGGCAGACGGATGGCCTTAGACCATCGGGCAGGGGGAGGCCTCAAAACAGGCTCAGGGATGCCATGCCATTTGAACGCTCGGATTCTGCGCTGTATCTCGCCACGCAACTGGCCAAGGGGCTTTCTCGCGCCTTGCAGAAACGGGCAACGGCGCTGGGTTTCTCCCCAGGCCAGTTTCCAGTGCTTCTGTCGCTTTGGCACGAGGACGGACTGACCCAGCGCCAGCTCCTTGACCGGCTGGATGTCGAGCAGGCGACATTGGCAAATACGCTCGCACGCATGGAGCGCGATGGCCTCATCCATCGAACGCCGCATCCCACCGACCGGCGTGCCCAGATCATTGTCCTGACGGAACACGGTCGTTCGCTGGAACGTCTGGCGATCGAAGCCGCAGCCCATGCGGATGATGAGGTCTTTGCCGGGTTTCGTCGTTTCGAGCGAGAACTGTTGATGGAATACATGCGCATGGCCATCGCCAATGCGCGCAGGCTGGACGATCCTTCGGAGCAGGGTCGCTCCTGAATTTCTATGCGCACCCGGTTTCCTCTTGGTACAGATCGGTCTAGGTTCAGGCCTTCGCAATTTAGTAAGAGCTGATCTCCATGACCGATCTCACTCCCGTTCTCGACCGGGCGGACAAGAACCTCGACAAAAGCCTTGAGCGCCTTTTCGAACTGGTGCGCATTCCCTCGATCTCCACCGATCCATCCTACAAGGCCGATTGCCGCAAGGCCGCTGAATGGCTGGTGTCGGCGCTCACGGAACTGGGGTTCACGGCTTCGGTTCGCGATACTCCCGGCCACCCGATGGTGGTCGCCCATCATGAGGCCGGTCGTGCGGATGCGCCGCATGTGCTGTTTTACGGTCACTACGACGTCCAGCCGGTCGATCCGCTGGAGCTTTGGGAAAACGATCCGTTTGCTCCGGCCATCAAGGAGCTCGACGGTGGCCGCAAGATCATCACTGGTCGCGGCACCTCCGACGACAAGGGCCAGTTGCTGACCTTCCTCGAAGCCTGCCGCGCCTACAAGGACACTGTCGGCTCCCTACCGGTGAAGATCACCATCCTGTTCGAGGGTGAAGAGGAGTCGGGCTCCCCATCGCTGAAGCCATTTCTGGAAGCGAACCGGGATGAGCTGAAGGCGGAGTATGCGCTCGTTTGCGACACGGGCATGTGGGACACGCAAACGCCCGCAATTGCCGCGACCCTTCGCGGTCTCGTCGGAGAAGAAGTCACAGTGCAAGCTGCCGATCGTGACCTGCACTCCGGCCTGTTCGGCGGCGCTGCTGCGAACCCGATCCACATCCTGACGACTGCGCTTGCCGGCCTTCGCGATGAAACAGGCCGCATCACGCTTCCCGGCTTTTATGATGGCGTCGAGGAAACGCCGGAAAACATCAAGGCAAGCTGGGGAACGCTCGGTCGCGATGCCAAAAGCTTCCTCGGCGAAGTTGGCCTGTCCGAACCATCTGGCGAGAAGGGCCGCTCCGTCCTGGAACTCACTTGGGCAAGACCGACCTGCGAGGTCAATGGCATTTGGGGCGGCTACACGGGCGAAGGGTTCAAGACGGTCATTGCCGCCAAGGCATCCGCCAAGATCTCGTTCCGACTCGTGGGAACACAGGACCCTGACAAGATCCGCGAGAGTTTCCGCACCTATATCCGCTCAATGATCCCGGCAGATTGCTCGGTCGAGTTTCATGAGCATGGCGGATCGCCTGCCATCCAGTTGTCCTATGATTCGCCCGTGCTGACGAAGGCCAAGGCCGCTCTTTCCGACGAATGGCCGAAACCTGCCGTGATCGTCGGGATGGGGGGCTCGATCCCGATCGTCGGCGACTTCCAGACCTATCTCGGAATGGATTCCCTGCTGGTTGGCTTCGGCCTGATCGATGACCGAATTCATTCGCCAAACGAGAAGTACGATCTCAATTCCTTCCACAAGGGCATCCGCTCCTGGGTGCGTATTCTTGCGGCTCTTTGATTTGGGAAAATGAGGAGGACTGCGTTCACTCCGAGCGCAGTCCTCAAAAACAAAAAGGCCGGGACGAACCCGACCTTTTATCTGCCTGTTTCACTCTGCCAGTACATCCGTGGTCAGTTTGCAAAACAGGTCCGGCATTTCGACGGCGCCAACCTAAATCAGCGCTTCTGTATCTTCATGGTCTCTCAAGAAGGTTAACGTTCGGTTAACGAAACCGTAAACCTTCGAAAGGCAACGCAGCCGTGAGGCTGGCGGAAGATCGCGTCGTCATGCCGCTTGATCCTGAAATGGGAATGGCGCCCCGCGATTGCAAGGGCGCCATTCAAAAACAAATCCGAAGTGTCGGATAAAGCTATCAGGCAGCCTGCAGGCTGTCAGCCGAAACGCGGCCCGAACGACGGTCGGTGACCAGTTCGTAAGCGATCTTCTGGCCGTCCTTGAGGCCGGCCATGCCAGCGCGCTCAACAGCAGAGATGTGAACGAAAACGTCGGCAGCGCCGTCGTCAGGCTGGATGAAGCCGAAGCCCTTGGTTGCATTGAACCACTTTACAGTACCAGTAGCCATTACGAAGTCCTTTCTTTCGCAACGTTGACTTTGTTCCGTGCCCGAAGGCGCGAAACGTGGAAGGTCGTATTTGAAGGAAAGGTCGTCGTAAGCGCAGTCAGCGCTGTAGTGCCGCTTGTCAAACAAATATCGATGTCAGGGAGTTAGCCTCGCCACGCCGCGTGTGTCAAGGCTGACGGAATATCACAACTCCCGCTTAAAAATGGAAGAAGCCCGGCGTGGGAGGAGGATACGCCGGGCTTCAGATACTGACCAACAACTGGGAGGAGGAGGTGTTGTTGGTCCCGTCGACAAACACTGGGAGGAGGAGTGCGTTTGCCGATGACCTCAAGATAATACAGAATAGCTTAAAAAACAGTCAACATTTCGCAGTGCAGCATTGCATTTTTCGCATGGCTCTTTCCGGCTTGCGCAGGAGGGGCGTTCTGGATAGCGTGACGACATGAGCCTACAGTCCGTCAAAGATTTTTTCGCCGTTCATGCACCCGATATTTCGGTCATCGAGACCGAGGCCAGTTCGGCTACTGTTGCCCTTGCCGCCGAGGCGCACGGCGTTGATCCAGACCAGATCGCGAAGACCATCTGCTTGCGAGCAGGGGATGAAGTCGTGCTGCTTGTTGCCTCTGGGATGAGCCGTCTCGACAATCGAAAATTCAGAGACCGCTTTGGGGCAAAGCCGCGCATGCTGGAGGCCGATGAGGTCGTGGCGCGCACAAGTCATCCCGTCGGGGGTGTCTGCCCGTTCGGTGTTGCTGAACCTCTGCAGATCTACTGCGACGAATCCTTGCGAAGGTTCGAGCTCGTCGTCCCGGCAGGCGGCGCAACCAATGCCGCCGTGAAGATTTCGCCACAAAAAATGGCGGAGTTGACCTCCGCCATTTGGGTCGATGTTTGCCAACCGCCAAAGGCGCCAGAAGCTTAGCTGTAGTAGCGACGATACCAGGCTTGCTTCTGCTCGAACGAGTTCGAACCGACGAGATAGCCAAGTGCAAAGAATACGCCGCCGACAACCGTCAGAAGGGTTCCAGCCGTTGCCGGATGCTCGCGAATGACGCCCGCAACGGAAGTCGCTTCTTCCTGGACGTACTGGGCTGCATCGCTCGCCTTTTCCTTGACCGTGTCATAAGCCTCGGAGCCAAAATTACCCAGCGATGCGCGAATGCTATCCATCTCGCGGCGCAGTGCAGACAACTCAGCACGCAGGGCATCGTCGGCCTCGTTGGCAATGCGCTGGCCACGTGCTTCAAGCGACCCTTCTCTTCCGGCTTCGATCATGACGCGATCTCCTTGTTCATCAACCTCAAAAGACGCCGGTTAACTACCAAGTCCGTGATAGGTTCCTTGTGATCTGTTCTCAGTGGAAGCTTTGCGGATCAGCCCCCTGTTCAGGGGCATGGGTTGGATCTGACAAAGCGGGCGGAATTCCAACCCGCAGGACATTGCGGCTTATCGGCTTTGAGCCATGGCCTCGGCCAGCGCCGCCAGGGCTTCCTTCTCGTCCATTCCCTTCTGCAAGGAGTTGACCAGAATAAGTGCCAAGGCCTCACCGTCCGGGCTGTCCTTGCTGATCTGGTATTGCTGGCAGGCAGTGTCAAAAACCTGCTGCAGCAAGGTCAATTGCGCGGGGCCGACAGGTCGTCGTATCTGTTTGGAATGCAACTGAACCTCCATCCGTGCCTGGCAGTCTTCTCCCGAGACGCCGTCAGATCATTCAACCACAAGCTCTTCACGATCCGGGATGGCGCCCCTACGCAAAATTGTCATCAAGCCGGAAGAAACGCAACATTGTGATTAAGTGACGGTTATATGTATTTGTTGTCGTTTCGAAGGCAACTAGCATTCTTTGTAGATGATTTAGCATAGGCTCATAATTTTGCTGCACCAGATGCATACACCATGCAGGATCTATTTTGGCTCAGTCCTTTTTACACTTTGAACGTGCAATTGGTTGTGTCCGTCAAGGTTTCTGCAACCTCGTGTGTGATCCAGTAGGTTAGCAGATAGGAATTGGCTTTAACGCCCCCTTAAATCGCCGCATTTAGCTTGCAAGGCGGCAAGTTATGGCGGGGTCTGCGGCGCAACGATCCCTTGCGTCGCTTCCTTTGGCCCAAGACCGCTGCAATGTACTACCAACAACCGGGAGCATGGCCAGGAGATATGGCATCGGGCAAGAGACCGCGCGAACGCGTCGAGCCATCATTTGGCGCCGATCAGGACAATGATTCAGGCGAACTGCGTCTCGGCGCAGGAGAGCGGATCGTCGGTCACTCTTCCCGCAAGTCGAAGCGTGTTCCCGTTGAAGACATCGATGACGATGATGATGGGGAGGAAGAGGACCTGGAGCCGCGAACCCGGCGTGCGAAACCGGCAAGGACGAAGCGGCCAGCCCGCGCAAGTCGCGGTGGCGGCTTCTTTGGTGCAATCCGCTCTTTGCTCTACTGGTGCATCGTTCTGGGAATATGGGCCGGTATCGCGGTCGGCGGCGTGGTTATCTATTTCGCCGCTCAGATGCCGAGTGCCAGCACCTGGTCGATCCCCGACCGCCCTCCCAATGTGAAGATTACTGCGCTGGATGGAACGCTGGTCGCCAATCGCGGTACGACCGGAGGCGAGGCGATAGCGCTCGAGGAGATGTCGCCCTATCTGCCCCAAGCCGTCATGGCCATCGAAGACCGCCGCTTCTACTATCATTTCGGCGTCGATCCCCTTGGTCTTGCGCGTGCCTTCGTCAACAATCTGACGGGCCGTAGCATTCAGGGCGGTTCGACTCTGACCCAGCAATTGGCAAAGAACCTGTTTCTATCGCCGGAGCGGACATTCGAGCGCAAGGTACAGGAGGTGCTGCTCTCCTTCTGGCTGGAGCACAAGTTCACCAAGGATCAGATCCTCGCGATGTACCTGAACCGCATGTATTTCGGTTCGAACGCCTATGGCGTGGAAGCAGCGTCCCAGCGCTATTTCAACAAGTCCGCGCGAGACGTGAATCTTGCGGAAGCCGCCACGCTTGCGGGTCTCCTGAAGGCGCCGAGCCGTCTTTCTCCAGCCCGCGATCCGAAAGCGGCCGAAGAGCGGGCGCAAGTCGTATTGGGGGCCATGCGCGAGGAAGGTTATGTGACCGCCGAGGAAGCAAAGACCGCCATGTCGCAGCCGCCTGCCAAGGCGCGTTCCTACTGGTCCGGAGCCGAGCATTACGCCGCCGACATGGTGATCGACGAGGTCAAGGCGCTCATTGGTGATGTGAAGACGGACATCAACGTTCAAACGACCCTGGACATGCGGCTGGAAAAGCAGGCGGAAGCTGCACTGACCGCAGCACTGGACAAGGAAGGCCGCAAGGTCAATGCGTCCCAGGCGGCTCTCGTTTCGGTGGATGCGACCGGAGCCATCCGCGCCGTGGTCGGCGGACGCGATTATACCGATAGCCAGTTCAATCGCGCGGCCAAGGCCAAGCGCCAGCCGGGCTCTGCCTTCAAGCCCTTTGTCTATGCTGCGGCACTTGAGGCTGGTTACAGGCCCGACACCCTGATGAATGACGGGCCGGTGAGGATCGGCAACTGGACGCCGGAAAATTATGACCAGAAATATCGCGGCCAAGTCACTCTCTCGACTGCGCTCGCCCACTCGCTGAACACGATTGCGGCCCAACTCGTGATGCAGGTCGGTCCGAAGAATGTGATTTCGGTGGCGCACCGGCTGGGCATTGATTCCGATCTGCAGGAAAACGCATCCATCGCGCTCGGAACGTCGGAAGTCTCACTGGTGGAGCTGACCTCCTCCTACGCAGCCTTCATGAACGGGGGCATGAAGGCGACACCGCATCTGGTGACCCGCATCACCGATACGAGCGGCAAGGTTCTTTACGAGGCAGACTATTCCAACCCGCCGCGCGTGCTGAGCGAACAGGTTGTGGCCAATCTGAACGGCATGCTGAACCGCGTGATGACGGAGGGTACGGGTCGTGCAGCGCAGCTTTCCAAATGGCAGGCGGCGGGCAAATCTGGTACGACGCAATCGTTCCGAGACGCGATCTTCGTCGGTTTCACCAGCACCATGACGACGGGCATCTGGTTCGGCAACGACGATGGGACGCCGATGAAGAAGGTGACCGGAGGCGGACTGCCTGCCCGCGCGTGGAAGACCTACATGACGGCAGCACTTGAGGGCTACAAGCCGACGCCTCTCTTTGGCGTTGGCATCCAGCCCGCCAAGCCGGAGCCGCAGACAACCTTGAGCGATATCATTTCCGGTGTTCTCCCGGGTGTTGGTGGATCGCGCGACGATTTCCCGCCCGCACCTGATGCGCCGCCGGAAGATGTGCCCGTACAGGGCCAGGCAAGCTATCCGGCAGCGCCGCCGCCGGTCCAGCAGGGGTACCCAGCACAGCCGCAGCAGCCCGTGACACGGGAACCCGCCATGCGCGACCCCGCGCAACGGGCGCCTTCCCAGCGTGATCCAGCCCCTGTGGACCGACGCCAGCAGGCGGTTCAACCGAACTATCCGCCGGGAGCCGTTCCCGATTACAGGGCTCGCGATGGCGGGCAGATGGTGCCTCCGGCCGATGTGCCCAATCGAGGCTACCAGGACTATCGCCAGTATCGCGGACCCTATGACGACCGTGTCCCCCCGGATGCCGTTCTCGAAGGCCGGGCACCTCCCGATGCCGTGCTGGAAGGGCCTGTTCCGCCGGGGGATGTGGGTGGAAGCAGTCGTCGCGGACAGCCACGCGAATCGACACTTTTCGATATCATCATGGGCCAATAGAGACCGCTGGATTGAAGCTTGCGTTCCCCGTACCCCTTCTCGCGACGCAAGTGCCCTTGCGTGAGGCTTGATCCGCTGCGAATTCCGCATTTTTTTGCGCGAGACCAGTGACTTTCCTGCCTTGCAGTCGGAAAAAGCGGTCCTTATATACGCCGCATGACAGCAGCCGATGCTGCGAAACCATCCCAGTCGAGGAACTGTCAGTGGAATGCCTTGAGAAGGGGTTCCGACAGTTCGCTTAAAGGAGAGAGAAGAAATGGCAAAAGTAATTGGCATCGACCTTGGCACGACCAACTCCTGCGTTTCCGTCATGGACGGCAAGGACGCGAAGGTGATCGAGAATGCCGAAGGCGCACGCACCACGCCGTCCATGGTTGCATTCAGCGATGATGGCGAGCGTCTGGTCGGCCAGCCGGCCAAGCGTCAGGCTGTAACAAATCCCACGAACACGCTGTTTGCCGTCAAGCGCCTGATCGGTCGCCGCTACGACGACCCGACGGTTGAGAAGGACAAGGGCCTCGTCCCTTACGAAATCTCCCGCGGTGACAATGGCGATGCCTGGGTCAAGGCCAATGGCAAGGGCTATTCTCCTTCGCAGATCTCCGCCATGATCCTTCAGAAGATGAAGGAAACGGCTGAAGCCTATCTCGGCGAAAAGGTCGAAAAGGCCGTCATCACTGTTCCGGCCTACTTCAACGACGCCCAGCGTCAGGCCACCAAGGATGCAGGTCGCATCGCTGGTCTTGAAGTCCTGCGTATCATCAACGAGCCGACGGCTGCCGCACTTGCCTATGGTCTCGACAAAAAGGACGGCAAGACCATCGCCGTTTACGACTTGGGTGGCGGTACCTTCGATATTTCCGTTCTCGAAATCGGTGACGGCGTCTTCGAAGTGAAGTCGACCAACGGCGACACCTTCCTCGGCGGTGAAGACTTCGACATGCGTCTGGTCGAGTATCTCGCAGGCGAATTCAAGAAGGACAGCGGCATCGACCTGAAGGGCGACAAGCTTGCGCTTCAGCGTTTGAAGGAAGCTGCCGAAAAGGCAAAGATCGAGCTGTCCTCCTCGCAGCAGACCGAAATCAACCTGCCGTTCATCACGGCGGATGCATCCGGTCCGAAGCACCTGACGATGAAGCTGACCCGCGCGAAGTTCGAAAGCCTGGTGGATGATCTGGTTCAGCGCACCGTGGCACCGTGCAAGGCAGCCCTCAAGGATGCTGGCGTTTCCGCCTCCGAAATCGACGAAGTCGTTCTTGTCGGTGGTATGAGCCGCATGCCGAAGGTGCAGGAAGTCGTCAAGCAGCTGTTTGGCAAGGAGCCGCACAAGGGCGTTAACCCGGATGAAGTGGTCGCCATGGGTGCCGCGATCCAGGCCGGCGTTCTGCAGGGCGACGTGAAGGACGTTCTGTTGCTCGACGTGACCCCGCTGTCGCTCGGCATCGAAACGCTCGGCGGTGTCTTCACCCGTCTGATCGATCGCAACACGACGATCCCGACGAAGAAGAGCCAGACCTTCTCGACCGCTGAAGACAACCAGCAGGCCGTGACGATCCGCGTCAGCCAGGGCGAGCGCGAAATGGCCGCAGACAACAAGCTGCTCGGTCAGTTCGACCTCGTTGGCCTTCCGCCCGCACCCCGGGGCATGCCGCAGATCGAAGTCACGTTCGACATCGACGCCAACGGTATCGTGCAGGTATCCGCAAAGGATAAGGGCACGGGCAAGGAACAGCAGATCCGCATTCAGGCCTCCGGTGGTCTGTCCGACGCCGACATCGAAAAGATGGTGAAGGACGCCGAGGCGCATGCCGAGGAAGACAAGAAGCGCCGCGCTGGTGTTGAAGCCAAGAACCAGGCGGAAAGCCTTGTTCACTCCACCGAGAAGTCTCTCAAGGAGTATGGCGACAAGGTTTCCGAGACGGATCGCAAGGCTATCGAAGATGCGATTGCCAGCGTGAAAACGGCAATCGAAGCCTCTGAGCCGGACGCAGACGATATCCAGGCCAAGACCCAGACCCTCATGGAAGTTTCCATGAAGCTCGGTCAGGCCATCTATGAATCGCAGCAGGCTGAAGCCGGAAACGGCGGCAAGTCCGAAGATGGTGTAGTCGACGCCGACTACGAGGAAATCAAGGACGACAAGAAGTCCGCTTGATGCGAGGCTTCTTCCACCTGGTGTAACTGCGTTGAGTATCCGGCTGCCCTCGTGCAGCCGGAATCCTTTCGGGAGCCGCAATCTTCATGGCAAAAGCTGACTATTACGAATTGCTGGGTGTCGGCAAAACAGCGGACGAGAAGGAGCTGAAAAGCGCCTTCCGCAAAATGGCGATGAAGTATCATCCGGACAAAAACCCGGATGACCAGGAAGCCGAGAAGAAATTCAAGGAGATCAACGAGGCCTACGAAACCTTGAAGGATCCCCAGAAGCGCGCAGCCTATGACCGTTTCGGTCATGCAGCCTTCGAACAGGGCGGCATGGGTGGCGGCGGCTTTGGCGGAGGCCAGGGTGGCTTCGGCGCCGGGGGCTTCTCTGATATCTTCGAAGATATCTTCGGCGAGATGATGGGTGGCGGTCGTGCGCGCCGGTCTTCCGGTGGTCGCGAGCGCGGTGCCGATCTTCGCTACAACATGGAAATCACGCTTGAGGAATCCTTCACTGGCAAGACGGCGCAGATCCGCGTTCCAACAGCGGTGACATGCGATGTCTGCACCGGTTCGGGTGCAAAGCCCGGTACGCAACCGAAAACCTGTGGCACGTGCCAGGGTTCCGGTCGCGTACGCGCAAGCCAAGGCTTCTTCTCGGTCGAGCGCACCTGTCCGACGTGCCATGGGCGTGGCCAGATCATTCCCGACCCTTGCACCAAGTGCCACGGTCAGGGCCGGGTGACGGAAGAGCGTTCGCTATCGGTCAATATTCCGTCGGGCATCGAAGACGGCACACGCATTCGCCTGCAGGGCGAGGGCGAAGCCGGTGCACGTGGCGGTCCGTCGGGCGATCTCTACATCTTCCTGTCGGTCAAGCCGCACCAGTTCTTCCAGCGCGATGGAGCCGACCTCTATTGCACCGTTCCGATTTCCATGACGACGGCAGCCCTTGGCGGAACCTTCGACGTTGGGACACTGGATGGCACGAAGTCTCGTGTGACGGTGCCGGAGGGAACGCAGCCGGGCAAGCAATTCCGTCTGAAGGGTAAAGGAATGCCGGTTCTGCGCTCGTCGCAGACGGGTGACCTCTATATCCAGATCCAGATCGAAACCCCGCAGAAGCTCACCAAGCGTCAGCGCGAGTTGTTGCAGGAATTCGAGGAGATTTCCTCGAAGGAGAATAACCCGGAATCGACCGGCTTCTTCGCACGGATGAAAGAGTTCTTTGAGGGGTGAGGAAGGCTCCGAGTAGTTCTTCTTGTCGCATGGGTTGGGCGAAAAACCGCTTCGCACTTTGCCTGCCCAAGCTTTGAAGCGAAAGGCCGGGATACGCGCCTCGTATCCTGGCCCTATTTTTTTTAAAGCTCATACCGAACGCGCCACATTCAAATCGATTGATATGATGGCTGGACATCCTATCGGCTTTTTTCGATAACAACCGGCGAGGTTGTCAGTCGATGCCTCGATCAGAGGAAGTGCAAACGCGCCGTTCTTCGGCCGTTGGGCAAAGGCAATCATGGCAACCAAGACCGATATTGCAAAGCGCGTCTACAATCACACCTGGAAACTCGATCCGATCGTTCGAAGCCTGATCGATACGGATTTCTACAAGCTTCTGATGCTGCAGATGATCTGGAAGCTTTATCCGCAGGTCGACGTGACCTTCTCGCTGATCAATCGTACCAAGCGTGTGCGGCTGGCCGACGAGATCGATGAAGGCGAATTGCGGGCGCAACTGGACCATGCGCGAACGCTTCGGCTTTCAAAAAAGGAAGCGATCTGGCTGGCCGGTAACAGCTTCTATGGCAAGTCGCAGATTTTCGAGCCGGATTTTCTCGCCTTCCTTGCCAATTATCAATTGCCTGAATACGAGCTTTCCAAGCGCGACGGTCAGTATGAACTGACCTTCCATGGTCGCTGGGTGGATACTACCATGTGGGAGATCCCGGCGCTTGCGATCATCAACGAACTGCGTTCACGGGCAGCGATCCGGTCATTAGGCCTCTTCACGCTGGATGTTCTCTATGCCCGCGCCAAGGCCCGCATGTGGGAAAAGGTAGAGCGCCTGCGTTCGCTTCCGGGCCTGCGGATTTCCGACTTCGGTACCCGTCGCCGCCATAGCTTTCTCTGGCAGCGCTGGTGCGTGGAAGCGTTGAAGGAAGGCGTGGGGCCTGCTTTTACCGGTACCAGCAACGTCCTTCTGGCCATGGATTCCGATCTGGAAGCGGTGGGAACGAATGCCCATGAACTCCCCATGGTCATGGCGGCCTTGGCTAACAGTGATGAAGAGCTGCGGGCTGCGCCCTATCAGGTTCTGAAAGACTGGAACCGGCTCTATGGCGGCAATCTGCTGATCGTACTGCCGGACGCCTATGGCACGACGGCCTTTCTGCGCAATGCGCCGGAATGGGTGGCAGACTGGACGGGCTTCAGGCCGGACAGCGCGCCGCCAATCGAAGGCGGCGAGAAGATCATCGAATGGTGGAAGAAGATGGGGCGGGATCCGCGCCAGAAGCTGCTGATTTTTTCCGATGGCTTGGACGTCGATGCAATCATCGACACCTATCAGCATTTTCAGGGGAAGGTGCGCATGTCCTTCGGTTGGGGTACAAACCTGACGAATGATTTCGCAGGCTGCGCTCCCGAAGACATAGCCGGTCTGAAGCCGATTTCCATCGTTTGCAAGGTAAGTGAGGCGAACGGCCGTCCTGCCGTCAAACTCTCTGACAATCCGTTGAAGGCCACGGGCGATCCGTCCGAAGTCGAGAGATATCTGAAGTTCTTTGGACAGGAAGATCTGGTCGAGCACGAAATCTTCGTCTGACCAAATGCTGTGAAGCGGGCCGCGTGGCCCGCCTCACGGTACACAGCTTATTCGATGATCTGCACGACCGTATGGGTGCGGGGATCGACGATCACGCGCTGATCGTTGACGATCGCGTAGGAATATTCCCGGTGCTGCGGAACCGGCGTCAGCACGACGGTTTCCGGCAGAGGTTCACCGACAACTACCTTACGTTCGACAACAACGGGTGCTGCGACCGGTTGCTCGCGAACATAGGTAACGACCTCGCGCGGCGGCGGATCAATGGCTGTGCCAAGTGCGGCACCCGCAATGCCACCAACGGCCGCACCGATGGGACCGCCCACGATTGCGCCTGTGACGGCGCCGCCGGCCGCACCGCTGACCGTGCCATCCTGAGCAGAAGCTGTACCAATCGTGGCGAGGGTCAGAACTGCCGTGGCAGCCAGAATGATCTTACGCATAAGTTTATCTCCTCTCGTTGTTTCGGTTCGGCTCAAGAACTCCCAATGTCGACAACCCGTTCCCGAGTCTCGCACACGAAAAGTGATAGAAAGTAATTTTTTGCGAGCGAGATCGTGTCGACGGAAAGCGGGTAGATGCATAAAACATCTGTTTACACAATAAACATTTGTTGATAAAACGGCACTCTCGCCATAGGGATTGATGATGTTCGCCGACCTAGCTCAACAGGAAGCTGCCGTACTCAAGCTGATTGAGGACAATCCGTTTGTCGGACAGCAAGAGATTGCCGATGCTCTGGGGCTGGCGCGTTCCACGGTGGCAGCGCATATCGTCCAGCTTGTTCAGAAGGGCTATATCCTGGGACGTGGCTATGTCCTGCCCCACGTGTCTCGTGTCGTGTGCATGGGCGGCGCCGTCTTCGATCGAAAATATCGCGCGCGCCAACCGCTGGTTCCTGAAACATCGAACCCGGTCGATGGAATGCGTAGCTTTGGCGGTGTTGCGCGTAATGTTGCTGAAAATCTTGGCCTTCTGGGTGCCTCGACCAGTTTCATTTCCATTCTCGGCGATGATGAAACAGGCAGTACACTGCTGGCGCATCTGCGACAGATCGGTATCGACGTCTCTCAGGTGCTAACGAGCAGGGAACGCCCGACTGCGGAATATGCCGCTGTCCTCGATGAGAAAGGAGATCTGTCCATCGGTCTGGCGGATATGGGCATCTTCGACCTGTTCCAGCCCGCCCATCTGGAAAAGGTCTGGCCGCATCTCGCTTCTGCTAACCTTGTGTTCTGCGATTGCAACCTGCCAGCCGAAACCCTGAGGCTGTTGATCGAGCGCCGCAAGGATGCGCGCTTCCGCCTGGCCTTCGATGCCGTTTCCACACACAAGGTCATGCGACTGCCGGATGATCTCAGCGGCATCGACTTTCTGTTCATGAACCTGGACGAAGCCAATGCGCTGATGGCGCGGCGCTCGCTCGGTCCTTTCCGGGACGCCGAAGCGGCTGCCCTTGCCCTTGTAAATGCCGGCGTTTCCCATGCGATCGTGACGCGTGGCGCATCCGGTGCTGTCGTTGCCGAAGGAACGCAGGTTCGAGCCGTTCCTGCGGTCACGGCAGAACCCGTTGAAATGACAGGTGCGGGCGATGCAATGATTGCCGGAACGCTGCAGGCCTTGCTCTCTGGAAAACCTGCCTTCGAAGCTGCACGCATCGGCACACTGCTGGGTGCCTTGACCACCGAAAGCGCCGCCAGCGTTCACCCCGAACTCTCCCCCCGCTTCCTGGAAGCGAACATGCACCGGCTGCAGCCGGTTGAAAGGATTTGAGACATGACCCTTCACAAACCGAAACTCAGCCGCGAAGTGGCGGAGGCTCTTGCCGCGGGTGGCCCTGTCGTTGCACTGGAATCGACCATCATCACCCATGGCATGCCCTATCCCGCCAATCTTGAGACGGCGCTGGCCGTGGAAGATGTTGTTCGGGAGAACGGTGCCGTGCCCGCGACGATCGCTGTGATCGACGGTGAGCTCCGCGCCGGTCTGGAGCGTGCCGAGCTTGAGGCGCTGGCGCAGGCCAAGGGCGTGGTGAAAGCCTCCGGTCGTGATCTGGCGGTTGCCATGGTACGCAAGCAGTCAGCAGGAACAACGGTTTCCGCCACCATGCTGCTTGCCGATCTCGCAGGCATCGATATCTTCGCGACCGGTGGCGTGGGTGGCGTACATCGCGGTGCCGAGCAGAGCTTCGATATCTCCGCCGACCTGACGGAACTGGGCCGCACGAAGACAGCAGTCGTCTGCGCGGGCGTCAAATCCATCCTCGATATTGCCAAGACGCTGGAATATCTGGAAACCCAGCGCGTGCCCGTCATTGCCTATGGCACGGACGAGTTTCCGGCCTTCTTCACCCGAACCAGCGGCTTCAAGGCAGATCACCGGCTGGATGCGGCGGAAGAGATCGCCAGCGCCATGCACCTGCATCACAAGCTTGGAACCGGAACTGGCCTGCTGATTGCCAATCCGATCCCTGAGGAAGCCGCTCTTTCCAACGCATTCATCGACGGCACGATTGCCGATGCGGTACGCGAGGCGGAAGAACGCGGCATTGGCCGCAAGGAACTGACACCCTTCCTGCTGGCGCGCATCAACGAGCTTTCCAAGGGTGAAAGCCTGAAGGCCAACATCGCGCTGGTAAAGAACAATGCCGCACTCGCAGCACGCATGGCCGTCGCCTACGCGGCGCTGAAAAAGGGCTGATCGGCAAGAGTGGCGGCTCAAGCTTCGGCATGAGCCGCCTCAATGATTACGCTGGCAGACGTGCCAGACGCTCTGTCAGAAGCGCGTAAAAGCCATCGGCATCGACATCGCGCATGAAGGTCGCATTCTTCGGGCGGTTGGTGACGCCCCACCAGTCGGCAACCGTCATGCCCTTGGTGAGTGCGCTATCCGCTTCGATTTCCACATTGCAGAGACGGCCCGAATAAAGCTCCGGCTTGATGAGATAGGCGATGACATTCGGATCGTGCAGCGGTCCGCCATCGGTGCCGTATTTCTGCTCATCGAAACGCTCGAAGAATTCCAGCCAGCCGACAACCGCTTCCGAAAGCGGCGTGCCAAGCGCCTTGATGGCGGCGACACGCTTGGCCGTTGTCAGCACCTGGTGCGTGACGTCCAACGGCATCATGACGATGGGTGCACCGCAGCCGAACACGATCTTGGCGGCAGCCGGATCGACGAAAATGTTGAACTCGGCGGCAGGCGTGACATTGCCGCCCTCGAACAGGCCGCCGCCCATCAACACGATCTTCTGGATGCGTTCAGCAAGCTTCGGCTCGCGCTTCAGTGCGGTTCCGAGGTTGGTCAGCGGACCGAGGGTGCA
This sequence comes from Rhizobium rhizoryzae, assembly GCF_011046895.1. Lineage (NCBI taxonomy): Bacteria > Pseudomonadati > Pseudomonadota > Alphaproteobacteria > Hyphomicrobiales > Rhizobiaceae > Affinirhizobium > Affinirhizobium rhizoryzae. Next base: position 788,095 of record NZ_CP049250.1, on the reverse strand, counting down.
GATGACGATGCTGCCCGGCTCGCTGTTCATGACGGTCTCGATGATGAAATCGACGCCGTGCTGCCCCTGAAGCGGCATTGTCGGCTCCGGCAGATCAGCACCATCCATGCCCGTGGCGCCATGCACATATTCGGCGGTGAACAGCGTACCCTCCATGGGGCCATCGCAGCCTGCAAACACCTTCACGTCGGAGCGTCCGGCCAGTTCGCAAACCTTGCGGATGTTTTTCGACGTCAGCGCTACCGGCACGTTACCAGCTGCCGCCGTGATGCCCAGCACCTCGATTTCCGGACTTCCCAGCGCCAGAAGAATGGCAAGCGCATCGTCCTGGCCCGGATCTGTATCGATGATGATCTTTTGCGGCATGATAGGTCTCTTCTTGGTCTTGTAAGGCAAGCGCCTTGATAAGCATCAAGCGATGGATGTTGCATGTTGCGCCACGCTCGACAAGCCTGTGCAACGACGGCTTGAGAACCAAATCCGTCGCTCTGCGTAGTAGAAGGCAAATGGAGGCTTTCGATGACAGACACCACCCTATCGTCCCCGCAAGTGCAGACGGGGAAGCTTGCCTGGATCACGGGTGCCAGCTCGGGTATTGGACGTGCAGTGGCAATCAAGCTCGCGCGTGAAGGCTACCGCGTGGCGGCAAGCGCTCGCAGCGCTGACAAGCTGATGGAGCTTCAGGCCGAAATGCCGGACCGGATCTTTGCCTTTCCGCTGGACGTGACGGACCGTGCCGCCGCAAGTTCGGTCGCAAACGCCATCCGGGCCAGCCTCGGGCCGATCGATCTGGCCATTTTTTCCGCCGGGAGCTACAAGCGCGACAGCGTTCGTCGTTTCGACAGCGGAGCCTTTGCAGAAACACTGAACCTGAATGTCATCGGCACCGCCCATACGCTGGAAGCGGTGATACCGGACATGGTCGCCCGCCGAAACGGCGAAATATGCGTCGTCGCCTCCGTTGCAGGCTATGTCGGTTTGCCGGGCGGCGGGTTCTACGGAGCCACGAAAGCAGCTCTCAACAATCTCTGCGAAGCGCTTTATCCGGAACTGGAGCGGGAAGGGGTGCGCATGCGTGTCATCAATCCCGGCTTCGTCGATACGCCTCTGACCGCCAAGAACGATTTTCCGATGCCATTTCTCATCAGCGTCGATGAGGCAGCAGAGAGCATCGTCGATGGTCTGAAGACAAACAAGTTCGAGATCATCTTCCCGTGGAAGATGGCGCTTGCCATCAAGTTCCTGCATGCGCTGCCACACAGGCTGCGATTTGCACTGACCCGGAAGATGCTGCGGAAATGAAGGGGCCTCTCCCGGGATATTGATCCCGGGAGAGGCCGTCAGGCAGATTTTGCCAAACGGAACTGCGCGACGTCGATCCGGCCGGTACGAAAACCGACAGCGCAGTAATGCAGGTAGTAGTGCCACATGCGGAAGAACCGCTCGTCAAATCCCAGCGGCGCGATCTTCGCCCAGGTCGCCTGGAAAGCCCGATCCCAGACGAGCAGGGTCCGTTCGTAATCCCGGCCAAACCGGAAGCAATCCTGAACCTTCAACCTCGCCTTTTCGGCAATCTCGCCGAAATTGGTCACCGTCGGCAGCATGCCGCCTGGGAAGATGTAGGTCTGGATGAAATCCGCGTGCCGTCGATAGAGCTCGAAGCGGCTCTCATCAATGGTGATGACCTGGATCATGGCTTCCCCGCCGGGCACCAGCAAATCACGCACCTGCTCGAAATAAATCGGCCAATGTTCTTCGCCGACCGCCTCGAACATCTCGATCGAGACGATCTTGGTGAACTGGCCGCGCACATCGCGGTAATCCTCGAGGCGGATCTCTCCGCGTTCGGCAAGTCCGGCATCTGCCAGCCGCTGGCGCGCATAGGCTGCCTGTTCCTTGGAAAGGGTGAGACCCGTCACACGGCATCCCGTTTCGCGGATCGCCTGTTCCATGAAACCGCCCCAGCCGCAGCCGATTTCCAGGACATGGTCGTCCGGACCAATGCCGAGATCGCGAATGATCCGACCGTATTTTTCACGCTGCGCCTCTTCAAGCGGCATGTCTGCTCGCGTGTAGATCGCTGACGAATAGGTCATCGATCTGTCCAGCCAGAGCCGATAGAAATCATTGCCGAGATCATAGTGGAAGGCGATGTTGCGGCGGCTCCCCGCCTTGGAATTACGGCGAAGGCGGTGACGCAGATGTGCCAGCCGGCCAAACAGCGCCATTGGCTTGACGAGTTTTTCCCAATCCTTCTCGTTGGCCATGGCGAGATCGAGAACATTGCCAAGATCCGGTGTCGACCAGTCTCCATCCATGTAGGCGCGGGCAAAGCCAAGGCTTCCACCGGTCATCACCTGCCGCAAGACACTTGCGCGATGGAAGCGGATGGTAGCCGACGGACCCTGCGCGCTGTTGCCAAAATGGTATTCACGCCCTGTCGGAAACACCACCGTCAGGCGACCATGGCGTGTGCGCGCCAGCATGCGGCACAGCATCTTCTCCCAGAAGGGTCGGCGCTCTGTGACGAGAACGGGATCTCCATGTCCGGCATGCGTCATGATGCACTCCTCCACTCAAACAATGGTCTGTTCCACCGAGCTCGCAACCCGCTCCGCCGCGGGCTTGTGCCTGTAGATCGGCACACCCTTCAGCCAGAGACGAAGCGCCTCCCAGTGGATTCCCGCCATGACCTTCATGGTCATCAGCGGATAACGCATGAAGACGCGGGCAAGACCCGCATCGGATAGTTCGGAACGTGCGCCGGCAAAACTTGCATAGAGCAAATCGCCCTCGGCATCGCGTTCATTGATCGCCACCTTCACCTTGTCGCCCGTTATATTGGCTCCGGGTGGGAGGATATCGAAGTCGTAGGCGCAGTCCATCGGAACAAACGGAGAGACGTACATGGCCTTCTCGCAGGAATGGCGAACCGGGCCTTCCCGATGAGAACCCGCCGGTATTACGTAGGTATGCCGCTCATGGAATGTATTGCAGACCTCGTAGAGCAGCGCCAGAAGATTGCCCTGTTTGTCTTCGCAGAAATAGACCGTCAACGGATTGAAAACATATCCGAAGATGCGCGGATAACATAGAACCCGAATGCGTGCCGGGAAGGTCTCGATCCCTGCCATGCGCAAGTGATTTTCGGCCCAGGCTCTGAGCCCGTTCCTCTCGCCGTTTCCGTGATCCTGATCGTAGAAACTGAACAATGCGCGGCGGTTATGGCCGAAAAGCTTCAGCGAACGGTCGAGCAGCGGAAGTTCATCCAGATCCAGCAATAGCGAGAAGACGCGGTAGCGCAGGCGATGCGTCTTCGGCCGGTGCCGGGCATGGATCACGGTGCCAGCATAGATGGCAGATGATAGGGTCATTCTGCCGCTGCCAGAAGGGGGGTGGAAAAGATCCGGCCCGACTCGTCCGCGACCTGCCAGGGGCGGCGTGAGCCTGTTGCGGCCTCTGCGGCGGCAAGTCCTGCCTGCAGACCATCCTCATGGAAGCCGCTGCCGAAATGGGCGCCACAGAAGAATGTGTTCCGGCGCCCCTGGAGATCCCAGATCCGCTTTTGAGCTGCCATGGCGCTGAGGTCGAACAGCGGATGCGTATAATTGTACGTCGCGACGATCTTGTCCTCGCGGATCTCACGGCAGGCATTCAGCGTGACAAACAGGTTTTGACGACGGTCGAGATCCTGCAACAGATTCATCCAGTAGGTCACGCAGAGCGGAGCCCCGTCAACTGCCTGCCGACCGGCAATGTAATTCCAGCTGGACCAGACAGATTTACGCTTCGGCATCAGGTTTTCATCGCTATGAAGGACCGCAACATTGTCCGTGTATCGGAAGGATCCGAGAATTTCACGCTCAAGGTTATCTGCATCACCCAGCATGGACAAAGCATCGTTGGCATGGGTTGCGATTATCACGTCGTCGAAGCGGTCGGCGTGACCGGACTTGTCGGTCACGATCACGCCGTTTGCCATCCGTTGAATGCGGGCTACCGGCGTCGAGAGGCGGATCTCGCCGGCAAAGTCGGCAATCAGGCGGCTGACATATTCGCGGCTGCCACCCAGAACGGTGCGCCAGCGAGGACGGCCCTTGAGGAGGATCAGACCGTGATGAACGAAGAAGCGTACGAAGGCGTGAAGCGGATAGGCCCGCATGTCGATCGTGGTCATCGACCAGATGGCAGCCCCCATCGGCAGAAGATGATCTTCAATGAAGGCTTTCGAATAGTTTTCGCGGTCGAGATATTCGCCGAGCGTCAGACCCTCAAGCTCCGGACGCTTCAGAAGGCCTTCGGCTTCGCGATAGAACCGCAACACATCCGTCAGCATCCGCCAGAAGCGCGGGCGGGCGATGTTCAACCGCTGTCCGAGAAGCCCCTTCAGACCGGTGCCGGAATATTCAAACCTTCCATCGTCGATGGAGGCCGCAAAGCTCATGTCGGAAGCAATGGTCGGCACATTCAGGTGCTGGAACAGAGCCACCAGATTGGGATAATTCTTGTCATTATAAACGATGAACCCCGTATCGACAGGGATATCGCCATAGGCAGTGGGAACGATTGCCGTATTGGAGTGACCGCCAAGACGATGATCCGCTTCATAAAGCACGACCTGATTGGATCGTGAGGCAAGCCACGCTGCAGACAGGCCGCTGATGCCAGACCCGATAACCGCAATGCGACGATTTCCTGCCGTGTATGAAACCATTTTGATTTTCCACTGTTTACCTATGCTTAGCCTCTACGGCGGCAATCACGAAACGGATTGCTGATAAATTTCTTTTCCCTCCCATGATCCGCCGCCGGATGTCTGGCGTAACGCCAATCATGAGCTTGACTGTTTCCATCTCGGCAAGGACGTGCCACAACGAACAACAAGCGGCCAAACGGCCGCGTGCTCGCGTTCAGCTTGGCCAAAGGATGAAACGGACTGATTTGACTACGCCGGAACATGAACTTTCCCCGGCAGACTTGTCCAAGTTGCTGACCCGTGTCGGGCAGCAGCGCGACGTGGATGCCTTTGAAACACTGTTCCGCCATTACGGGCCGCGCGTGCGCTCCTTCATGGCGATGAAGACCAGGGACACGCAGCTCGCGGAAGAGCTGATGCAAGAAACGATGATGGCCGTCTGGAACAAGGCGGTGCAGTTCGATCCGGCGCGAGGCAATGTCTCCGCGTGGATCTTTACCATAGCCAGAAACCAGCGGATTGACGCGTTTCGTCGCAAACGCCCAATGTTCGATGAAAATGATCCGGCGTTTGTGAAGGACGATATCCCGCCTGCGGATCTGGAGCTCGAAGAGCGCCAGGATGCGGAGCTTCTTCGCAAGGCCATGGAAACACTGCCGCCAGAGCAGCTCGACGTTCTGAAGCGTGCCTTCTTCGATGAGGCATCGCATTCGACGATCGCGCAGGACATGGGCATTCCTCTTGGAACTGTGAAGTCCCGTATCCGGTTGGCCTTTGAGAAATTGCGTTCGACCCTGGAGGCCGTGCGATGAACGTTCAACATCAAGTCAGCGACGAGCTTTTGCTCGACTACGCATCTGGAAACCTGTCGGAAGGCTGGAGCTTGGCTGTTGCCACGCATCTCGCGCTTTGTCCGCAGGCTCGCCGCCGCCTTCAGGCCATGGAAGGTGCGGCCGGTGCCTTGTTCGACAAGATTTCCGTCAGCGCAAAGGCGACGGACGCCGACTGGGACAAGATGAAGGCGAAGCTTTCCGGTTCTCGGAGCGCTGGTCATACTGTTGCCCGGCCATCCCAATCGGAAGGCGTCATCCCGGAGCCGCTGCGCTCGTATCTGGGTGGCGATGTGTCCAGCCTGAAGTGGAAGGCACTTGGACGTGGCGCCTATCAGATCCGTATCGACACCGGGGATCCGGACACCCAGGTGCGCCTGCTTCGCATTCCGGCCGGAAAGCCGGTGCCGGAGCACACGCATGACGGTCGTGAGTTGACGCTTGTTCTGGCTGGCAGTTTCCACGACGGTCAGGACCTGTTTGCCCGTGGCGATCTGGAAGAGGCAGATGGCTCGCTTCTCCACACCCCGACCGCCACGGAAGGTGAGGACTGCATCTGTCTTGCAGTGACGGAACGTCCGCTGAAATTCTCAAGCTGGGTCGTGAGAATGATCCAGCCAATCCTCAAGATCTGAGGTTCCATCAGCCGGTCCCCTGACCGGCTGATTTTTTTGGTAAGTGAAAGGAAGTACTGATGTATGTCTACGTGGTGGCCTACCTTGCGACAGCGGCAGTCTTCTTCGGTCTCGATTTTGTCTGGCTCGGCAAGGTCGCGACCGGCTTCTATCGAAGCCAGCTCGGCGACATGATGCGCGAGCGCCCGGATTTTCTGGCAGCCGGTGCCTTTTATCTGATCTATGTGGCCGGTCTCGTCTATTTCGCCGTACAGCCCTATTTGTCCGGCGGCAGCTGGACGCAGGCGCTGTTGTCCGGCGCAATCCTCGGTCTCATCGCTTACGGGACCTATGACATGACCAATCTTTCCACATTGAAAAACTGGCCGCTCGCCATGAGCCTCGTGGATATGGCCTGGGGAACGATCCTTTCCGGTGTCGCGGCCGCCGCAGGCCTTGCGATCACGCAAAAAATTGTCGGCTGAGCCGCTTTAACAAGCTCCACTCTTCTCTGGAACAAAGCGCATTCACTCCTGTTCGGTCCTGCAGAGCCAGGATCGTCAACAGGAGAGAGACATGACAGACAGGGACACTACCTTCCCCGGAGATGGTCGCGCGAGCGCCACCTATGGCAGCATGCGGCCGGAACCCGGTCAGACATCCGCCTCGTCCAAGCCGCCTATGGTTGAACTGAGCCAGAAGGCCAAGGATGATGTTGCCGAGGTCAAGGATATCGCAAGAGACAAGATCTCGCAGGCGACCACGAAAGCCGAGGAACTGGCCGATAGCCAGAAGGGATACGCCGCCGAGCGCGTGGCGGGACTAGCTCAGGCGATGGAAAAGGTTGGTGCCGAGCTTGAACAGGGCGAGAACCGCGAAGTCGGCCGAATGGCGCGCCAGATGGGTGAAAGTGTCCATCGGTTTGCGGACGACATCAAGGGCCGCAACATGGGCGAGATTGCAGGCATGGCGGAAGACTTTGGTCGACGCCAGCCACTTGCGTTTCTTGGACTTGCTGCAATGGCAGGTCTTGCGGCAAGCCGCTTCGTAAGAGCATCGGCCAGCCGCCAGGCAGGCTCGTCTCAGACCACATCGACAGGCGATCTTCACGCTCGCCATTCTGCTGCGGAATCCGCGATGCGCCAGGCTCCTGCCACCAGTGCTCCTGCGTCCCCGCCGTCCGGCACCTCCAGTGCTGGTTCTTCGATCCCTCGCGCGACAGGAGCGTCGAATGTCTAATCCCGTTGAAAACCGCCCCTTGTCTGAACTTCTGACTGGCCTCGTGGGCGATGTGTCCGGCCTGTTTCGCAAAGAGATCAATCTGGCGAAAGCAGAGGCCTCTGAAAAAGTCTCCAAGGCCATGACAGGCGTCGAGATGATGGCGGCAGGCCTCGTGTTTGCTATCGGTGCCATCGGCGTCTTGCTTGCAGCAGTCGTCAGCGGGCTTTCGGCCCTCCTGCTTTCAATGGGCTTTGCTGAACGCAATGCAGACGCCATCGCAGCTGTGGTTGTGGGTCTCGTCGTCGCCGTCATTGGCTGGGGCATGATTTCGCGCGGCCTCGCTGTGTTGAAGGGCAGCTCGATGAACCTCGACCGCACGACCCATTCCCTGCAACGCGATGTTCAGGTGCTGAAGGAGAGAACATAATGGCCTATTCCACGGAACGCACCCCGGAAGAGATCGAGCGCGAAATCGAACAGGATCGCCAGCGCATCAACGCCAAGCTCGACGAGATCCAGAACCGCATGTCTCCCGGTCAGCTTGTCGATGAAGCAATCGCGTACGCGAAGGGGAGTGGCGGCGCGGAGTTTCTCTCGAACCTCACCGACTCCATGAAATCGAACCCGATCCCTGTGGCCCTGATGGGTGTTAGCCTGGCCTGGCTCATGTCCGGCCAGAAACCTTCGGCTCAATCGGATCTCGGAAAGTCGGAAGAGCATCCGCTGGTACCCGTGACCGGCACAATACGCCGCACAGGCCCTGTCGAGCAGATCGGTGAAAGTCGCTACAGCCACTTTACGGATGAGGCAGGCGCGAAATTCAGGGCAATGTCCGATGCTGCAGGAAATCGTGCCGGACACTTTACGGATGAGGCTGGGAGGACCTATCGCGGCTTCGCGGATAAAACAGGTCGGCAGATCCACGATATCCGGGACGAGACCGGACGCCTGTTCGACGAAGCCTCAGGCTGGGTCGCTGCATCCTGGCAGGATCTCAAACATTCGGCTGCCCGTGCTGGTCACCACGTTTCGGAGGCGGGACGCAGCGCAGGCCGCACGACGATGGACATGGGCGCTTCTGTCCGGGATTCGGCACAGGCTCTCAATGAAACGATCTTTCGCCAGTTTCGTGATCAACCGCTTGTGGGTGGCGCTCTCGCTTTCGCTGTCGGCGCGGCCATTGGCGCTGCGCTTCCTCGGACAGAGCGCGAGGACGCTCTGATGGGCGAACTGTCCGATGACGTGAAAGGCAAGGTGGCGGCAGAAGCGTCTCACGCCATGGACAAGGCGGAAGCCGTGGCAACGGAGGTCTCGCACACCGCAGCCGCTGTTGTTTCTGACGTCCATGATGCTGCGAAAGACCGCATTGTCGAAGAGGCGCGCCAGTTCCGCACCCCGAGCAATGGGTCGGCGCCACGCCCGCATTAAGCGTGGGTCACCCGTTATGTCTTCGTCATGAAACAACAGAGGCCCGTCACGCGTTGACGGGCCTCTTCCTTTGAAAGATTGGACCCATGGGCAGCGAAAAATTCGAATGGATGGCAAGAGCAGGCTATGCTGCACGCGGGCTGGTTTATGTTCTCGTGGGAATGATGGCGGTCCTTGGCAGTATCGGTGGCGGTAGCCCGGATTCTGAATCCGCACTACAAATGGTGCTGTCTCAGCCATTTGGTCGTATCTGGCTCGGATTTATCGGCCTCTGTCTCATTGGATTCATTGTTTGGCGGCTGGCCCAGTCGCTTGCCAATGCGGATAACCATCCGGCTGACCTGAAGGGCTACGTGGTCAGGGCCGGATTGTTGATCAGCGCCATTACCTATAGCGGTCTGGCTCTATTTGCCGTGACACACGCATTGATGATGAGGAGGGGCGAATCTGGTGGTGGCTCTTCCAGTTGGACCGCATGGTTGATGCAGCAACCCTACGGTCGCTATCTGGTCGGGATTGTTGGTCTCTGCATCCTTGGTGCTGGTGCAGCCCACATCGTCAAAGGCATCCGACGCAGCTACCATCGCTATCTGGCCTTCGACGCCAATTTGCATCCCGCGCTGGACAGTTGTTGCGTTTATGGTCTCGTCGCCAAGGGTATCGTCTTCCTGATCATTGCAGTATTTTTTCTCTATGCGGCTTTCATGGTTGATCCGGACCAGGCGGGAAGCATGGCCGACGCCTTGACATGGGTTCGTCAATTACCCTTGGGTGGCGTGCTTTATCTCGCGATCGGTGTTGGTCTGGCCTGTTTCGGTATCTATGGCTTCGTCGAGGCCCGTTACCGTCGCGTTGCACCCCCAAGCCTTGATCAGGCCCGTCGCTCCATTCCCGCCATCTGAGGCAACAGAGTGCCTATGACGAACTTACGCTATGCCCAATCCCTGATTGATCGTCTGAAGCGCTTCGAACTCACGACTCTTGTTTTTTTCGGCATTCTGACGGGCGGTGCGCTGCTGTTTGCCATGCTGGCAGGCGAGGTTGTGGAAGGCGATACGCACGCGCTCGACGAGGCGATCCTGCTGGCGCTTCGTCGCTCAGGCGATCTGGGAGAGACGATCGGGCCCTACTGGCTGACCCATGCCGTTCAGGACATCACCAGTCTGGGCGGCGTCACGGTGCTTTCGCTGATGACCCTGCTGACAACGGCCTATCTTGTCATTTCCCGTCGCATCAGGATTGCGATCTTTACCGCCTGTTCGATCCTGGGCGGTTGGCTTGTCAGTACTGCGCTAAAAGTCATCATCGCGCGGCCTCGTCCCGATATCGTGCCGCATCTTGTCGATGTGCGGGACTTAAGCTTTCCAAGCGGTCACGCCATGCTCTCCGCGGTGACCTATCTCACGCTGGGAGCGCTTCTGGCCCGAACGCAGACGACGAGAGCGACGCGTCTCTTCATGATCGCTGCAGCGCTGTTCCTGACGCTGATTATCGGTCTCAGTCGTATCTTCCTCGGCGTGCATTATCCGACCGATGTTTTGGGCGGCTGGTGTGCGGGCGCCACCTGGGCCGTCGGTTGCGCCCTGGTGGCTCGATCTTTCGTCTCGGCAAAGCCTGAACCGCAGCGCGTACATCCAAAGATGGACGATTCCCCGGCCAATGGGTAAGGAGTGATATCGCCGATGGGGCGAAGCACTGCAGGGGTATGGCGTGAAGACCTTGATCTATCAGTTCTGGAAGGGCGAGGTTCCCGACTATGCCCGCCTGAGCCGTCGTCTGTTCCGGGACTATGCCGACCGGCATGGCGCCGACTACTTCTTCGAGGAAAACCCGACCTTCTTCACCGGCAAATATGCCGAATATTATCATGCGGTTCGTCCTGTCTGGGACCCGGATTTTCACAACTATGATCGCGTGATCTACGTTGATGCAGATGTGTTTCCCAAGGACAATGCCTCCGGTGAAATCCTGACCACCGCCGTCAACCACATCGGCATGGTAGAGGAATTGGCCCAGCCCCAGCTGCGAAAAGGCCGTAAATCGCCCATCCGCCATAGCAACGACATGCGTTGGGCAGCGTTCGGCAGCGCCTTCTTTCACGCGACGCCGCCACGCACGGCGGATCGCAGTCCCCGCGTCTTCAATTCGGGCGTCATCGCCTATACCCGGGAAGGCATGATGGCGGCATACCAGCATTTTCCTGAGATCAGAACCTATGTCATGGCGATGCGCCTCGCCATTCTTCCCCGCTTCTACAGACTGGACCAGAATTATCTCGGGATTTCCTGCTTCCGCGCCGGCATGCAGTTTACCGCGCTCGAGCAGCGCTGGAACCGCATTCTCGAGCAGGGCGATATTGGCGAGGGCTATCGGGCGAAGGAAACGAAGCCGGATACCGCCTTCGTTCACTGGCAGGTGCGCAATCGCAAGGAGATCTCCGAACGCCAGATCCTCGATCTCGTGGCCAGCGCCTGATCAGCCGATCGTCTTGAGCACCGGCGGACGTGTCAGTACCGGTACGTCCGACAGCGTGTAGAGAGAAGCGACCCGCGCCGCGACCCGGTCCGCGCTCTCCTGATCCGCCGCGTGGACATAGGCAATGGGTTCACCCTTTTCGACCCGTGTGCCAAGCGGAAGAATGCGGTCCAGCCCGACACGTGGATCGATATCGTCAGAGGCGCGCATGCGCCCACCGCCGAGTTCCACCACTGCAAGGCCAAGTCCCCGTGTGTCGCACGCGGAAAGATAACCGCTTAAGGGAGCCGTGACGGCGGTAATGAACGGTGCGCGGAACATGTGGTCCTGCGGATGCGCCACGAAATCCTGCGGCCCGCCAAGGGCATGCACCATGCGGGCGAAGGTATCGAGCGCGCGACCGGAGGAGACCGACTTGCGCGCCTTTTCGACACCGTCTTCCAGCGTTTCAGCCACCCCGCCCTGCAACAGCATCTCGGCTGCAAAGGCAAAGGTAACCGTTTCGATACGCGTACCTTGCTTTTTGCCCTGAAGAAAATCGATCGCGTGGATGACTTCCAGCGCATTGCCCGCAGCATCGGCCAATGGCTCGTTCATGTCCGTCAGCATGGCCGACGTCTTCACGCCTGCGCCGTTGGCGACCTCGACCAGCGACTGCGCCAGGGCCTCGGCATCGCCAAGTTCCTGCATGAAGGCGCCGTTGCCGAACTTCACATCGAGCACGAGGCTTTGCAGGCCTGCGGCCAGTTTCTTGGACAGGATCGAGGCGGTAATCAGTGGGATGGATTCCACTGTCGCCGTCACGTCGCGCACGGCATAGAGCCGCTTGTCGGCAGGAGCGAGATCGGCGGTCTGGCCGATGATGGCGCAGCCAATCTCCTTGATCGCCTTGCGCAGCACATCCGTGCCTGGCATGACCTGATAGCCCGGAATGCTTTGCAGCTTGTCCAGCGTGCCGCCGGTATGGCCTAGGCCACGTCCCGAAATCATCGGCACGGTCAGGCCCCAGCTGGCAACGATCGGCGCCAGCATCAGCGATACATTGTCTCCAACGCCGCCCGTCGAATGCTTGTCCACGATCGGCTTGCCGGTTTCCGACCAGTTCAGCACATCGCCGCTATCGCGCATGGCAAGCGTCAGTGCGATCACCTCGTCGCGATCCATTCCCCTGAAGAAGGTTGCCATGGCAAAAGCGGCAACCTGGCCTTCCGAAATGCTTTCGTTGGTCAGACCCTTGATGAATGCGCGGATCTGCGCCTCAGACAGCGCATGGCCGTCGCGTTTACGACGAATGATTTCCTGCGGCAGCATGATCGATCAATATCCGGTGGAGGCGCGCGGAGACGTTGAACCGCTCAGCACGGCGCTGATATCGTCCAGCAGACCGGACGCGCCGAAGCGGAAGGTAGACGGCATCAGCCAGTTGGCACCCATGATGGTTTCCGCAAGACGCAGGTAGAGATCGGCATCGGCGACAGTTGAAATGCCGCCTGCGGGCTTGAAGCCCACCTTCTTGCGGCTGTCGCGAATGGCCTGCAACATGATATCGGCTGCTTCGAGCGTTGCATTGACCTGCACCTTGCCGGTGGAGGTCTTGATGAAATCCGCACCCTCTGCGATCGCCAGCTCCGAGGCACGGCGAATAAGAGCCGCATCCTTGATTTCGCCGGTTTCCAGAATGACCTTCAGGCAAGAATTCGGGCATGCGGCGCGAACTGCGCGTACCATCTCGCTGACAGAGGCCTCGTCGCCCGCCAGAAACTTGGTGTAGGGGATCACAAGATCGATTTCATCCGCACCGTCCTCAACAGCTTGGCGCGTTTCTTCCACGACCTCTGAAACGGGCAGATTGCCGGACGGAAAATTGACCACCGTTGCGATGCGAACCGGATTGCTGGTGCCGAGGATGCCCCGCGCCTGCGCTACGAAACGGGGCCAGATGCAGATGGCGGCCGTATTTCCGTTCGGCCCTTGCGCACGCTTGCACAGTGTCTCGATGGCGGATGCATCGCAATCGTCACGCAGGTTGGTCAGATCCAGAAGCGAAAGCGCAAACGCCGCAATCTCGCGCGGGCCCAGCAATTCCATGGTGATCCCTCCCGGGTTGGTCGGAGAATGCATAATTATCCTTCAATCGATTAGACGCAACCCATGGCGGGTTCGTGAATGAATTTGAGCGAGAAGGTCGTTCAGGCAAGGCTCGGCTGGCTGAACATATCCTTCAGAATGGCGGCAAGACGTTGACCGCCTTTGGGCGCCATTTCCTTGGTCTCCTCGTGGGACAGTTCGGCACCGGTCATTCCCGCCCCGTAATTGGTGATCACCGAGCAGGCGGCAACCTTCAGGCCCACATAGCGCGCCAGAATGACTTCCGGCACCGTCGACATACCAACAGCATCGGCGCCAAGGGTACGCGCCATGCGGATTTCCGCGGGCGTCTCAAAACTTGGGCCCGAGAACCACATATAGACCCCTTGGAAAAGGGGCGTTGTCGTGCGGATGGCGGCATTGCGGATCGCGGTCGAAAGACCTTCGTCATAGGCATTGGTCATGCCAACGAAGCGCCTGTCCCCGGCGGTTCCGATCAGCGGGTTCATGCCGGAATAATTGATGTGATCCGTCATCTGCATGACGGAGCCGGGCGGCATGTCTTCGCGCACGGAGCCCGCCGAATTGGTGAGGATAAGTGATTGAACGCCAAGGCCATGCAGTACTTCGATCGGGAAGCGCATGGCTGCCGCATCGCCGTGCTCATAATAATGCGCGCGACCAGATAGCATGACGACGGGATGGTTTCCCAGCATCCCGGCCACCAGTTCACCCGCATGGCCTGTCACGCCGCTTGCCGGAAAGCCCGGCAGTTCGGCATAGGACAACCGGACCGGATCATCCATGCCGGAGACCAGCGAGCCAAGGCCTGAGCCTAGCACGATGGCATGGCGGGGCATCAGCCCGTTGAAGCGGTCGACGAGAAGGTCAATGACGGATCTCATCCGAGCATCTCGGTCTTGAACGAGAAGGGCAGCAGTTCTTCCATCGTCATGGTCTTTTGCACGCCCACCTCATCGCAGAGATAGACGCGGGTTTCCGGACCGGCGAACTCTGCAATCTTCTGGCGACAGCCGCCGCAGGGCGGGCAGAGCGCCAGCTTTTCCGCAATCACCGCCATTTCGACGATTCTGCGCCCGCCGCCCATCACCATATTGCCTATGGCGGTCGGCTCGGCGCACCAGCCCTGCGGAAAGGACAGGTTTTCGATATTCGCGCCGACATAGATCTTGCCATCATCGGCGCGGATTGCCGCGCCAACCGGAAACTTGGAATAGGGAGCGTAGGCGCGAGCCATGGCATCGCGCGCTGCTTCGAACAGGTCGTGGGACATGGAAACTCAACGCTCCTTCGTATAGGGCACGCCACCAGCCTTTGGCGGATGTGCGATGCCGATAAAGCCTGCAAGCAGGATACAGGTCAGGATATAGGGCAGTGCCTGGAAGATCTGTACCGGCACTTCACCAATGCCCGGAACCGCCTTGCCCTGCATGAAGTTGGCAAAGGCATCGAGGAAGCCAAACAGCAGGCAGGCGAACATGACAGGCACCGGCTTCCATTTGGCGAAGATCAGTGCGGCCAGCGCGATATAGCCCTTGCCCGCAGACATGTCCTTGATGAAGGCGGCGGATTGCGCGATTGCGAGATAGGCGCCGGAGAAGCCGCAGAGGAAACCGGCGACCAGCACAGCGCGATAGCGCAGCCACGTGACGGAAATACCCGCCGTATCGACAGCGCCCGGATTTTCGCCAACGGCACGCAGGCGAAGACCGAAGCGCGTGCGAAACAGCACCCACCAGGACAGCGGCACCGCCGCAAAGGCCAGATAGGTCAGGATGTTGTTGCCGGAAATCACATTCGCATAAAGCGGTCCGATAATCGGCACATCGCGCACCACATCGACGAACGGCAGGATGATCGGCGTAAAACGCCCTTCACCGGTCAGTTGCGGCGTACGTCCGCCCTGGCCGAACCAGGCCTGACCCAGAACAATGGTCAATCCGGCAGCCACGAAATTCAGCGCGACGCCGGACACGATCTGGTTGCCGCGATTGGTGATCGAGGCAAAGCCATGGATCAGCGAGAAGACCAGCGAAACACCAATGCCGCCCAGAAGCCCAAGCCAGGCATTGCCGGTGACATAGGCGACACAGGCGGAGGCGAAGGCGGCAGCCAGCATCTTGCCTTCAAGGCCGATGTCGAAAATGCCGGCGCGTTCGGAAAACAATCCGGCGAGTGCTGTAAACAGCAGTGGGATCGACAGGCGTATGGTCGAACCGAGGATGCTGACGACGATATCGAAGAAATCCATGACGTCCTCCTCAAGCCCGCTTCAAACGTTGGTAGATATGCACAAGCGCTGGCCGGAACATATATTCCAGCGCACCGGCAAACAGGATCACCAGACCCTGGATGACGACGATCATCTCACGCGTGATATTGGGCATTTCGAACGAGAGATCCGCGCCGCCCTGATAGAGAATGCCAAACAACAGCGCCGCGAAGATGATGCCGACCGGATGGCTTCGACCCATCAATGACACCGCTATGCCGACGAACCCTGCACCGCCGACGAACTCGACCTGCAGGCGCGCCGATGCTCCCATGACAGGATTGAGAGCCATCATGCCTGCAAGGCCGCCGGAAATCAGCATGGCGATGATGACCGTGCGCGAATAGGGAATGCCTGCATAGACCGCCGCCGAAGGGCTGATGCCGAGCGTGCGCATCTCGTAGCCGAGCTTCGTGCGCCAGATCAGTAGCCAGACCAGATAGCACATCACGAGCGCGATGATGAAAGAGACGTTGAACGGTGCGGGTCCGAGCTTCGCTCCGAAGAGCGCCATCAGCCAGTCCAGCTTCGGCAATTGCCCACCCGGCAGGAAGGTGCGGGTTTCCGGCGCCATCTTGCCCGGAACGATCAGCACGTTCACCAACAGATAGACCATCAGCGCCGCGCCGATGAAGTTGAACATGATGGTGGTGATGACGATATGGCTTCCGCGCTTGGCCTGCAACCAGGCGGGAATGAACGCCCAGCCCGCGCCAAAGAGTGCCGCGCCCATGATGGCGAATGGCATGGTGACATACCACGGCACATATTGATCGAGCGCAAGCGCCACGAGAGCCGCACCCAGGCCACCAATATAGGCCTGACCTTCAGACCCGATATTGAACAGGCCCGCATGAAAGGCGACCGCGACGGATAAGCCCGTGAAGATGAAGCTCGTGGTATAGAACAGCGTGAACCCGATGGCGTCTCCGCGACCGAGCGCACCTTCGATGAGCAGGCGGAGCGCCGTGAACGGATTTTCACCGATCCACCAGACCACGAGGCCGGAAATGAAGAAGGCCACAATCAGGTTGAGCAGCGGAATCAATCCGTAGTTTATCCAGTTGGGCAAGGGTACGGAGGCTGTGCTCATGGGCAGGTGGTCCTCATCGTCATGGAGACGGTGCGGGCGAACCCGATCTCCCTGCTCTCCATGCCGTCAGAATAGGGGGGGATGATGCTGTGGGCGGGAAGGGTCATGCCGCAATCCCCGCCATCATCAGGCCAAGTGTCTGTTCGTCCGCTTCCGGCGTTTTTTCGCCGACGATCCTGCCCGCGAACATGACGATGATACGGTCGGAGAGCGAGCGGATCTCGTCGAGCTCGACAGAGACAAGCAGGATGGCCTTGGAGGCATCCCGCATTTCGACGATGCGCCGGTGAATGAATTCGATGGCACCGATATCGACGCCGCGTGTCGGCTGGCCGATGATCAAGGCCTTCGGATCGCGCTCGATCTCGCGGGCAACGACGATCTTCTGCTGGTTGCCGCCGGAGAAATTGGCGGTCTTCAGCCGCGGGTTCGGCGGCCGAATGTCGTATTTCTCGATCTTCTCGACAGCTTCTGCCTGGATGGCTTTCAGGTCGAGCAGGGCGCCTTTGCCGTATTTCGGATCGCGGTGATAGCCGAGGACTGCATTTTCGTACTCCTCGAACTTCAGCACCAGACCCATGTGGTGCCGGTCTTCAGGAATATGCGCAAGCCCCAGTTCGCGCAGGCGTGCAGGGTCTGCATTGGCAATGGGCTTGCCATCGATGAGGATTTCGCCGGAGGAGGGTTTGCGGATACCTGCAATGGCCTCCAGCAATTCCGATTGGCCGTTTCCGGCAACGCCTGCAATACCGACGATCTCGCCTTCCCGCACATCGAAGGAGACGTTGTCCACCATGGTCACGCCACGGCTGTCCTTGACGGTCAGGTTCTTGACCGACAGCAGGATCTTGCCGGGATTGGCTTCGCCCTTTTCCACGCGCAGCAGCACGCGGCGACCGACCATCAGTTCCGCCAGTTCCTCCACCGTGGTCTCGGCAGTCTTGCGCGTCGCTACCATCTCGCCGCGGCGCATGACGGAAACCTCATCAGTGATTGCCATGATCTCGCGCAGCTTGTGGGTGATGAGAATGATCGTCTTGCCCTGGTCGCGCAGGACTTTGAGTACCTTGAACAGGTGGTCCGCTTCGGCAGGGGTCAGAACGCCGGTCGGTTCATCCAGGATGAGGATGTCTGCGCCGCGATAGAGAGCTTTGAGAATCTCCACGCGCTGCTGCGTTCCGACGGGCAGGTCTTCGATGACAGCATCGGGGTTGACCTTCAGGTCGTACTCGTCCTCCAGGCGCTTCAATTCCTTGCGCGCCGACGAAACGCCCTTGGCCAGCAATTGCCCGCCTTCCGCGCCCAGCATGATGTTTTCCAGAACCGTGAAGTTCTCGACCAGCATGAAATGCTGGTGCACCATCCCAATGCCGGATGCGATCGCCGTCTGGCTGTCCTTGATGCTCAAGGCCTGGCCGTTGATGCGGATCTCCCCGCTATCGGCCTGATAGAAGCCGTAGAGAATGGACATGAGTGTGGATTTACCGGCACCGTTTTCCCCGATGATGCCGTGAATTGTGCCCTTTTCCACCTTCAGGTGGATATTCTTGTTGGCATGAACAGCACCGAAACTCTTGTCGATGCCCACCAGTTCGATCGCTGGGTTATGGCTCACGCGTCTTGCCTTTCCTTTCCGGAAGCCGGACATGAAGAGGGCGTATGATGCACCGTTTGCACCATACGCCCCCTCGCGTTGATTACATCGGGCAGCTGTTGCTCGACATATAGTCGTGAACCTTGACCGTTCCCGCGATGATATCGGCCTTCGCCTTTTCGACGGCGGCCTTCATTTCAGGCGTTACCAGCTTGGCGTTGTTGTCGTCCATCGCGTAGCCGACGCCGTCTTCCTTCACGCCATTGGCCTGGATGCCGCCGGTGAACTTGTCGGAAGCGGTATCCTTGTAGGCGTTGTAGACAGCCAGATCGACGCGCTTGACCATCGAGGTCAGGACGGAACCCGGATGCAGGTGGTTCTGGTTGGAATCCACGCCGATCGAAAGCTTCTTGTTGTCAGCTGCCGTCTGCAGAACGCCGAGACCCGTTGCACCGGCTGCCGCGTAGATGACATCCGCGCCCTGGTCGATCTGGTTCTTCGTCAGTTCACCGCCGCGAACCGGGTCGTTCCATGCAGCACCGGTGGTGCCGGTCATGTTCTGGAGAACCTGGATCTTTGCATTTGCAGCCTTGGCGCCCTGGGCGTAGCCGCAGGCAAACTTGCGGATCAGCGGAATGTCCATGCCGCCGATGAAGCCGACCTTGCCGGACTTCGAAGCCAGACCCGCCATGACGCCGACGAGGTAAGAACCTTCCTCTTCCTTGAAGACGACCGAGCGAACGTTCGGCAGCTTGACGACGGAGTCAACGATCACGAACTTGGTGTTTGGAAACTCGGCAGCAACCTTCTCCATGGCCGATGTCCAGGCGAAGGACACGGCAACAACCGGGTTAAAGCCCTTGGAGGCGAAGTTGCGGATTGCCTGTTCGCCCTGCGTGTCGCTGGTCGGCTCGAAATCGCGGTAGTCGGTACCCGTTTCCTTCTTGAACTTCTCGGCGCCCTGATAGGCCGCTTCGTTGAAGGATTTGTCGAACTTGCCGCCCGTGCCGTAAACCAGCGCCGGCTTGACATCAGCGGCCAGAGCCGTGGTCGAAAGCGCGGCCAAGGCAAGAATTGAGAGAAGGGTTTTCTTCATCGTGCAGCCCTATTATTTTTAGCGTTCATCATGGGTCCCCCCGCATGCCCTGTTCGAGGCATGTCTGCGGTCGCCAGCGGTTGTCTATTATGACTGGCTAGAGCCCATCCTTGCATGGCTGCGAAGGAAATTCACCAGAAATTTTTCATCTGGTAAAAAACGCAGATATTGTTGAAGGACTGCACAAATAAAGCCGCGGAAGCGATGAATTCCGCGGCTTTCTGATCAGAATTTCGTCAGATCAACGCTCGATCGGGCAGGAAACGCCGGTGCCGCGCAGGCCGCAATATCCACCGGGATTCTTGGCCAGATATTGCTGGTGATAGTCCTCGGCATAGTAGAACTCTTCCGCCGGCTTGATTTCGGTCGTGATCTTGGACCGGTTTCCGGCATCGTTCAGGGCTTGCTGGAAACGATCCCGCGCCGCTTCAGCCGCCGCCTGCTGTTCCGGACTGGTCGTGTAGATTGCCGAACGGTAGGTCGTGCCGATATCATTGCCCTGCCGCATGCCCTGCGTCGGATCGTGCTCTTCGAAAAAGATCTTCAGCAGCTGATCGTAGGAAACCTGCGACGGATCGAACACGACTTTGACGATTTCCGTATGCCCGGTCATGCCCGTTGTCGTTTCGTGATAGGTGGGGTTCCTGGTAATCCCTCCCTGATAACCGACAGCCGTGACCCAGACGCCCGGCGTTTTCCAGAACAGACGCTCAGCGCCCCAGAAGCAGCCCATGCCAACATAGGCAATGTTCAGATGATCTGGATAAGGACCCTTGAGAGGGTTGCCGTTGACGAAGTGGTGGGTGGCGGTCGGCAGAGGGTCCGTGCGCCCCGGCAGAGCGGTGTCTGGCGTGGGCATGACCGTCTTCTTGTTGAACATGTCGATCAAAAACATCCTTGCCTCCTTGCGTGAGCCTGCTTCCGCATTCCGACAGATTCGGTGCGGAGAGGCGCTGTGCCCCCGGAATGGAGGCTAAACCAGCAATGCTTGCGGGCGCGGGCGACGGTAGCCGATCATCCAGAACAGGAGTGACAAACCGAGAAGAACGACAAAGGCCGGTTGTGCAATGATGACGGCAAGTCCGCTGCGCCAAGCTTCAGGGTGAATATAGTGTTCAACCCACTGCTTCGCTAGGGGGAGCGAATCCGGGCTTAACGCCAGCCAGTCCTGTTCGAAGCTTGTCAGGATGACTTTCGAAGATGCGACGGATACGATGGAATCAACGGTGCCGGCGGCAATTGCCCCGAGGAGAAGAAGCAGGCTTAGGAAGCGCAAAAAGAACGCCATCGGTGCTTCATCCCTCGAGCCGGACTGGATTTTCGCCAACCTATAGGTGTCTTCCGCGGATTGCAAACGCTGCATCGCAAGGCATGGATTTGAAGAGAGTTTGGGGACAGGTCACATTTCTTTCAGAATCGGGTTGATCCTTTGAAATTCATCGGTATATATCCGCCCCGACCGCTGCTTCGCACAACACCGCAAGGCAGCCCTTGGATAGCAAGGACAGGTGGCCGAGTGGTTGAAGGCGCACGCCTGGAACGCGTGTATACGTGAAAGCGTATCGAGGGTTCGAATCCCTCTCTGTCCGCCATCTTCCTTCAATTTTCAGATCGTTCCGATATCCTGCATTTGGTTTTGTCCAATACGCTTGTTGAGTTGGACAATCTCGATTTCTCGGAACTGTTGGGCGCAGTTGCAATGGTAGCATCTGCTTTTCGCTGGCTTGGTGGGTGGCGATCTGCTGACGATCTCTCTTGGGTTCCTTACCAAACAACGGTGGGTAACGATGCCGGATGCAAAGCGGCAAGCCGAATACTCCAGTGGTGCAGCCTTGGAACAGTCTGGATTCGGTTTCGGTTTTAAATGATGTGCTGATAAGGTGTGTTTTGACGCAAAGAACCCTCTTTGGTTGATTTTCCTGCAATCCTGTGATTGCCTCATATCACCCACGGTTGATGAAGTCCGAGCCTCGCGAAGCGCCATGTCTTCTCGCGAGGTGTCTCACCGAAATTGCAAACTATTGTTTCAGTTGAATTTCTTTGAAGCTTTCACAAGCGCGACCGCCGTGCAAAATGCGCGGCGCATGCGTATTAGAGAGCTATAACATTCCGGTGCATTCCTTGCGAACTTGTTGCGCACTCGTAATGTCCGCGCCCGAGGGTGGCTGTTTCATGCGGCCGGGTTCAGCCAAGGGGATGCGCGACCATGACGATTTCCAACTATCAAGATAGTTTTGTTGTTCGCCAGACCGTCGTGAATAATTCCAGTATTCCAAGCGCAAGCAGTGCCAGCGCCCACGGTTTCACAGGTCAGGTGCGAACCTTCCTCGTTGGAGAGAGCGGAATCTGGACGCCAATGGACGCGGATGGCCGCACCCTGAAAATAGCAGATAATCAAGACCTGTTTCGTGTGTTGGGAACCACCTATGGCGGCAATGGAGCGACCGTTTTCAAGGCGCCCGATTTGGGTGGCCGGGTTATCATTGGTGCCAAGCCGACGGATCTGGGGGCTACCAGCGGTGTCGGGAACCTGACACTCGAACAGAAGAACCTGCCAGCTGCCTGGGGCGGTTCATCTGTTCCCATTGATAACAAGCAGCCTTCCATGGGGCTGCTTCCGCTCATTCGTACATCCGGCGGCGACGATGCAAACGGTGATTTTGTTGGCGCTATTACCTTCAGTGCCACAAACACCAGCCCGATAAATTACCTCGTTGCAGACGGCAGGACTGTTTCCAAGTTTGAATACCGAGAGCTCTTCGATCTTATCGGATATCGCTATGGAGGAGCCGGCGACAAGTTTGCGCTACCCAATCTGATTGGCAAAACCGTCATCGGTGCTGGCAGATGGTACGAGGATGATGATGTAGATTTCGCGCTGGGCAGGGTCTCCGGCGCCTCCGCATCAATCCTCACCGAGAACGCGAATCCCCTCAACCCGAGAATGATTACACAATCTATTGATAATAATCAGGAATCTATCGCGCTTTACTACCTCATTAACGTCAGCGGCAACTATCCCCAAGGAAATTTCCCAGCCCTTCAATCCTCTCCTCTTGGCGAGGTGATGATCTTCGCCGGACCGCAATCAAAAATACCCGCAGGCTGGATGATTGCGAATGCTGGCATTCTTGATGAAGATACTGCTCCGCTGCTAGCCGAGTTGTACGGCGGCACTATGAACTATCCACGTGGCCTTACCCTTCCGGACTTTACTGGCAAGGTGCTGGTCGATAACCAGCCGACATCAAACACGATGTGGCAGGACGTTGGGGATAGATTTGGCGCTAATCAAATGCATGTTCCGCGCCAAGATGTTCCGGCGGTCAACTTCACGGGTTCCGATGCCGGCGAGCGTGCATTGGGCAGCCAGTTTGACGATGTAATGCGCGGCAAGGGAGGCGACGACAACCTCTTTGGCGATCGGGGTAACGATCTGCTGATCGGTGGCAAAGGGGCTGACGTGCTGGACGGAAGTGCTGGCACCGATACTGCCTCCTACGAGGATGCTGAGGCTGGCGTTACTGCAAATCTGGCGAAGAGTTCTGACAATACGAGCGATGCTGCGGGGGATACTTATTTCAGTATCGAGAACCTGAAAGGTTCGGACTTCGATGATGTCCTGACCGGTGATGGCGGCGACAACGAGATCAATGGCGGGAAGGGGAATGATCGTCTGAATGGCGGCGGTGGCAAGGACAGGCTGACAGGCGGCGATGGGGCAGATGTCTTTGTCGTCGACCAGGGAGTTGTCACGATCACCGACTTCAATCCGCTTGTTGATAAGCTATACAGCCAGAATTTCGCTTCCATAGACAGTTTGGCCAAACTTCGCGCGCTGGAGGTGTCGACGAATGGCCCGGACACAGTCCTGGAATTTGCCAACAATACGCGGATCATACTTACGGGCGTTGCGCCGGGCACTTTGGTTCTGAACAATTTGCAAGGCATACAGCCGCCGGAGCCGACGCTGACGCTCAAGACGGATCTTGGCGATGCTCAAGGCATCAGCAATGACGGTGTCGTCAATGTTGGTGGGCTTAGGGAGAATGCCCGCTTCGAGTTCAGCACCAATGGCGGCAAAGACTGGCAGACCGGAAGCGGAACCGGCTTCGTCGTGGCAGATGGCAACTATCAGCCAAATATGATTGTCGTGCGTCAGATCTCTGTCGATGGCATTCCCAGTCAAGCAGCCAGCTATACCAAGCAGTTGATTGTCGATACGGTTGCCCCCAGCATCGTGGAAATTGCGCGGGTCACTCCTGCGACGTCTATAACCAATGCCGATCAACTGTCTTTCCGTGTTTCCTTCTCTGAAAGTGTCGATCTGACCAAGGGCAATGTGGCGGTTATAGGCTCCACAGCAACGGTGCAAAGCGTAGTGAAGGATGGCAACAGTGCCGTTGTCACCGTGGCGGGTGGCGATCTGGCCGGTCTCAACGGAGAGGTCAGCCTCAAGATCTCGAACGTTCGTGATATCGCCGGGAATTCTGCCACTGGCCAGGTGTCGGGTAACAACCAGAGCTATGTGCTTGATAACACGCGGCCTACCTTCGTCGCGCTGAAGCAGCCAGCAAACGGCAGCTATCATGCGGGTGACAAGCTGACATTTTCTCTCACCGCCAGCGAGGTCGTCAATGTATCCATAGACAGCGGCAAACCAAAGCTGCTGCTCATTGGTGAAAATGACGCAAAGATTACCGCCGAATACGTGTCTGGCAGTGGCACCACTACGCTGACATTCGAGGCGGTGCTGCCCGCGGGGTTCAACGCACGTTCGGGCCTTGCTCTCGATAAAAACCTCAGTGTGGTGGATACCAATATCCGGGATGCTGCGGGTAATGATGTTCAGGTCTCAATCCCCTCAATTGCGGCGAACACCTCGATTCTGGTCGGTGTCAACCGTCCGCCAATCCTTGTAGGAACGCTTTCTGCTAACGTCGATGAGGGCAAGACGGTTATCCTGACTGAAAACCAGCTTGGCTTCAGCGATCCGGAAGATGGCGCCGCCGATATTACCTACACCGTATCGAGCCTTGCCAATGGTATTCTGCTGGTGAAGAACAAGGCCGCGACGAGCTTCACGCCTGCTGATTTAAAGGCCGGTGACGTTTCCTTCCGGCATGATGGATCTGAAACGACCAAGGCGTCCTTTTCTGTTTCCGTCGAGGACCTGAACGGGGATAATTCCGTGCCGATAGCCTCGACGTTCCAGCTTGCAGTCGCACCCGTCAATACCACGCCCAGCCTGGCGCTTCCTTCCGCGCAATCCCTCGGCGCTGGTGAGAGTCTCGCGTTCAAGGCGAAGTCCGCGATTGCCGTTGCAGATCCTGATGCCGGCAGTGCCACCCTCACCATCAAGGTTGAAACCGAAGATGGCAACCTCAAGCTGGCTGACAAGCTTTCCGGCGTTCAAGTGCAAGGCGCTGTGGCTGGCGATAAGGCACTCATTCTTTCAGGCAGCCTGACAGATCTCAATGCCGCGCTTGAGACATTGAGCTTTACGCCCACAAGCGGATTTACGGGAAAGGCAAATATCAAGATCAGCGTGGATGATGGCGGAAATACCGGCGCTGGAGGTGCGCTCACTGCTGCCGGTACGGTGGTGGTTGATGTTGCCAAGCCGCCTGTTGTTGTGCCGCCGTCTACTGATACGGCCGTGACGCCACCTGTCGTGACACCACCGGTTGTCACTCCGCCGGTCAGCCCGACACCCGGAAGCGGCGGCACGCTTGCCAATGATACGATCGAGATCAAGCCCGGTAGCTCCAAGATGGATGCTGGCGGCGGATTTGATGTTGGTGTCATCACCCAATCCCGCAACGATTTTACGGTCAAGGTGAAGGACGGCGTGGTCACTCTCAGTGGACCCTATGAGGTCCAACTATCGAATTTCGAACGTATTAAATTCAGCGATGGAACGTTGGCGCTGGACTCGGACGGCAATGCCGGCATGCTGATGCGGCTCTACAAAGCTGCTTTCGGTCGACAGCCGGAACCGGGTGGCGCTGGCTTCTGGATCAACAAGCTGGATGGTGGCACGGCTGATCTGCCACAACTCATATCCCAGTTTTTCCACTCACCGGAATTTGCCGCACGGTTCGGCACAAAGCGTGATACCGGCAGCTACGTGGATGCACTTTATACCAATGTTCTGGGGCGCAGCGGGGACAAGGCTGGAGCCGCATTCTGGATCGATGCACTGAACAATGGGACCTTCAGTCAGGAGAAGGTTCTGTTGATGTTTGCAGAAAGTGCCGAGAACAAGACCGCTCAGGTGGGCGCGATGGCCGACGGGCTCTGGTATGTCTAGTCAGCTTATTTCCGGTAAAGACGGGGTCCCTGAACTGCTCTGTGTCGCGGTTTTCACGGAGTTCGAAAGCAGAATCGCTGAAGCAATAGCACCTGCTCTAGCACTCCTCTGGCATATTTAGGCAAGCCAGATTTGACTCCCGTTCATTGAGGCAAGGGCATTGAGCCGATGGCCGAGCGGTTTGCGCCAGGCCAGTAACCGGCCTTCACCATTTCATTTCGGATGGCCCTTGGGAATTTTGAAGTATTGAATTTTTTTGAATGGGGCGGATTTCCCTTTTGTCCGCCATCTGCTTGATCTCCCAACAAACCTGAGCTCAGCCCTTGGTGGCCCTATCCGCCAAGTGGAACGAATTGCGGGGTCATGATGTTCTGTGTCATCCAAAGCCGGAGACACCCTCATGAAGTTGCTGATCACCACAGTGCTCGCATTTTCCTGTCTTTCCATTGAAACTGCATTCGCATCCGAAGAGCAATTTCTGAAATCCATCGAGGGGCGGTGGACCGGTGGCGGACTTGTTCTTCGCGAACTGGGCGGACAGAAGGTCAATGTGACCTGCAACATGCAGTCGAAGGCGAATGCTTCACGCTTCCAGATGGACGGATCCTGTCGCGCACTGGTGGTGATATCGCGTGGCTTCAATGCCAATGTCACGGCATCCGGCGCCCGCTACTCCGGAACCTATGTTGGCGTGTCTGGAAAGCCGTCCACACTTGTCGGGTCGCGCTCTGGCAATACCATCAGCTTCGATGTGACCTGGGCCAACGTGGTCTATGGCGATCGGAAGGCGAGGATGGAGGTTCGAAAGGTTGGGGCCAACGGTCTCCAGATCAGGACCATCGACAAGGATCCGAAGTCGGGCAGGAGCATCGTTACCACACAGCTCAATCTGAAAAAGAGCTGAGTTCGGTCTTTCGCTTTACGGAACGAGCTTCAGTGAACCATCGGCGACCTGAAACGACGAAAGTCGTTTCAGAAAACTCATGCCGATCAGTGTGCCGCTGAGAGCATCATCCTTGAGAACCATTGCATCGACGCCAGTGACCCGGATGCTGCCGATCTCCACCCTATCAAGGCGCACCAGAGCGCCTTTGGTCGAGCCGTTGGCGGTGCTGATGGCATAGCGGTAGTCCAGAGAATTGCTGGAGAAGCCGAGCCGTTTTGCCGTGGTTTCGTTAATGGCGATGGAAGAGGCGCCTGTGTCGACCAAGCCCTCCACAGGCTTGCCATTCAAGCGAAAGGTCGCCTGAAAATGACCGCGAGCATCGGCACTGAGAGTAACGCCCGAGCCGCCGGTGATACCAGCTCCTTTCCCGGACGTGGGCGGCATAGCAAGCGTGGCCTCCTGCGATGCAGTGGACGTTCGGGTAAGGCCCATCACATAAGGGATCTGCGATGCGGCTGCGGCGACAAAGCTTAACAGGAGGACGAAGCGCAGCATGGGAACCTTGACGATGATGATAGTCGATCGACCCTACACCACAAGATTGAACGAAAAACGCCCGCAGTGATGAACGGCGGGCGTCATTTCAGTCGTGGTTAACGGCAGCTTACTTGGTGCCGTACATGCGGTCGCCGGCATCGCCGAGACCTGGCATGATATAGCCCTTCTCGTTCAGATGGCTGTCGATGGAGGCGGTGAAGATCGGCACATCAGGATGTGCTTCCTGGAAGTTCTTGATGCCTTCCGGCGCTGCGAGCAGGCACAGGAAGCGAAGGTTCTTCGCGCCGCGTTCCTTGAGCTTCTCGATAGCTGCAATGGAGGAATTGCCGGTAGCCAGCATCGGGTCGACGACGATGACCAGGCGCTCTGCAAGATTCTCCGGAGCCTTGAAATAATATTCGACGGCTTCAAGCGTTTCGTGGTCGCGATAGACGCCAACATGGGAGACGCGGGCAGCCGGCACGAGTTCCAGCATGCCTTCCAGAAGACCATTGCCAGCCCGCAGAATGGAGGCGAAGACAAGCTTCTTGCCTTCCAGGATCGGCGACTGCATCTCTGTAAGCGGCGTTTCGATTGTTTCCATCGTCAGCTCGAGATCGCGCGTCACCTCATAGCAGAGGAGAGTCGAGATCTCGCGAAGCAACCGGCGAAAACTCGAAGTCGAGGTTTCCTTGCGCCGCATGATGGTCAGCTTGTGCTGCACCAGAGGATGATTGATGACTGTCACGCCGTCCATGAGAACCTGCCTTCGCTCTTCTTATTTCTCTTCTCGTTTCTTCATCTACGCAAATGCGCGGCTTCGCAAGACATCAACCGCTGTTTGAGCCGCCATCCCCAGCCGTGTCTTCCACGGATTGATCAAACCGTGCGAGAAGAGCTGTCCTGGTGGACGCGTCCACGAATGCCGATTCCAGCGCCGTGCGCGTCATCACGTTGATCTGGTGATCGGTCAGTCTCATGATGGTGGATGCGATCTCATATTCCTGTGCCAGCGATGTGCGGAAAAACGGCGGATCGTCAGAGTTGATGCAGACTCGCACGCCCGCCTCAATCAGTCGCGGCAAGGGATGGCTGTCAAAGCTTGGAAACACATTCAACGCTACGTTGGAGCCGGGGCAGACTTCCAGGACCACCTGTTCATGGACCAGCCGTTCGATGAGAGAGGGATCCTCGATCGAGCGAACGCCGTGACCGATGCGGGCCGGATGAATGTGATCCAGAGCATCGGTTACGCTGAAGGCACCGCAGACCTCGCCCGCGTGAATGGTGAGACCGAGCCCGGCCTCCCGCGCGATATCGAAGGCTGGCGCATAATCTGCCACGCGGTTCATCCGCTCTTCACCGGCCAGATTGAAGCCAGTGATGAGCGGGTTGCGGCTTGCTGCCGCATAGCGGGCGGCCTTGACGACGCTCTCGGGACCAAAGTGACGCTCGCCCGTGACAATAATACGTGTTTCGATGCCCGTCTTTTCCCGTGCCGAATGAATGCCCTGGCATATGCCTGCCAGATAGGCGTCCGCCCCAAGGCCGATGCGGTCTCCATGGTCCGGCGAAACGATGATTTCGCTATAGATTGTGTTGATGGCTGCCAGTTCGGTCAGATAAGTCTCGGTCAGCAGGGCATAATCGGCCTCGGTGCGAAACAGGGCGGCAACCCGATCGTAGGCCTTGATGAACTCGGCGAAGTCGTTCCACGCGTAAGTATCTCCCGCCATGAAACTGAAGGGATCGACGCCATACCGCCGCGCCTGTGCAATGGCGAGGGTGGGCGGCGCAGCGCCCTCGATGTGGCAGTGGATCTCTGCCTTCAGGAGATGATGTGTCACAGGAAGCTCCGTCCGTGTTTGCCTGCCGGAATGCCGAGATGCGCAGCAATCGTTTCGCCGATATCGGCATAGGTGCCGCGAATGCCGATGGTTCGTGAGCCCAGCCCCTGCCCGAAGGCCAGAACCGGAACCCTTTCGCGCGTATGATCAGTTCCGCGCCAGGTCGGGTCACAACCATGGTCCGCGGTCAGGATCAGAAGATCGCCCGGACCCAGCTTGCGGCTGACTTCGCCAAGTCGTGCATCGAAAGCCTCCAGTGCAGCGGCATAGCCGGGGACATCGCGTCGATGGCCATAGAGCATGTCGAAATCGACGAAATTGGTGAAGACGAGATCGCCGTCCTGAGCCTCATCGATAACGCTGAGTGTCGCATCCATCAGGGCCATGTTGCCATTTGCCTTGATGATACGGGAGACACCCTGATGAGCAAAAATGTCTCCGATTTTGCCGACGGCGTGAACGCTGCGCCCTGCTTCGACAAGCCGGTCCAGCAAGGTGGGTTCTGGTGGAAGAACGGAAAAATCCCGGCGGTTCCCGGTCCGCTCGAAAGTTGAAGCACTTTCGCCAATGAAGGGCCTTGCGATCACGCGCCCGATATTAAGCGGATCCAGCAGGGTTCGAACGGTTTCGCACAGTTTCAACAGTCGCTCGAGTCCAAAATGGGTCTCATGCGCGGCGATCTGGAATACCGAATCGGAGGAGGTGTAGCAGATCGGCTTGCCGGTGCGGATGTGCTCTTCGCCCCATTGCGCGATGATCTCCGTTCCCGAGGCATGGCAATTGCCAAGAATGCCCGGAACTTCTGCCTCTCGACAGATAGCCTCAACCAGTTCGGGAGAGAAAGCGTCGCCTTCCGTCGGAAAATAACCCCAGTTGAACGTCACAGGCACGCCTGCAATTTCCCAATGGCCGGATGGTGTGTCTTTGCCGCGCGATACTTCGCTTGCTGCGCCATAGAGCCCGTAAAGCTTTTCCGGAACCGGCATCCCTGTCGGAAAGGCGCCCGTCGACAGCTTGGCCGCATGGAGCAGCCCGAGTGCCGACATGTTCGGAAGCTTCAGCGGCCCTTCGCGCAGGCCTTTTCGGTCTGCGGCTCCGCCTGCGCAGTATTCGGCAATGTGGCCGAGGGTGTCTGCCCCAAGATCTCCATAGCGATCTGCGTCGCGCGCACCGCCTATGCCGAAGGAATCCAGAACAAAAAGAAAAGCACGCGCCATCATTTCACCTGCGAGAGAAAGCTTTTACGGACACTGATCCGTATTCTTCCCTTCTTATACGGAGCCGTCTCAAGCGGCAAACCGCTATCTCGTCGCTGACTGGAGCGCCCGGATCAGCAATCGCTGCAGGTGATGGAATCGCCCATTCTCTGGCGGTAGAAGTAGCTGCGGGAGATTGTGATGGACCTTGTTTCGGACGAGAGAACCGGCATCAGCATGAACAGCTCATGGGGTACGGAAAGTTCCGACCGCACAAGAAACGAGTTCGCCGTCTTCAATTCGGTGGGCACGTCCGTCACTGTCGCGCCGACAGCATAAGGCCTGCCGCCGCCCTGGTCCCAGGACCAAGCGACCTTAGGCGTTCCCGTGGAATCGACCGAGATACCCGTAACCTTCAGCTTCAGGTTGGTCGTACTGGTATTGTAGGGAACGAAGATCGCCTTGCTGACGTCGATC
The DNA here is from genome assembly GCF_011046895.1 of Rhizobium rhizoryzae. NCBI lineage: Bacteria > Pseudomonadati > Pseudomonadota > Alphaproteobacteria > Hyphomicrobiales > Rhizobiaceae > Affinirhizobium > Affinirhizobium rhizoryzae. The sequence continues at coordinate 757,411 of NZ_CP049250.1, read as the reverse complement.
ATGCTTGCGAGGTAAAGCTTCGTCACGCTCGTCTGCTGCGTGACAAGGTCCGCGATCGTGCCTGTTGCCTTCGTCACCCGCTTGGAGACGCTGAGGCCCATCGTCAGCTCGAAACAGGTGATGTAGATCGCGATCAGGATCGGCGCGATGATGGCAAACTCCACCGCCCCGACGCCGCGCCGGTCGGCCAGCAGTCGACGCAGTGGCAGGATGATCCCGCCAAAACGGGCTGCTTCTGCTGCCTTTGTGCCGATACGGTTTCCTCCGAAGATCCTCATGGGTAATCCTCGTTCTGGAAAGCTGCGGTGGCAACGATCAGGAAATCGGTTGGAAGCGATCCGTCTGCGGGCCTGATGTTTGTGACATAAGGCCGGATAAGATCCGTGATGATCTGCCAGCGGTAATAGGCACGCACGATATTGATTGATTTCGGTCCGCCCGGGCTATAGCCGAAGCTTGTCGGGTCCAGATCCGCGTAGGTGCTCGTCGATTTTCGCGGGATTGCTGTTGGCACAAGAGCGAAGGTCGCGAAGCTGCGGACATCGAGATAAAGTTGCGTCGGTGTCGCGATCTCGGTCGCAGAGCACGAGATCATGATGGAGATCTCGTCGCAGAACAATTGACGGAACTGCGTCTGGTTCTTGTCCGTCGTTCGGCCAAGACCCGCCGTGATCTGACCAGTTCGCAACTGTCTCGCCAGCGTGTCGGTCGCATTGCCGATCACCTGTTCTGCCGTGTAGGCAACGAAGGTCTCAATGATTGCAAAGATGATCATGAAGTAAGGAATGGCCAGAATGGCAAACTCAATCGCCGCGGCGCCATCCTGCGATCGCCAGAACCGCCGTCGGGGGCTTTGTCGCGGTGCCTGGGCCGAAATGGTGGGCCGGGATCCGTGATCCTCACACATGGCAGTAACGTCTCCGTGGAAGGTCCGACGCTATGCCGACTTTATTGATATTCCGTTGCCGCGGTCGTTCTATTTGCACCAGTAAGGAACAGCTTGCAGCATGTCGCGCAAAAGTGTGCAGCGGTTTTGCGATAACGACATGCGAGGAAACAGCTTAGTTTCCAGCGGTGCCATTCGTCGCGCCGCTGGCGCCATTGCTGGCGGAGTGCTGCTCACAGTTCGGCGTACAGGAAAGAACGGCGCGATCTGTCTGGCGGAACACGCGTACTGTGTTGCCTTCGTCAATCGATACAATGACGCGTTCATCGGCAATTGCGTTGCCTTCCGCATCAAGGAGAACAAGATTCGTGGCGCCATAGGAGCGCCCCGTCAGAACGATTGTCTGCGGGTCGGCGACCGTCGCATCCGCCACTTGAGCATTCCCGACGATGACCTTGCTGACCGGCCGATCGAGCTTCAGAATGCGTGCCTGATTCATATAGACACGCATGAGTCCACCAGCGTCCTCGCAGAAGGCCGTGGCAGGAACAGCAAAAGAGATGGCGGCCAGAAGCGCGGCCAGCAATTTCGACGGCATGGGCTTTCAGCCTTCAAATAGATGTACTGTTTCAGACCATGAAGCAATTTGGTGAATGAAATCTTAATGGCGCATTTCAGGCCAAAATGCCGATTTGGGACAGCTTATTCGTGCGCAGGTTGTCTTGTTTCGGGGCGTGCGCGTCAATCGATAAAAGCTAAAATAGCAGCGCCTCCAGTGATTACGCTGATGAGGTCATCAAAACAGGCCTCTAGATAAAATTGAAACAATTCGCTTTATCGGTGTTTTACCATGGCGGTTGGAAGGCCTTGTTAACCGAAACGTAACCAGATTTTTTAAGTGAATGGAAATCGCCTCTCCGTAATTTGGGCTCACCGAACAGCGGACAACAGTTGTCGGCAATGCTGAGAATAGAGATCCCCGGAGTTAGGAGAGACGCATGTCCAAGATTTTCGCACGTTTCGTAAAGGAAGAGTCGGGTGCAACGGCCATCGAATATGGTCTGATCGCCGCCCTGATTTCGGTTGCCCTCATTGCTGGCGCCAGCGCGCTCGGTAACAAGCTGAACAACCAGTTCACTAACATTTCCACATACCTGGATAAGGCTTCCAAGTAAGCCTGATTATCTCTGGATGTTAGTGGCCCATGCTTGGTGACTGCGATCCTGTATTGAGCTTCGGCATCTATGAGTGATCCGCAGATTCCGACTCCCATGGTAGGATAGGCGTGTAGTGATCTTTCTCATGGTACTTTTCTTGTCGGCTGTCGTTTACGCAGCTGTCAGTGATCTCTTCTCCATGAAAATTCCGAACGCATTATGCTTGGCGCTCATCATCCTATTCATTCCAGCCGCTTGGCTTTCTGATATGTCCGCGGCCGCGATAGGCTACTCCCTCGGAGTGGCCGTCGCGGTTTTCGCGGTTTGTTTTCTGCTCTTCGTGCTGAACGTGATGGGTGGCGGCGATGCAAAGCTGCTCACGGCACTCGCGCTCTGGTTCGGCCTGACACCGGCTCTCCTGGTCTTCCTTGTCAATGTGGCGTTTGCTGGCGGGGTTCTAACCCTCGCCATACTCGCAATCCGTTGGAAATCTCATTTGGTGACCGATCGCGGTGTCTGGCTACCCGCATCGCTGACCACGGCAAAAAAGATACCCTATGGGATAGCGATTGCTGCCGGTGCGCTCATGGCCATGCCGCAGGCGCCGATCTTTTTGACGGCTTCTTGAGTTCGAAGACTTGCAACAAATTGATTTAAACTCTGCTTAACCATGTCTCCTAGGCAGACGTTAACTATAATTACACCATTCGCGGTCAAATCTGCGGGAAACCAGTTGGTCCCGTCAAGGATTTGCCATGAAACCCGCCCGTCTGATCATTCTTACCGTCGCTGTGGTTGCAGCCGGCCTTGCCGGTATGCTGGCCTTGAGGCTGTCAGGTGAGAAGACTGTTGTCGAGACGCCGTTGGAGGTCATCCGCAAGGAGCCGACAACCAATGTCTTGGTCTCATCGGCCAATCTTCCTGTCGGGGCACGCCTCAATGAAAAATCGATCCACTGGATGGCCTGGCCGGAAGGCGGCGTGGTGGAAGGCTTCATCACCGAGAGCGCAAGGCCAAAGGCGATTGAGGAACTGAACGGCGCCATCGTGCGCCTTCCGCTGTTTGCGGGCGAGCCGGTTCGCGCCGAAAAGGTAGCGGATTCATCCAATCGGATCATGTCGTCCATTCTTCCCAGTGGCAAGCGCGCTGTCGCGACCGAAATTTCCGTCGCGACCGGCGCTGGCGGTTTCGTGCTTCCGAACGACCGCGTCGATGTCATCATGGTTCGCAAGAACGAGCAGGGCAGCTACTCCACCGAAAACGTTCTCAACAACATCCGGGTTCTGGCGATCGATCAGCGCATCGAGCAGAAGGAAGACGGATCGCAGGCGGTCATCGGCACGACCGCGACTCTGGAACTTACTCCCGATCAGGCGCGCGTCATTGCGGTCGCGCAGCAGATGGCAGACCGCCTGACGCTGTCGTTGCGATCCATTGCCGACGTGCAGGACTCGGACACGCAATTTGCTGACCATTTGCTGGCCGGTGGCGGAAAGGGCGAGGTGCAGATCATCAAATCAGGCTCCATCGTCAATATGAACACCACCGGCTCGGTCCAGCGTTAAGATTTGAGGGAGCGGTCACCGTGACATCCTGGAAAAGAATTTACAGAGCCTCCGCAGTCGCTTCCTTGAGCGTCTGCCTTGCCCTATCGGATCTGGCGGTTCTCCGGTCGACGGATACCGCCGAAGCCGCTTCGGACAGTATCGTGCGGATCTCGGAATCGGGGAAGGGCGTGCACAAGCGGCTGAAGCTTGGCCTGAACAAGGCCTTGGTCGTTGATCTGCCGCAGGATGCGCATGACATCCTTGTTGCCGATCCTGCCTTGGCCGACGCGGTGACAAGAACGTCACGCCGGATCTATCTGTTCGGAAAGTCGGTCGGCCAGACGAATATCTTCATCTTTGGCCCCGGGGGCCAAGAGATCGTCAGCCTGGATCTGGAAGTCGAGCGCGATATCGATGGTCTTCAGGCTAATTTGCGGCGTTTTCTACCCGAATCCGATATCAAGGTCGAAATCGTCTCGGACAACATCGTGTTGACCGGTACTGTCCGCACGCCGCAGGATGCCGCGCAGGCGGAAAAGCTGGCGCAGGCCTTCCTCAAGGGTGGTGAAGCAACGACGAGAAATCGCACCGCTTCGGGCGGCGGTAATCAGCAGGGTGTCGCGATCTATGCCGAAGAACGCCAGACATCCCAGATCGTTAACCTTTTGACCATTCAGGGTGAGGATCAGGTAACGCTGAAGGTCACTGTTGCCGAGGTCAACCGGCAGGTGCTGAAGCAACTGGGCTTCAATGGTTCGGTGCAGACGACGGGCAGCTCGGCCAGCGGTGGCATCTCGTTTGCCAATCCGGTCAACCTTGGCAACGCGGCGGCAGTTGGCGGCCTGGGTGGCGTCGTCGGTTCGATCGGAACCACCGCGATCTCGACCTATGTCAATGCTATGGAACAGGCAGGCGTCATGCGAACGCTCGCGGAGCCCAGCCTCACAGCGATCTCCGGTCAGCAGGCTAAGTTCTACGTCGGTGGCGAATTCCGACTGGCAGGCCAGCAGGAGGTGTCGCTGGATACCACGACGAACCGTCCTACGGTTTCGCGGAGCCTCGAGACCGTCAATTATGGAGTCGAGCTGAACTTCAAGCCGGTCGTTCTCTCGGCCGGACGCATTGCCCTCAATATCGAGACCAATGTTTCCGAGCCCACATACGAAGGTTCTGCGACGACCGGCAACGGCTCCTCGCTCTCTGTACCGGGCAACACTTACCTTTCGATCCGCAAGCGCGAGGCATCGACATCCGTCGAACTCCCATCGGGTGGTTCGATCGTGATTGCCGGTCTTGTTCAGGACAATGTCCGCCAGGCCATGTCCGGATTGCCGGGTATCTCAAAAGTGCCGGTATTGGGCACGCTTTTCCGCAGCAAGGATTTCATCCGCAACGAGACGGAACTTGTCATCATCGCGACGCCGTATCTGGTGCGCCCGGTTGCCCGCAATCAGCTTGCGCGCCCGGATGACAACTTCAATCCCGAAAACGATGCCGCAATGTATTTCCTCAACCGCGTCAACAAGATCTACGGACGAAAAGATCCCGTTCCGGCCGCTCCCTACCATGGCGCCGTTGGTTTCATCTATAAGTGAGAGGCACGAGAATGTTTACGAAATCCATTGCTCCGGCTCTCCTGATCGTTTCCACCGCCCTTTTGACGGGCTGTGGCAATAGCCAACTGACCACCGGCTCCATCCCCATGGACTATCGCGAGCGTCACCCCATCGTTCTGACGGACGCACAGACCGCACTGGATATCCCCGTCGGCGCAAACGATAGCCGCATGACGATCGGTATGCGCGACACGGTCAAGGGATTCGCACAGAACTTTGCCAACTCGTCTGCCGGTTTCATGCAGATCCAGGTACCGCAGGGATCGGTCAACGCTGGTGCGGCTGCGCACATGGCTGGCGATATCCGGAAGACCCTGCAAACGGCTGGAATTCGTGGCGACCGGATCGTCATGGCACGCTACAGCGCCGGCGGCCATAACGATGCCGCCCCCATCCGGCTCTCCTTCATCGCCACCAAGGCCGTGACCGGAGCTTGCGGAGAATGGCCGGAAGACTTGTCCGACAATACCTTTGGCAATCGTAACTGGTATAATTTCGGTTGCGCTTCGCAAAACAACCTGGCTGCCCAGCTCGAAAGCCCGACAGATCTTCTCGGGCCGCGCGCGCAGACCCCGATTGATGCCGTGCAGCGTTCCAAGGTGATCAGCACCTATCGCGGGACGAACACAAACAGCACGACGATCACGATCAACTCGAACTGAGCAGGTAAGCTGACATGAGCGCGATCGATTACGAGATCCGGACGCCGGGCGGATCGCCAGAGGCAATCGAGGAACACAGCCGCCCCGCTGATCTGGAGGCGCTGCGTCCGCTGCCGCGCATTTCCGTGCATGCATTCTGTGAGACCGATACGATGCACCGGGTGGTGGAGCGTCTGGGTCAGGACCGCCGCATGTCCAAGGTGAACCTCCGCGTTACCAGTGGCAGTACGGATGCGGCAGCGAACATGTTTGCCGCGGCACCGACGCCCAATCTGATTATCCTTGAAACCGATGCTGAACCGGCCGATGTGCTGACGGAGCTTGCTCCGCTGGCACAGGTTTGCGATCCCTCGACGCGGGTGATCGTCATTGGTAGGCACAACGACATTTCTCTGTATCGCGACCTCATTCGCAACGGCATTTCCGAATATCTGGTCGGGCCGGTGAAGATGCAGGATCTGTTGGGTGCAATCGCAGCGATCTTCGTTGATCCGGAAGCAGAACCGCTCGGTCGTTCCATTGCCTTCATCGGCGCAAAGGGCGGCGTGGGATCTTCCACGATAGCGCATAACTGCGCCTTCGGCATTTCGTCACTCTTCTCCACCGAAACGATCCTTGCCGATCTCGATCTGGCCTATGGAACCGCGAATATCGACTTTGATCAGGATCCGGCTCAGGGTATTGCCGAAGCGGTCTATGCCCCGGAACGACTGGACGAAGTCTTTCTCGACCGTCTGCTGACAAAATGCTCCGAACACCTGTCGCTGCTGGCTGCGCCGTCATTGCTGGACCGCGCCTATGATTTTGATCGCGCGGCTTTCCAGCCGGTCGTGGAGGTCCTCCAACGCAGCGCTCCGGTCGCGGTTCTGGATGTTCCACATGCCTGGAACGAATGGACGCGCTCGCTATTGGCGGAAGTCGACGAAATCGTAATCACCGCAACGCCGGACCTCGCCAACCTGCGCAACACGAAGAACTTGCTGGATGCCCTGAAGAAGCTGCGCCCCAATGACAAGGCGCCGCATCTGGTCCTCAATCAGGTCGGCATGCCGAAGCGTCCGGAGATAACCCCATCCGATTTTCTGCAGCCGCTGGAAGTCGAACCGATTGCCATCATTCCGTTCGACGCCCAGCTGTTCGGCAATGCCGCAAACAGTGGTCGCATGATTTCCGAACTCGATGCGAAATCGCCGACGGCGGAAACCTTCTCTCAGATCGCCCATGTGGTGACGGGTCGTAACTCGGCAAAGAAGATCAGGAAGGGTGGTCTCAGCAAGGTGCTGGGGTTGCTCGCTCGCAAGTAAGACTGACATCAGGTTTAGGAACTGGATCGCGGGATGTTTGGAAAACGTGGACATGAAGGCTTCGGCAAGTCGGTTACGCCGGCGGCGGTGCCTCAGCCTGTTCAGCCGGCAGCGGCCTCGACCGGCCAAGGCGTTCAGGCTGGCGGGTCGACCGATCTCCTCCTCGATATCGGAAGTGGTGCGGCAGCACAGGTTCGCCAATCCGTCGCAGCGCCGCCGCCGCTTGCGCCCGGAGCGGGCCAGCGCCGCCGTCCTGCCCGGGATGAGGGATATTACGATACGAAGGCCCAAGTCTTTTCTGCCCTGATCGACACGATCGATCTCTCGCAGCTTGCGAAGCTCGACGGCGAAAGCGCCCGTGAAGAAATTCGCGATATCGTCAACGATATCATCACGATCAAGAACTTTGCGATGTCGATTGCCGAGCAGGAAGAACTGCTCGAGGACATCTGCAACGACGTTCTTGGCTACGGGCCTCTGGAGCCCCTGCTGGCGCGCGACGACATTGCCGATATCATGGTCAACGGTGCGGGCCAGACCTTTATCGAAGTGGGCGGCAAGACGATTGAATCGGAAATCCGGTTCCGCGACAACAGCCAGCTCTTGTCGATCTGCCAGCGGATCGTCAGCCAGGTCGGCCGACGTGTCGATGAATCCTCGCCCATCTGCGATGCCCGCCTGCCGGACGGTTCGCGTGTGAACGTTATTGCACCGCCACTGTCTCTCGACGGCCCCGCCCTGACCATTCGCAAGTTCAAAAAGGACAAGCTGACGCTCGATCAGTTGGTCAAGTTCGGCTCTATCACGCCGGAGGGTGCGGCCGTTCTGCAGATCATCGGACGCGTGCGCTGTAACGTTGTCATTTCTGGCGGTACAGGCTCTGGTAAGACAACACTTCTCAACTGCCTGACGCGCTATATCGACGGACACGAGCGCATCATCACCTGCGAAGATACGGCCGAATTGCAGCTGCAGCAGCCGCATGTCGTGAGGCTTGAAACCCGGCCACCCAATATTGAAGGCGAGGGCGAAATCACCATGCGTGATCTCGTCAAGAACTGCCTTCGTATGCGCCCGGAACGCATCATCGTCGGTGAAGTGCGCGGACCGGAGGTTTTCGACCTGTTGCAGGCGATGAACACCGGTCATGACGGTTCCATGGGGACGATCCACGCCAATACGCCGCGCGAGTGTCTCAGCCGTATGGAATCGATGATCGCGATGGGTGGCTTCAGTCTGCCCGCCAAGACGGTGCGCGAAATCATATCCGGTTCGGTGGATGTCATTGTCCAGGCCGCGCGTCTGCGTGATGGTACACGCCGCATCACCCACATCACCGAAGTGGTGGGCATGGAAGGTGACGTCATCGTCACGCAGGATCTCGTTCGATACGAGATGGAAGGCGAAGACGCGGCGGGCCGCATCATTGGCCGCCATGTTTCGACCGGTATCGCAAAGCCGCATTTCTGGGATCGCGCCCGCTACTACAACGAAGAGCGGCGTCTGGCTGCGGCGCTGGACCAGATGGAAGTCAAGACCAACTGATAAGAGGAGAGGCCGGCAATGGATCTGACTGTCATCGCCCTTGCGGGCCTCGTTGCCATTGCCGCTTCAGGACTGGCCTACGCCTTTCTCTTTTCCCGCATCGAGGTGGAAAAGAAGACGACCACGCGTGTTCACAAGGTAGCAGCCGGTGAGGGCGATCGTGCGCAAGTAAAGGCCGCGAAAGATCGGGTCCAGGAGCTTTCCAAGCGTCGCAAATCGATGCAGGAATCCTTGAAGGATCTTGAAAAGAAACAAAAGGAAAAGGACAAGAAGTTCGGCGACCAGAGCATGAAGGCAAAGCTGCCTCGTTCCGGTCTGCCACTGACGCTCGGTCGCTTCTATACATTCAGCGCCCTGTTCGGTGGTCTTGTCGCCCTGATATGCCTTATGGCAGGAATGCCGCTGGTCGCCATTCTTGGCCTGGGCTTTGTCGCAGCCGTAGGCTTGCCGCGCTGGGTGATCGGGTTTCTCATCAAGCGGCGTCAGGACAAGTTCCTCGAAGAATTGCCGAACGCACTGGAAGTCATGGTGCGCTCCATCCGGTCCGGCTTGCCTTTGAACGATGCGATCCGACTGATTGCCACCGATGGCCAGGAACCGGTGAAGAGCGAATTCCGGCGTGTGATCGAGGCGCAGCAGGTGGGTCTCAGCGTTCCCGAAGCCTGCGCCCGCATGCTGCTGACCATGCCTCTGTCCGAGGTCAATTTCTTCTCGATCGTCATCACGATCCAGTCTCAGGCGGGTGGCAATCTTTCCGAAGCGCTTCAGAACCTGGCCAAGGTTCTGCGTGAGCGCCGCAAGATGAAGGCCAAGGTCAAGGCGCTTTCAATGGAAGCCAAGGCGTCCGCTGTCATCATCGGCGCGCTTCCCTTCATCGTGGCAACGCTCGTTTACCTGACCTCGCCACACTACATCTCGATCCTTTTCACCGATGCGCGAGGTCATATCATCCTTCTGTTCTCAGGTTTCTGGATGGCAGTGGGGATCTTCATCATGCGCAATATGATCAACTTTGACATCTGAGGTCTGATATGTCGGAAGAAATGGCTGCCAGCCTCACCGATCCGGCAATGTTGCTGGCCGTGCTTGTCGCAGTTGCCGTCTTTGCCACCATCTATACGCTCGTCCTGCCGCTTTTCGAGGGACGCGATCTCAACAAGCGGATGAAGGCGGTTTCCAGCGAGCGCGAGCAGATGCGCCTGCGCGAGCGTGCCAGGATGAATTCGGAGACCAGCCGGGCAACGCTGAGGACACAGAACAACACTTCCGCGATGCAGATCGTCGAGCGTTTCAACCTTCGCAAGGCGCTTGTCGACGATAATACGGTCAATCGCTTGAAGGCAGCGGGTCTTCGCACACAGAACGCCCTGAACGTGTTTCTGGCCGCGCGCTTCCTGCTTCCGTTCGTGTTCCTGGCAATCGTCGGCTTTTGGATTTTCGGCCTTGGCAACATGGCGGAAAGGCCGTTTGCCGTACGTCTGTTCGTGGCGATTGCTGCGGCCTATATCGGCTTTTACGCACCGAACATCTTCGTCTCGAACCGCATCACCAAGCGGCAGGCATCCATCAAGCGCGCATGGCCCGATGCGCTCGATCTGATGTTGATATGCGTCGAGTCCGGCATATCCCTTGAAGCTGCCATGCGCCGCGTGGCGGAAGAAATTGCGCAGCAATCAGCACCTCTGGCCGAAGAAATGGTTCTGACCACGGCTGAGCTTTCCTTCCTTCCCGACAGGCGCATTGCACTCGAGAACCTTGCCATCCGCACCCAGCTCGACATCGTCAAGGCGGTAACGACGGCGCTCATCCAGGCCGACCGCTATGGAACGCCGGTGGCTCAGGCTCTTCGCGTTCTGGCGCAGGAAGGTCGCGACGAGCGGATGAACGAGGCTGAAAAGAAGGCTGCAGCACTACCACCGAAGCTCACGGTTCCCATGATCGTGTTCTTCCTGCCGGTTCTGATCGCCGTCATCCTTGGCCCCGCGGGTATTCAGGTGGCTGACCGCTTCTAGAGCAATTCCAGAAAAAGTGCCTAGCGGTTTTGCGTCCGGAATTGCGTAAAAACAAATAGATAAATCCTTTTCGTGTTTCGAAGAAAAGCGGAAAGGATCTAAGTAGGCTTGATTGATCCTGGTACAAGTTGAAAGGGCCGCTCCAAAACCGGAGCGGCCCTTTTCATTGGATGCGATGTTCAAGGAAGTGCGGCTTGATCAATTGGTCGCGTTATCCGCTTTCGCGCTCCTGTTGTCCGAAAGCTTGGCCCAGGTATTCTGCTGGGAAAGCATGGAGCGCAGATAGGTGACGTTGGCATTTGCCTGGGTCTGGCTGAGTTCCTGCCGTGCAATCTGCTCCGCTTCGGAAAAGCGGCCCTGCAAGCCCACGACGAGCGAAAGGTTCTGGCGAACCCGGCTATCCGCTGTTGGAAGCTTGGATGCGGAGCGGAGATAGTTTTCCGCCGTCTTCAGATCGCCCGACAGGACATAGGACATGCCGAGATTCGACATGACGCTTGGTTCGCTTGGCTGGCTTTCGAGTGCGAGTTTGTATTTCTGGCGTGCCTCATCGGAGCGCCCCAACTGGTCAAGAACGGCACCCTCTGCGGAATAGAGGCGCCAATCGGGACGATCGGGCGTCTGCGCACGGCTGATGGTTGCCAAGGCCTGCTCAAGCTGGCCGGCAGCCGCCTGCGCCTTCCCATAGGCGGCCAGAACGTCACGATCGCTTGGATGGGCAATCGCCACCTGCTGCATGACGGCCAGCGCCTGCGTGTTCTTTCCAGTCATGCGAAGAACGTTGGCATAAGCAAGCCCGATGGTCTTGTCCTTGGGAGAACGTTCATAGGCGTTGCCAGCTGTCTGTTCGGCCTGTGCAAGCTCTGCCGCAGTCATCTGTTCGAGCGGCTTGCCGAAGTTCAGGGACTGCGTCTGCGTCGGGATGGATCCGGTTGTGATTCGATCACTCTTGGGCGTGGATGTCGCGCAGGATGCGAGTGAGATCGGCAGCACCACGCCGCAAAGGGCTTTGATCCAGAAATGGCGTTCGGCGGCAAACGTGAAGAAGGTGCGTGTCATGGCCTGAAATCCAGTCTCTGTGCACCATGAAGCAGCGGATTTTTCCGAACTGAAGATGGCGCTGTATGACCTCAAGCAATAATCTGTTAACCCTAACAGATCGTTAATCGCACTGTTGAAAGACGCCATGCTGCCGTATCAGTTCATCGAAAGACCGTCACCCTTCGTTGCCTCCGATCCAAAGGCGTTGACGGTCTATGCCGTTACGCCCGCCGAACTGGAAACAGGTGTCCTCTCAAAGGTCGACGAGACGTGGGCGCGCGCAGCCGGGTTCAAGGCTGAGGCGGGCAGTTTTCTTCTGCTCCAAGGAGATGGGGCGACACTGAAGGGAGCCGTCTTCGGTCTTGGCAAGAACCCTGAGGAGGCCCCGTTTGCCTGCGGCAAGCTGGCGCGCCTGCTTACCGCCGGTGTTTGGCGATTGGAAGCCCCCTCCCTTGATCCGCAGCAGGCGGCCCTGGGTTTTGGTCTCGGCGGCTACAGTTTCGATACCTACAAGACGGGAAAGACACCGGAAGCCTTCCTTGCCCTTGCCGATAGCGTTGATCGGGCGGCGCTGGAACGAACCCTGCAAGCGGTGTTTCTGGCCCGGGATCTCGTGAATACGCCCACCAACGACATGGGGCCAGAGCGGCTTGGCGAAGTCTTCCATGCCATCGGCACGCATTACGGTGCGACCCTGAAGGCCGTCGTCGGCGATGACCTGCTGGCCCAGAACTTTCCGCTCATTCACACGGTTGGTCGGGCGAGTGCCGAGGCGCCGCGACTTTTGGAGATGCGGTGGGGACGAAAAGGCGCAAAGAAGGTCACGCTTGTCGGCAAGGGCGTCTGTTTCGATACAGGCGGCCTCGACATCAAGCCCGCGGCTTCCATGCTGCTTATGAAGAAGGATATGGGGGGCGCGGCAAATGTCCTGGCACTCGCCTGCATGATCATGGGTGCTGAGCTAGATCTCGACCTGCGAGTTCTTGTTCCGGCCGTGGAGAACTCGATCTCTGCCAATGCCTTCCGACCGGGGGATATCTACCGCAGCCGCAAGGGTATTTCGGTCCAGATCGACAATACCGATGCGGAAGGGCGATTGATTCTGGCGGATGCGCTCGCCTATGCCGATGAGGAAAGCCCGGACCTGATGATCGACATGGCGACCCTGACCGGTGCCGCGCGCGTTGCGCTGGGGCCGGACCTGCCGCCATTCTTCACCGACGACGAGGCCCTTGCATCCGCACTTGGCTCAGCGTCGCTCGAGGAAGCCGATCCGATCTGGCGGCTGCCGTTGTTCAAAGGATACGAAAAGGACATCCGCTCCCGCGCGGCAGACATCACCAATGCGCCTTCGGGCGGCATGGCCGGTGCCATTACGGCGGCCCTGTTTCTCAAACGCTTCGTATCGAACGCTGAAAGCTGGGTGCATTTCGATATCTTTGCCTGGTCGCCGACCGAGAAGCCGCATGGCCCTGTGGGCGGTGAGGCGCAGGCCATTCGCGCCCTGTTCCGGCATATTTCCGCCCTTGGCTGATGGGTGCATCCCAGTTGCATCCCCAGTTGCATCCCCCGTTGCATCACAGGCGGCATTGAGCGAGAGTGCCGCCTGCAAAAGGGGAATCGGGAGACGGAATGCCCGCGGAGTTGACGGCAACCGAGGCACTGGGCCTCTGGCACCGCGTCGTGCTGGAGCATGTCCGGCAAGACGGTCAGGATCTTACGTTGCGGCAAATCTCCATTCTTCTCCACATCTATCTGGTTCCGCCGCCCCACACGGTGCGGGCCCTGGCTTCGACCCTTGGCGTCACGAAGCCCGTCATCACGCGCGCCCTGGATAGCCTGGGCGCTCTTCAACTGGTCGAGCGTGAGCGAGATCCGGCAGATCGCCGCAACGTCATCATCAAGCGTACCTTGGCCGGTGCGCTCTATCTTGAAAAACTCGGCGACCTGATCCGCAAGGAAGCGCGCCGCAATGCTCCATGAGGTTCATCATGTCGTCACCCCTCGATCGTCGTCTTTTCGCCTTCCGGCCGGATCTTGCCGATCAACGTCTCGAAGGGCAGGTGACGGCAGACCGCTATGTGGAAGGGGAGGCAGCAACTATCGGCATTCCTGTGACCGACCTGCGCCCAGCGCCTGATCTGTCTCGCGGCATCGATACGCAGCTTTTGTTTGGCGAGCCCGTTCGCGTGTTCGACCGGAGGGACGGCTGGGCCTGGGTTCAGGCTGAGGAGGACGGTTATGTGGGATACCTGCCGGAAAGCGACGTCACGCCGCGGGCAGTTCCCACCCACTGGATCAGCGTTCCCCGAACCTTCGTCTATCCGGAAGCGGAACTGCGCAAAGTACCGCTTCATGCCCTTTCTCTTGGCAGCCGCGTAACCGTGACCGGCGAGGCGGAAACGCGCGGTACCCGCTATTTCCTGCTCGCGACCGGTGGTGCGATCATCGCGAAACATTGCGTTCCGATCGGCGAAGAGGTGCATGCCGATTACGTAGCGATTGCCGCAGAGTTTCTGAACACGCCCTATCTCTGGGGTGGACGCTCAGGTTTCGGGATCGATTGTTCCGGTCTCGTGCAACTCGCCATGATGATGGCCGGGATGAAAGCTCCGCGCGATTCTGACATGTTGGCCGCCTTCGGACGCGAGATCACTCAGGACGCGCTGAAGCGGGGCGATCTCGTGTTCTGGAAGGGGCATGTCGGCATCATGGAAGATGAGGAAACGCTTCTTCATGCCAACGGCCATACGATGACGGTTGCGCGTGAGAACCTGAAGGCTGCCATAGAGCGGATCGGGTGGCTCTACGATCGGCCGACCGGCTTCCGGACACCTTTCTGAAACCTTCACGTGAAGGTCATCAATCGCGCTGTTGGTGTTTGTCCGGAGTCTTTCCTATATAAAGGACGACGACCGGAGTATCGACGATGACGCCGCGTAAACTTGCGATGACACTGCTGGCATTGATGACCATTCTTCCTGCCGCTGCGGGGGCGGAACAGGGCAAGCCGCAACTTCGAAATCCGGTTCCGACATTCAAGGATCTCCCCGGCGTCAAACCGCAGAAAAGCCTTGTGGAGACTTCGGACAGCGGTGATTGCCAGCCTGCGACGCTCTATCGTCGTTTTGATCGCCGCGATGTCTTTCCGGATTTTCCTGTTGCTGCCTGGAGATGCGAGAAGGACGGGGTCACCTATACCGGCACGCAACTGCCCAATCGGCCCTGGGTGCCCGGATTGAACCCTTACGATCTGCCGCATTGACATCGGAAACGACGGGATGATGTCCCGTGCCAAACCGCTGGTTTGGTGGAAAAAAAGGCAACAAAAAAGCCCGGCAAGCCGGGCTTTTTGTTTGATATTCAAGGATCCGAGAGGATCAACCTGAACCGAAATTGGTGCCCAGAAGAGGACTCGAACCTCCACACCCTTGCGAGTACCAGCACCTGAAGCTGGCGCGTCTACCAATTCCGCCATCTGGGCGACGAGGAGCGATGTACTGGTCTGAGCCGCCCCTGTCAACGGCGTTTTTGAACTTTCTGTGTCAGATGCGAAATTAATTTGTGCGACGCATGGCGGCTGTCAAAAATGGCGGCAAAGGTCAACTGGCGGAACCGCTATCCCCATTGTTTTTATTCGTGGTTCGGTCAACGTGACCGAGATCCCGTCCCGGTTCTATGATGTCCCGAACGCGCTGTTTAAGATCCTTCGGACCTGGAAATCCACCATCTCTCACGCGTTCCCAGATGAGCTCGTCATTGACGCGGATGTCGAACACGCCGCCGGTTCCGGGGATCAGCGCCACCTCTGCGATGCTATCACTGAAGGTTTGAAGGAGTTCCTGCGCCATCCAGGCAGATCTGAGCAGCCAGTTGCATTGCGTGCAGTAGCGGATGGCGATTCGGGGCTTCTCGTTCATTGTCTCGGCACAGCCTCCCTGATGATGGT
Organism: Rhizobium rhizoryzae; assembly: GCF_011046895.1. Classification (NCBI taxonomy): domain Bacteria; kingdom Pseudomonadati; phylum Pseudomonadota; class Alphaproteobacteria; order Hyphomicrobiales; family Rhizobiaceae; genus Affinirhizobium; species Affinirhizobium rhizoryzae. The sequence goes on along the minus strand of NZ_CP049250.1, from coordinate 741,692 downwards.
GAATACCTTATGCATCATAGACACGTTCGGCCATAGGCGGGGAAATCGCGCGCGCTCAAGAAGAAGCTTGAAGACCGTCAGGCCAGTTAATACAGTTCGGATGTACTTATAAAACCTGGAGGACGTGGCATGGCAAAGTTCGAACTGTACAAGGACAAGGCTGGCGAATTCCGTTTTCGCTACAAGGCAACCAATGGTGAGACCATGTTCGCCTCGGAAGGCTACAAGGCCAAGGCTTCCGCGATGAAGGCGATCGAGTCGATCCAGAAGAATGCAGCCGAGGCTTCAATCGACGACACGACCGTCGCAACGGCCTGAGACGCTTTCCTCTCGGATTCGTAGGCTCTCCTGTCGGCTTGTCATTCTGTGATGGAACAAGCCGGCATCCCTTCTGTTGTGCTTTCTTGAAGCATACAGGAGGCACCCATGACCAATCACACGAAAACCTGTTTCGCAGCCCTCGCGGTCGCGGTTGCATTGCCACTGTCCGCGATGGCGCAAGCGCAGACGACCGCGCCAATCACCCCTGAGCAAGGGCAGGCAACGAACCAGAACAATGCGCATGGCGGCATGGCCGATGCGCCCCGCAGCACTCAAGCAACCACGGAAGGCCCCTTCATCACAGTTCCTGGACAGGGCGCCTGGCGGGTCAGCGATCTTGAAGGAAAGTCGGTTTACACCACAGGTGGCGAAAGCATTGGCGAGATCGGCGATGTGCTCGTCAGCCAGGATGGAAGCGTCAACGCGGTGATCGTCGGTGTGGGTGGTTTCCTCGGGATCAACCAGAAGGACGTTGCAGTCGATATGAGCGCATTACAGCTTGGCCCTGGCATGACGCAGGATCAGGCCAACAAGGCTGCAAACCAGACACCGGCCGTGTCGGGTGAAACAACCGCCTCTACCAACACCCCTGCAGCGCCTGCGACTGGCAACAGCCAGATGGCGGCCGGCGCGAACACCAAGGCTGCACCCGATACAGCCAAGATTGGCGAAGATGGTCTTCCACAGAGGATAGTCTTGAACGTCACGCGCGAGCAGCTTGAACAGGCTCCCGCCTTTCAGGGTATGACACCGGTGCGGTAATCAAACCATAATGGCTGGGATTGTGACCCCGTGGCTTCGGCCATGGGGTCATTTGATGTTTAAAGCCCTGAAATAGAAAATCGGTCGCCGCAGTAATATCGTCTGATCGGTGAGACAAATCGATGAGGCGCTCACCCAGATCCTTCAGCGGAACGGCACCAATGAACTGGGTCATCAGGACGTAAACGTCTCCGCCAATCTCAAAGCGCGGGTTAAGCCTTGGTATCAGTCGAGCAACATCTGCATGGTGGACGAGCGGTGCCATTACGCGGGTGTTTAAACCGTCGAAGATGTTCGCCTGAAGATCAAGCGCCAGAGCACCGTCAGTTCCCAACCGATGAACCCAGAACCGAGCCCCCAAAACAGCCGATATTTGGCCAGCGGCAGTCCATGCCTTTCAAGGTAATCGTTCGATGCGGCAATGGCCTCGGCATTTTCAATGCGCCAAAGCCGCTCCTTCTCAGCGCGAATTGCGCGCGTGATGCCGTCTTCGGCGGCGCGGGTCACATCAAGCTTAAGATCGTTCGCTTCTGCTAAAAGGCGACGATCGATCGGAACATCATCCCGTCTTCCCGACGTCTGAACCATGACAACCTACCCCTTGATGCGCAGACCACGCAGATCCGCACGCCTGAGTATGACGAAGATCAGAAGCCGTGAAAAGCCTCACTCGTCATTCATCTTCAAGGCTGCGATGAAGGCTTCCTGCGGAATCTCCACCTTGCCGAACTGACGCATGCGCTTCTTGCCTTCCTTCTGCTTTTCCAGAAGTTTGCGCTTACGGGTGGCGTCGCCGCCGTAGCACTTGGCCGTTACGTCCTTGCGTAGTGCGCGAACCGTTTCGCGGGCAATAACCTTGCCGCCCAATGCGGCCTGGATCGGGATCTGGAACATGTGCGGCGGAATGAGTTCCTTCAGCTTCTCGCACATGCCGCGACCGCGCCGATCCGCTGCCGAGCGGTGAACCAGCATGGAGAGCGCATCAACCGGATCGCCGTTGACGAGGATCGACATCTTGACGAGATCGCCCGCACGATAATCAGTGATCTGGTAGTCGAACGAAGCATAGCCCTTCGAGATCGACTTCAGGCGATCGTAGAAATCGAACACGACTTCGTTCAAAGGCAGCTCATAGGTCACCATGGCGCGCGTGCCGACATAGGTCAGTTCGGTCTGGATGCCGCGGCGATCCTGGCAGAGCTTCAGAACGGAACCGAGATATTCGTCCGGCGTCAGAATGGTCGCCTTGATCCAGGGCTCGCGGATCTCGTCGATCTTGACCACATCCGGCATATCCGCCGGATTGTGCAGTTCCTTCTCGGAGCCGTCCGTCAGCGTCATCTGGTAGACGACCGAAGGCGCGGTCGCGACGAGATCGAGGTTGAACTCGCGCTCCAGGCGCTCCTGAATGATTTCGAGGTGAAGCAGACCCAGGAAGCCGCAACGGAAGCCGAAGCCAAGAGCGGCAGAGCTTTCCATTTCAAAGGAGAAGGATGCGTCGTTCAGGCGCAGCTTGCCCATGGCAGCGCGCAGGTCTTCGAAGTCCGCGGCATCGACCGGGAAGAGACCGCAGAACACGACCGGCTGGGCAGGCTTGAAGCCCGGCAGCGCCTTTTCGGTCGGGCGCTTGTCGTCGGTAATCGTATCGCCAACACGCGTATCGGCCACTTCCTTGATGGAGGCGGTGATGAAACCGATCTCGCCGGGGCCGAGGCTATCCACATTGACCATCTTCGGGGTCAGAACGCCCACGCGCTCGACGCCGTATTTTGCGCCGGTGCCCATCATGCGGATCTGCTGGCCCTTGGTCAGCACACCATCGATGATGCGCACGAGGACCATGACGCCGAGATAGGTATCGTACCAGCTATCGACCAGCAGCGCCTTCAGGGGAGCCTTCTCGCCGCCTTCGCTCTTTGGCGCTGGCAGCTTGTTGACGATGGCCTCCAGGACATCGGGAATACCAAGGCCGGTCTTGGCGGAAATCAGCACTGCATCGGATGCGTCGATGCCGATGACTTCCTCGATCTGATCCTTGATGCGATCCGGCTCGGCGGCTGGCAGGTCGATCTTGTTGAGAACGGTCACCAGTTCATGATTGTTGTCAATCGCCTGATAGACGTTGGCGAGAGTCTGGGCTTCCACGCCCTGGGAGGCGTCGACGACCAGAAGCGAACCTTCGCAGGCCGATAGCGAACGCGAGACTTCGTAGGCGAAGTCCACGTGGCCGGGCGTGTCGATCAGGTTGAGAACATAGGTCTCGCCGTTGTTCGCCTTGTAGTGAAGGCGGACAGTCTGCGCCTTGATCGTAATGCCGCGCTCGCGCTCGATATCCATGGAATCAAGCACCTGTTCCGACATCTCACGTTCGGCAAGGCCGCCCGTGGATTGGATCAGGCGGTCGGCCAGCGTCGATTTGCCATGGTCGATATGGGCGACAATGGAAAAATTGCGGATGTGGTCAAGGGGCGTGCGATCGGTGCTCATGGCTGGCGCATATAGCAGCGAGCCGTATCATCGCAAAGCGGGAATTTGACTCAAAAGCCAGAAAACAAGGCGTTTTTACTGGCCATGCTCTGAGAATTGCTCGGCCCAGTCGCGCCGCGTCGCCACCTGACCTTCCGTCCTGAGCCGCGCAACCTGCGTCAGATCGATCTGCGTGATGAGCCAGTGGCTTTCCTCAACATCGTCGCTTTGGCTTTCGGCAAAGATTCCAGAGGGCGGCATGCCATAATCTGACGGAACATAGAGCGCGGCTCGCCCCTTGTTTTCATCGAGTGCCGGAGACCATGGTGCATCACCCGCCGTAGGGGCTGAGAGCACGGCATACTGATTTTCCAGCGCACGCGCCTGCGCACCGATTCGAACACGAAAGCTTCCAGCCAGCGTATCCGTGCAGGAGGGGGCAAGTACAAGCTCAACGCCAAGTTCCGCCAGCTTGCGGCCCAACATAGGGAATTCGTTATCGTAGCAGATCAGGATGCCGAGGCGACCAAGAGACGTATCGAAAGCTCTCAGACCTTCAACGCTCCTTGCAATATTCCATTTCTCGCGCTCGAAGCGTGTCATGATCTGCTTGTCCTGATGGCCGAGCAAGCCTTCAGGGCCGAAGAGCGGGGCGCGATTGCGATAGTGTCCATCCGCATCACGAACCGGCATGGTTCCCGGTTGGAAGACAATTCGATGCTTGCGGGCCAGATCTTCACATAGCTGCATCCAGCCGGGAGCGAGGGTCTGGATGCCCGCAATCGACCGATGCAGATCGCTGCGTTCGGTCTCCGGCAATAGCCCGGTCAGCACGAGGCCTGCATATTCCGGCAGAAGAAGCAGTTGCGCGCCTTGCGAGACAGCTTCTTCGACAAGCGCAGTGAGATGGGCGACGTAGGCATCCCAGCTTTTTATCAGGTCGATCTTATACTGGCAGGCGGCAAGCGTGATGGTCATGCGGTCAGACTCTTGATCCAGAAGGAGAGGGGCTTTGGGCTTTCTCGGTCTTCGTCCAAGTCGCGCCATGAGAATGTCGTGCGAAGCTCCGGGTGGTGCGTATAGCCGCGCTTCTGCCAGAAGCTGTTCAGCGGCACATAATGCTTCGGTCGGCGCGGGTGATCTGCCGGTCGTTCCACGGCGCAGAAGGTGCAATGCGGAAGCCCGAGCGTTCTGGCCTGTCTTTCCCGTCCTTCGAAGAAGGCAAGGCCGATGCCCTGTCCACGATAGGCGGGCAGCAATACGCTTTCGCCGAAGTACAGGAAATCCCGCGGATCACGACCGCTCGCGAGAAATGGCGCCTTCACCTCATCCGTCTCTGTCGCCATCGGTGTTGCGGTTGCCGCGCCAACGACGACGTCATCATCGAAAGCAAGCACGAAAACGGATCCTTCAGAGCGGGCATAGGTCGCAAGATAGGCCTGCTCATAAGTCGCGTCCCCGTCATAGAGATAGGGAAATTCCCGGAAGACAGTGATGCGCAACCGGGCGAGGTCGTCAAAGAAGGGGGTGGCGTCGCTGCCGGAAAAGGATTTGACGATGGGAGCCATAGACTATGTTCTGTTCCTGATCGGCGAGTTATAGCCTTGCGCCAAGATCATTTGAAGCTGCCAGAAAAAGGGAATTTCCGCATGAGCGCCAGCGACATCATCCGCGCCTATTACGATGCCTTCAACGCGCAGGATATGGACGCCTTCCTGAGCCTTCTGACAGATGACGTAGTGCACGACATTAACCAGGGTGAGCGGCAGGAAGGGAAGGCGGCCTTTGCGACTTTCATGGAGCACATGAACCGCTGCTACAAGGAAACGCTCACGGACATGGTGATCATGGCGAGCGAGACAGGAATCCGTGCGGCAGCAGAATTCATTGTGAATGGGCAGTACCTTGCAACCGATGAAGGGCTGCCGGAGGCCAAGGGTCAGACCTACAAATTGCCAGCAGGTGCCTTTTTTGAACTGCGCGACGGTAAAGTGTCCCGCGTCACCAACTACTACAATCTCAACGACTGGATCGCGCAGGTCGCAAAATAGAAATTCGCATATAAGACCTCTTGATTCTATTATAGTGGAATTGTAGCGTTGCTCCATGAGTGACGCACAGCAACAATTCGAAGAAGCCACGGGAAGCCGACTGAAAATCCTGCGGCAACGTGAAGGCCTGACGCTGGACGAACTGGCAAAAGCTTCCGGCGTCAGCCGAGCCATGATCTCACGCATCGAGCGAGGGGAGGTCAGCCCCACCGCCTCGCTTCTGGCGCGGCTATGCGAATCGCTTGGTTTGAGCCTGTCTCATTTCTTTGCGCCGGATAGTCCGGCGTCTGACCCTTTTGTCCGTCACGACGATCAAAGACTGTGGCGCGACCCGGTCACGGGCTACCTGCGGCGTTCGGTTTCTCCACCGGGAACCGCATCGGCTGTCGATATCGTCGAGGTCGAGTTTCCGGCCGGCGCACGGGTGTCGTTTCCGCCACGCGAGGAAAGCCGTGAGATGGCCCAGCATGTGTGGCTGTTCGAGGGGCGTCTGAACATGGTGCTGCCGGACCAGACCTATGAGATGCAGTCCGGCGATTGCCTCTACATGCATATCGGCGACGCCTTCGAATTTCACAACCCTTCCGATAAACCCGCCCGTTACGCTGTCATTCTGGATCGCGGAAGGCGCTGACAAAGGTATTCGACATGACGACAATCCATGTACTGGCGGCCGAGAACATGACACCTTATATCGACGATCTCTGTGAGGTGCTTGCCGATTGCGTTAACGGTGGGGCGTCGCTCGGCTTCATGCAGCCTTTTGCGCCTGAAGATGCGCGTTCCTATTGGCTGGATGTGCATAAGTCTGTCGCGGCTGGCCATACCGTGATCGCGGTGGCGGAGCATGAGGGCAGGGTCGTCGGGTCGGTTCAGGTGGGGCTTGCTCAGAAGCCCAACCAGCCGCATCGCGGCGATCTCATGAAGCTTCTCGTCCATCGGTCGGCCCGCGGGCTTGGTCTTTCCCGCAAGCTGATGGAGACGGTCGAGAAGGAGGCTGCGCGCCTCGGCCGCACGATCCTGGTACTGGATACGGCGACTGGCAGCGAAGCGGAGGCAATCTACCCCCGCTTCGGCTGGGAGCGTGTCGGCGTCATTCCAGATTACGCGCTCTGGCCGCAAGGCGGTTTTTGCGATTCGACCTTCTTCTACAAGCGCATCGGTTAGTTCATTGCTTTTCCGAACGCGTCGACAATCTGTTTCGCTGCATCCATGTGGACCTCGGCGCGCTCGCGCAAGCCTTTGCCAGCGCAAATCGGATCAACGTCACCGGCTTCGGAGAGGAAATCCTGCGCCCCCGCCTTGCACACCGGCAGGAAGCTGAAGTGGTTGGAGCCGGCAATCTGATGATAGGCCGCGCCCGCAATCTGGGCGACGAGTTTCGCCGCATCCACCGCTGCGGGTAACGTATCACTGCTGCCCAGATTGATGATTGTTGTGTTGGTCGTGATCTGCTTCAGGCTCTCCGGCTTGAAGGCCTGCGCTAGACCGGGATCGACAATGACGGCGGAGGTTACGCGCGGATCGATGTTCGATTGCTCGAACCGCTTGTCGAACTCCCGCAGTTTGACGACCGGTGAGGCAACGCGCTTGCCATCGACGAAACCGAAGCCGCCCGCAAACCACTGGCAATCCATCATCATGCTATAGCGATCGCAGTAGTCGGCATAGGCATTGAGATCGGCCCGCGCGCCAATGATTTCCAGCGCCGTGCTGCCGCCAAGGGAGAAGCCAAGCACGCCGATTTTCGACGCCTGGACGGACGGCGCCCATTTCGCATCGCCGGCCATCCAGGTGATGATGTTGGAGAGATCCTGGGTTCGCTCCCAGATCCGTGGTGTGGCGATGGGCGTGGAATCACCGCTGGTCGTGCCGGGGTGATCCGGTCCGGCTACGATAAAGCCTTTCTCAGCCAGACGTGCGGCAATCCATGTCATGCCTTGGGCGCGGGAGCCGGAACCGTGTGACAGCAGGATGAGCGGGTATTTGCCGGGGTTGATGGCAGCATCCGGCTTTGCGGGCGCGCCGGTGAAGATGCGGTTGTCGCCGACCAGGATCTCCGGCGCCTTGGCATCCGATGGATACCAGACATCGACGGACAAAGGTTTGCCACGCTGGGGTGAGGGTATGGAGATGGTGGTCCAGCCAATGCTGGTTTCGGCTGAGGCTGCGAACGGGATGACGCTGCTGGCAATAAGTGCGGCAAGCGAGAGAAGATGTTTCATGGGGGGGGTGCCTTTCGGTTTCGAGACGAACCGAAATTCCCGAACTGCCTGATCAAATGCGACCTTGAACCTGTTCAAGGTCGCCCAAGATCACGTTCTTGTCCGGGCGGGAAGGTGGAACATCTCGCAACGGCGATCGTTTTTCTCTCGCAACCCATCGAACAATGGAGACGAAAATGTCGAAAAGCGATGTGAAAGCAATGCAGGAACGCGCAAAAGCGCAGGTCGCCAATACAAGTGCCGGTGGGCATTTGGGCGGAACCTACTACGGACAGGAGCCGGACGGTAAAACTGTCACGACCAAGCTCCACTCGGGCGGCAAGGCCCGTTCGAATGATGGATCCAACTGATCCTTGATCGAATTCCTCTCTGAAGAACGCGGCGACGCCTCGCCGCGTTCTTTTTCATGTGAAGATTACAGCGTGCCTTTGCGCTGCTGCATCATCATGAAGGTATCAAAGCTGTAGTCTGCGATCTGCATCCAGAGATAGCCATCCTTTTTGAAGGCCTGCTGGCTGTCATAGATCTTCTTGAAATTCTCATTCTTGGCCGAGATTTCGGCATAGGTTTCCTGTGCGGCCTTGTAGCATACATCCATGATGTCCTGGCTGAAGGGCTTCAGGACGGCGCCCTGAGCCACCAGTTCGCGCAGTGCCTTGGCATTCAGCGCGTCGTAACGCTCCAGCATCAGCGCGTTCACGCGTGCGCAAGCATCCGTCAGAATACGCTGATAGCTCTTCGGCAGCGCATTGAACTTCTCGCGGTTGAAGAATGCATGAACCGTCGGGCCGCCTTCCCAGAAGGCCGGGTAGTAGTAGTACTTCGCAACCTTGTAGAAGCCGAGCTTGTGATCGTCATAAGGACCGACGAATTCCGTCGCGTCGATTGTGCCCTTTTCCAGAGCGGCATAGACATCGCCACCAGCGATTTGCTGCGGGGTGACGCCGACCTTTGTCAGAACCTGACCGGCCAGACCTGCGATGCGCATCTTCAGACCTTTCAGGTCGTCGACGGTCTTGATTTCCTTGCGGAACCAGCCGCCCATCTGCGCGCCCGTATTGCCAGCAGGCAGGGCATAAAGATTATGACCGGCTAGAAACTGGTTGAGCAGATCGTTGCCGCCGCCCACTGTGAACCATGAATTCGTCAGCCGCGCATTGAGGCCGAAGGGAATGGCCGTGCCCAGTGCGAATGTCGGGTCCTTGCCGACGTAATAATAGGCGCAGGTATGCGCCATCTCGACCGTTCCGGAAGAAACTGCATCGGCTGCCTGAAGCGGTGGAACGATTTCACCCGCCGCATAGGTCTGGATCTTGAACTTGCCGCCTGTTGCTTCGGATACGCTTTTGGCGATTTCCGTCGCGCTTTCAAACAGAACGTCCAGGCTCTTCGGGAAGGAGGACGTCAGGCGCCAAGTGATTTCCGGATTTTCCTGGGCGATTGCCGGGGCTGCCAGGGCGGTTGCGGCGGCGGCGCCAATGCCGGCAGTACCAGCTTGGCGAAAGAATGCTCTGCGGTTCATGAAATCAATGCCTTCACATCAGTAATGCAGGTGAGTCTCGCTCACATCGAGCTCTGCTAAAACATTTTGTTGCTGATGTCGCAAGTTGGAAATGACAGAAGTTACGCGTGTACCGTGCGTTCGCGACAGTTCCTTTCGCTCTCTCTGCAGGCACTGGTCGCAATGCCGCAGACCATACGTCGCACCGCAGCATCTTGCTTTCTTCTCACAGAAGACTAAGATTAGAATAATTCTAAAGAAGGTGGCTACCATGTTTGACTTGTTCCGGGGCTCGGGCCGGCGTCCGTTCGAAAGCCTGAGCGAAGACGAGATTCTTGCCCTGGCAATTTCGTCTGAAGAAGAGGACTCTCGCATCTATCTGTCCTACGCGCGGGCTCTGCAGGAACAGGCGCCGGCTTCGGCGAAGGTTTTCCGGGACATGGCGGAAGTCGAGCAGACGCACCGCAACATGCTGATCAATCAGTTTCGTCAGAGGTTTGGTGAGGAAATTCCGCTGATCCGGCGCGAGCATGTGCGTGGCTTTTATCAACGCAAGCCTGATTGGCTTGTGAAGAATTTGTCACTCGAAAAGATCCGTGCGCAGGCTGAACTCATGGAACAGCAGGCCTATAATTTTTACGTGGAAGCGCAAAAGCGTGTGACCGATGCCTCCACCCGGCAACTGCTCGGCGATCTTGCTCTTGCGGAACAGGGGCACAGCGATATTGCGCACATGCTGGGCGAGAAACATACGCCTGATGAAGTACGCGATGAGGAAGCCGCGGGCGAACGCCGGCAGTTCATTCTGACCTATGTTCAGCCCGGTCTCGCGGGGCTGATGGACGGCTCCGTCTCAACGCTGGCGCCGATTTTTGCTGCAGCCTTTGCCACGCAGGATACCTGGCAAACCTTCCTTGTTGGTCTTTCGGCCTCGGTCGGTGCCGGTATCTCGATGGGTTTCACGGAAGCCTCGCATGATGACGGAAAGCTTTCCGGTAGAGGCTCACCGCTCAAGCGCGGCCTTGCCTGCGGCATCATGACCACCATTGGTGGCCTGGGTCATGCGCTTCCCTACCTGATCCCGCATTTCTGGACGGCCACCATCGTCGCCGCCATTGTGGTGTTCATCGAACTCTGGGCCATTGCCTTCATCCAGAACAAATATATGGAAACGCCGTTCATGCGTGCAGTCTTCCAGGTTGTTTTTGGCGGTTCGCTGGTTCTTGCTGCCGGTATCCTCATCGGAAATTCGTAAGCACAGCCGGGTCGGACGCTTCAACGAAAAAGGCCGGGCAAATGCCCGGCCTCCAAAGGCTGGAAGCGCAAATTCTCAGCGCAATGCGCCGACGACCACTTCGCGGCCATCCTCGATCGATACCCAGCGTCCCGTGTTGAAGGACGCCTGGCGCTTGAGGAACGTGTAGGGCGTGTCGCTCCAGAGCTTGACCTCGTCGGAAAGATTGTCGAGCACGAAGTCACCTTCTGATGTGCGGACGGTCAGGACCGCATGACCTTCGCCATCAGGCTTGCGGACGACGGTGATCAGGAGGTCCGCGAGCGAGAAGCCCTTGTCCTTCAGTTCCTTGCGCTTCTGGAGCGCGTAATCTTCACAATCGCCAGCCGTCACCGGATAGGCCCAATATTCTTCGCGGCCATAGACTTCCATGTCCGTGCGGGCTTCAATGCGATGGTTCACCGAGAAATTGATCTGCTGGATCATTTCCCAGCCATACTCCGTAACCTTTGGCGCGGGAGTCGATGCAAAACGCTGATCGCACTCGGCAGGCAGGCGCTGGCAGAATTCATAATGGCCGATCGGCTGGGAGGTAATACCACCCACGATCATTTGTGCCGAAGATGTGCGTGGTGCCGGAACAGCCGCTGAAGCCGACACAAGCACAGTCGCGAGGATCACGGCCAATTGCCGTGCCTTCTGGGCATACATCATGAACCCGTCCCTTCAAATCCTAACGAAACGTTAAGATCGTCTGGGGGCCGGTGTCAATTATGAACGAAAGATTAACAAGCTTGCTCGTAATTTATGGTTAAGATCGATTCATTTCAGCAACATCTAATGTTGCGGCTGGAAATCAGATCAATCCGATGATTGCTGCCCGCATACGCTCGATATCCTGCGGTCGGGACAGGCGGTGATCACCGTCGCGGATCAGTGTCAGAACGACGTCATCAGCAGGCAGGAATTCCACGAGCTTCAGAGCATGCTGGAATGGGACATCCGCATCCTTCATGCCTTGCAGAATGTGAACCGGGCAGCCCGTTTCGATGATGCCGGTCAGAACGCGATTGCTGAAGCCGTCCTCCATCAGATCACGCGTAAAGATATTCGGCTCAGGACTATATTCAGAGTGCTCTTCGAAAAAGCCGCGCTCCTGGAGCGACTGGCGTTCGGTCTCGCTGAGCGCAGGCTCGATAAGGTCATGCGTGAAGTCGGGCGCCGGAGCGATGAGGAAGAGGCCCTTTATCGCGATCTCGCTTTGCTTGCGAAGTTCCTGAAGCGCTCGCAGGGCAATCCACCCGCCCATCGAGGATCCGATAAGGATGACGTCTCTGGCCGGATAAGCCTTGATGACGGCGAGTGCTTCCTCCAGCCAGCGCGAGATCGTGCCGTCGCGAAACGCGCCTCCAGAAACGCCATGGCCGGAATAGTCGAAACGCAAGGACGGCAGGCCGAGCTCTCCCGCCAGCCGCTCCATTTCCAGAGCCTTCGTGCCGCTCATGTCTGACCGGTACCCGCCGAGCCAGACGAGCATGGGGGAATCGGCTGCTCGCCCCTGTCGGTGAACCAGCGCGATCTGCCGGGCTTCTCCGCCCTCACCGACGGTGATGTGGGTGCTTTTTTCGGGCGCGACCGGCAGATTCATGGCTCATTCTCCTTCAAACAGATGCACCTATAAAACAGATTCGTAAAAACGCGGCACTAGGTGATTTATTGGCGACACTATGCTATTGACTTCGGAGCAGCGTTGACGAAATTGCCCTTTCATTGCGCCACGAGCGCAAGGGCCGCCGCTGCGACCCTTTAATTATTCGAGGAGAATACGACCATTCGCAGACCATTCAAGACCGACGCTCCTGTCAAAGACGGACCGCGCTCTAACCGGGAAATCCGCATTCCTCGCGTCCAGCTGATCGACGCAGAGGGTCAAAACCTCGGCATCGTGCCGACAGACCAGGCGCTGAGAATGGCCGAGGAGGCAGGTCTCGATCTCGTCGAGATCTCTCCGAACACCGAGCCGCCGGTCTGCAAGATTCTCGATCTCGGCAAGCTGAAGTATGCCAACCAGAAAAAGGCTGCCGAAGCACGCAAGAAGCAGAAGATCGTCGAAATCAAAGAAATCAAGATGCGTCCGAACATCGACACTCATGACTATGAGGTGAAGATGAAGGCCATCCTTCGGTTCTTCGAAGATGGCGACAAGGTCCGCGTCACGCTTCGTTTCCGTGGTCGCGAAATGGCGCACCAGGAACTCGGTATGAAGCTTCTTCTTCAGGTCAAGGAAGATACCGCGGCAATCGCCAAGGTTGAAGCCGAGCCGAAGCTGGAAGGCCGCCAGATGATGATGGTTCTGGCACCGCGCTGATCGGTGCCTTTCCATCCTGTGCCGGTCCATTTGCAGCCGCGCACGCAATTCTGTTCACCCCCATTGCGCTTTTACCGGTCTGTCGGTATAAGCGCGCGTCCGAACGGTCCGGCAGGGCATGCCGTGGCCGTTTTTGAATAGCTTGAAGCCAGCCTCATCAGCCAGCTTCGATACAAGAATACGGAGTAGCAAAATGCCCAAGATGAAGACGAAATCGTCCGCCAAGAAGCGGTTCAAGGTCACTGCGACGGGCAAGGTTCTCGCCGCTGCTGCTGGCAAGCGCCACGGCATGATCAAGCGTTCCAACAAGTTCATCCGCGATGCTCGCGGTACGATGGTTCTGGCCGAAGCTGACGGCAAGAAGGTCATCAAGAACTACCTGCCAAACGGTCTCTGAGACCATTTCGCTTTCGGAACATTAAGGAGATCATGACATGGCACGCGTAAAACGTGGCGTAACCTCACGCGCAAAGCACACCAAGACCCTGAAGGCCGCAAAGGGCTTCTACGGTCGTCGTAAGAACACCATCCGCGCCGCAAAGGCAGCTGTCGATCGTTCGCGTCAGTTCGCAACGCGCGACCGTCGCGTCAAGAAGCGCAACTTCCGCGCTCTGTGGATCCAGCGTATCAACGCTGCTGTCCGCGAATTCGGCCTGACCTATGGTCGTTTCATCGACGGCTTGAACAAGGCTGGCATCGAAGTGGACCGCAAGGTTCTGTCTGACATGGCAATCCATGAGCCGGCAGCATTCGGCGCTCTCGTCGAAGCTTCCAAGAAGGCGCTCGCCTACCTCAAGGATGCCGGTACGGCAAACGAGTTTGAAAGCGCGGTTCGTTAACCAGCGCTTCCCAAGCTTCACGAGCTTCATTGATTTGGGAAACCCGCGCTGGTTTGGGCTGGCGCGGGTTTTTCATTTGACCGTTACGACCACATGTCGCAAGCAGCGATCCAAACCTGTCTGCTCACTGCCCGGCATCAAACGGAAATCATCATGTCCGATCTGGAAAACCTGAAATCCTCGCTTCTGGCTGAAATCAACGATGCGTCCGACGAGGCGACCCTGGAAGGCGTTCGCGTTTCGGCGCTGGGCAAGAAAGGCTCCGTCTCCGAACTGCTGAAGACGCTGGGGTCGATGAGCCCGGAAGAGCGCCAGACTCGCGGTGCTGCCATCAATGCCTTGAAGACCGAGGTGACGGAGGCGTTGAACGCGCGCAAGACTGTGCTGCGCGACGCCGCCATCAACGCCCGGCTTGCAGCGGAGACGCTGGATGTAACCCTGCCGGTGCGCTCTTCGCCCGCCGAGCGTGGACGCATTCACCCGATCAGCCAGATCGTCGATGAAATCACCGCCATCTTTGCAGATATGGGTTTTTCGATCGCGGAAGGTCCGGATATCGAGACCGACTATTACAATTTCACGGCGCTGAACTTCCCGGAGGGTCACCCGGCCCGCGAGATGCACGACACCTTCTTTCTCCCGACGGACGAGAAGGGTGAGCGCAAGGTTCTGCGCACGCACACCTCGCCTGTGCAGGTGCGCACCATGGAAGCCCAGAAGCCGCCGATCCGCATCATCATTCCTGGCAAGACCTACCGTCAGGACAGCGATGCCACCCATTCGCCCATGTTCCACCAGGTGGAAGGCCTGGTCGTCGACAAGAAGAGCCATGTCGGTAACATGCGCTGGATCCTCGAAGAGTTCTGCAAGGCCTTTTTTGAGGTGGACAGCGTCACCATGCGCTTTCGCCCCTCCTTCTTCCCGTTCACCGAACCCAGCTTCGAGGTGGATATCCAGTGTGACCGTTCTTCCGGCCCGATCGTCAAGTTCGGCGAGGGAACTGACTGGATGGAAATCCTCGGCTGCGGCATGGTTCACCCGAATGTCCTGCGTGCCGGCGGTCTAGATCCCGACGAGTATCAGGGCTTTGCCTGGGGCATGGGGCTCGACCGCATCGCCATGCTGAAATACGGCATGCCGGACCTGCGTGACTTCTTCAACGCGGACGTGCGCTGGATGAGCCACTACGGGTTCCGTCCGCTCGACATGCCGACACTGTTCGGCGGTTTGAGCCAGTAATTCAGCACGGAGGATAAACATATGAAATTCACGCTCTCCTGGCTGAAGGAACATCTGGACACCAATGCCTCGTTGGAAGAGGTCTGCGAGCGCTTGACGGCGATCGGCCTCGAAGTCGAGGATGTTGATGATCGCGCAGCTTACAAGCCTTTCGTCATTGCCAAGGTTGTTTCCGCTGAAAAGCACCCCTCCGCTGACCGGCTGAAGGTACTGATGGTCGATACGGGCGATGGCAAGCCGGTTCAGGTCGTCTGCGGCGCGCCGAATGCCCGCGCTGGCCTTGTCGGCGCTCTGGCACGCCCGGGCACCTATGTGCCGGGTATCGATGTGACGCTCGCTGTCGGCAATATTCGCGGCGTCGAAAGCCATGGCATGATGTGCTCCGAAAAGGAGCTGAACATCTCCGATAATCATGACGGCATCATCGATCTGCCGGAAGATGCTCCGGTCGGTCAGACCTTTGCATCCTTTGCGGGGCTCGATGATCCGGTCATCGAGATCAACCTCACGCCTAATCGCCCGGATTGCACGAGCGTATTCGGTATCGCCCGCGATCTGGCCGCCTCTGGTCTCGGCACGCTGAAGCAGCCAAAGGCACCCAGCTTCAAGGTGGACGGGGAAACTCCGGTCGAAGTCTCCATTGATCTCGACGACGAGAGCCTGTGCCCCGGTTTCGCGCTGCGCCTTGTCCGCGGCGTGAAGAATGGCCCGAGCCCTGCCTGGATGCAGCAGCGTCTGAAGGCGATCGGTCTTCGTCCAATCAATGCGCTGGTCGACATCACCAACTATATGACCTTCGACCAGGGTCGCCCCATGCACGTTTTCGATGCGGCCAAGGTGAAGGGCAATCTCACCGTTCGCCGTGCGACGGAAGGAGAGGAAATCCTTGCGCTCGATACGCGTACCTACAAGCTCTCGTCGAACAATGTGATTATCGCCGATGATAACGGCGTCGAATCCATCGGCGGCATCATGGGCGGCGAGCATTCCGGCTGCGATGAAAACACGGTGGATGTGCTGATTGAGTCGGCCTTGTGGGATCCGATCAACATCGCCAAGTCCGGCCGTGCGTTGGGCATCATCACTGATGCCCGCTATCGTTTCGAGCGCGGCGTGGATCCCGAATACATGATGCCGGGTCTTGAGCGCACCACCGAACTGGTGCTGGAGCTGTGCGGGGGCACCGCTGCAAAGGCGCGTGTTTCCGGCTACAAGGGACATGATCGCAAGCTTGTGGACTTCCCCTTCTCGGAAGTGAAACGCCTGACCGGCCTCAACGTTTCCGTTGAGGAGAGCCGTCAGATCCTGACTGGTCTCGGCTTCGAGATCCTCTCCGGCGACGAAGAGCGCGTGCAGGTCGCTGTGCCTTCCTGGCGTCCCGATGTCGATGGCAAGGCGGATCTCGTGGAAGAGGTCATGCGCGTCCACGGTGTCGACAACATCAAGCCGGAACCGCTTGCTGCGAAGGACACGGTCAATGCGCGTATCCTGACCACGCTGCAGATCCGTACCCGTGTTGCCAAGCGCGCGCTTGCCTCGCGCGGCATGCTGGAAGCTGTCACCTGGTCCTTCATCCCGGAAGATCAGGCGAAGCTGTTCGGTGGTGGAAGCCCGGCATTGAAGCTGGTCAATCCGATTGCAGCCGATATGTCGGACATGCGTCCATCGCTACTGCCCGGTTTGCTGACTGCCGCCCAGCGCAACGCCGACAAGGGTTATGGCGACGTGGCGATCTTCGAGGTATCGGGCACCTATGAGGGCGATACACCCGAAAAGCAGCGTCGCGTTGCCGGTGGCATTCGCCGCGGCACGGCCTCGCTTTCCGGTTCAGGCCGTTTATGGTCCAACGCAGCCAAGGGTGGCGGAAAGCCGGTCGATGTGTTCGATGCAAAGGCAGATGCCTTGGCTGTTCTCGAAGCGTGCGGCATGCCGATGGCGAATGTGCAGGTCGAGCAGGGCGGTCCATCCTGGTATCATCCGGGTCGTTCCGGCACGATAAAGATGGGCCCGAAAGTGGTGCTTGGGCACTTCGGTGAATTCCATCCGAACACGCTGTCGGCTCTGGATGTCTCCGGCGCACTGGCCGGCTTCGAGGTCTATCTGGATGTCATGCCGGAACCGAAGAAGAAGGCAACCCGCACCAAGGCTGCTCTCGAACTGTCACCCTTCCAGATGGTGAAGCGCGACTTCGCCTTCGTGGTCGAGAAAGCCGTGGATGCTGGCTCCATCATCAAGGCTGCCACGAGTGCCGACCGCAAGCTCATCACCGGTGTCAACGTTTTCGACGTGTTCGAAGGTGCATCTCTTGGCGAAGGCAAGAAGTCCATCGCGATCGAGGTTCTGATCCAGCCGACGGACAAGACCCTGACGGATGAGGATTTTGACGCGCTGACGAAGAAGATTGTCGGCAATGTCGAGAAGACAACAGGCGGCGTTCTTCGCGCTTGATCAAATTAGGCGGGTCGGCAGTCAGTGAGGCTGCCGACTTCAGCTGCCTGGTAGCTCGCAAGCTATGCCATTGGCCATCAGGCGGTAGGCCAATGGCGTCATTCCCGTCATTGTCTTGAAGGCGCGTGTGAGGTGGCTCTGGCTGCTGAAACCGCAGGCAGTGGCGATCTGGGCAATGGGCTCAGCCCCGGTCAGCATCAGCCGTGCCCTTTCCATCCGGCGATTGAGCAAATAGCCGTAGGGGCTGATACCACAACTCTGCTTGAACATCCGTTGCAGATGGAATTCGCTGAGGTCCGCAACCGCGGCGAGATCGCGCAGCGAAATCTGGCTCTGCAGATGCGCCTCGATGTAGTCGAGCAGGCGACGGCGGATATGTGCTGCAAGACCACCGCGCAACTGTCGCAGGTTGTGATCGCCGTATCGATGATCGCTGAAGAGATGCTGCACCGTCGATACGATGGCCTGTTCTGCCAGGATCCGGTTGTCGCTCTGGAGCGCCGTTGCAAGCCTACCCAGACCATCGGCAATACGAGGCGCGTCCTCGAAGGTCGCTTCCGGGAGAAGCATCAGCCGTGCGTCCCGATCGAAGATCTCCGAGAACAATCGTTTCAGTTCGTCGTCGGCAAGATAGAGATGGACGAAGTCAAAGCGGTCCGTGATTTCCCATTCCGAAGATGCGCCCTGCGGCATGATGCACACCGCGCCAGGCCGCCCGGATAATCTTTTGCCGTCGACCCGCCGGGTTCCGTCGCCGCCACGCAGATAACAGCTGAAGGCATGGCCGTCAGGCCGTTCATAGCGCATCCGGTCATGACTGTTGCTCCACAGCGCTGCTGCCCTGCCGCTACCCATATCGAGAGCGCCCAGGCTCACAGCCCGGGAGGAAGCAGACAGGGAACCAAAAACGGATGCAGTGTTCAGCATGGCAAGCTCAGTGGTGGCAGGCCTTATTCCTACAATTGAAAGCGGCTGCCTGACCATGGAAAATGTGCTGCAATCTGGACGCAAAGAGAGATCGCCGCAAGATCCTGCAAGAGCGAGCCTCTTTCGGTGCGTTAGGGTTTGCCCTGAAGTCTCATTCAGGTGCCATCATGACCAATCTGCTGCTTTTCTCCTCCACCGTGCTCATCTGGGGAACGACCTGGATTGCGATTGCGCTGCAGATCGGGCCTGTTCCGGTGCTGGTGTCCGTTTTCTACCGTTTCGCCCTCGCTGCCCTCATTCTTGTTGGGGCGCTCGTGCTCTCTGGCCGGTTGAAGGTTCCGACACTCCAGCAGCAGCCTTTCGTGGTCGTTCAGGCGCTATCACTCTTCTGCTGCAACTTTCTTTGCTTTTATCATGCGGCTGCCTATGTGCCGTCAGGACTGATCTCCGTCGTCTTCTCTCTGGCCACCGTCTATAATGCCGTGAATGCCAGGATCTTTTTCGGCGATCCCATCAAATCACGGACGCTCGTTGCAGCTGCTTTGGGTGTGGCAGGCCTTTGCCTGCTTTTTGGACCGGATGTGTTTCTGGCGGTCAAGCCGGACAGCTGGAAGGGTATAGCGCTCTCGGCTCTTGGAACGCTCTTCTTTTCCTTTGGCAACATGGCGTCGCGCCGCAATAGTGCCGCTGGTCTCTCGCCCATCACGGCCAATGCCTGGGGCATGACATACGGATCTCTGGCCTTGCTGTTTCTGGTTGCTGTCACGCAAACACCTGTCGTCGCGCCGCCGGACAGAACCTACATGGCTGCACTGATCTATCTCTCGGCGATCGGCTCAGTCGTAGGTTTCACAACCTATCTCATGCTGGTCTCGCGTCTCGGCTCACAGAAGGCGGCCTATGCAACGGTTCTCTTTCCCGTCGTGGCACTGACATTGTCGAGCATCTTCGAGGATTATCACTGGACATGGCCGGGGGTTTTCGGCCTCTGCCTGACGCTCGCCGGAAATGCCGTGATGTTCGCCAAGGTCCCGCTTACCCTTCGCACGCGAGAGAAAGAAAGAATAGCCTAGAAGATTCTGCGTTATGTGGCGGGAACCAACAGTCTAATTCGTCGTTCCTGAGCGCCGTGACAGTCACGGTGGTTCCAGGAGTGTCGAATATGACAGATTTCACTTCAACCCATCCCGTCTCATCCACCCATCGCGAAGGTCTTCTGTTAAACTCTGCCAGAAGTTGTTCCTGGGGCGCAATATTCGCTGGCGTTGCAATTGCAATCTCCTCGCAATTTGTGCTGAACCTACTCGGAGCAGGCATCGGGACAGCCATTATCAACCCCGTCGGCCAGAGCGCGCCTGATGCCTCAACGGTCTCGACAACATCCGCCATCTGGTTTGTCGTCTCTGCCGTCATTTCCGTATTTTTGGGCGCTTATGTTGCCGGTCGGCTGTCACATCGCATTCCCCGGAGCGGTGGTCTGCATGGCCTGACCGTCTGGGCAGCGACGACTATACTGTTGCTCTATCTCGTAACGACGTCGATTGGCGCACTCGTTTCCGGTGCCTTCGGAGGAGTCTCCACCATTCTCAGCGGAACGGGCTCGACGATTGCGACAGCTGCAACCGCCGCCGCACCATCCATCGCCAATGCCACCAATCCCCTGCAAAGCATCGAACAGCAGGTTCGCAACGTCAGCGGCGGAAATGACCCCGCAGCGCTGCGTGATGCGGCCGTTGCTTCCATGCAGGCTCTGCTCACGGGTGATGCCGCGAAGCAGGAAGAGGCCCGCAACCGTGCTGCCGATGCCTTGGCCAAGGCGCAGAACATCTCTGTCGATGATGCCCGCCAACAGGTCACGCAGTACGAGCAGCAGTACCGTCAGTCCGTTGAACAGGCGAAGCAGGCCGCAGCCAAGGCCGCAACAGAAGCATCCGCTGCATTTTCCAAGGGTGCACTGATGTCTGCCCTGGCGCTGGTCATTGGTGCCCTTGCCGGTTTCCTCGGCGGTTCGCTTGGTGGCCGCGTGCGCGCCTGATCAAAATCATTTCCTCCCAAGGGAAGGGGCTGGGCGACACGCGTCGCCCGGCCTTTTTTGTCAGGATGCCTGACGCAGCTGACCAATCCGGCGGGCGCGTTCTTCCGGTGTCCAGATCTCGCGCTTGTCTTCGCGTTGAGTGCCGCGCCTGTTCAGCTTGAACCGCGAAACCAGCTCGGTCAGGACGGCGGTGCCGTCCGACAGCGATTGGCTGATTTGGGTCGAATGCGCGACCATTTCGGCATTCGCCTTGGCCATACGATCGACATCCATAACCGAATTATTGATCTCGTCCAGTGCTAGCGCTTCCTCGGCAGAGGAGGTGGCGACGCCATCGACGTTGCGGTCGATCGCTTCCACGAAGCTTTCGATCTCCTGCAATGCCCTGCCTGTCTCACCGACCAGCCGGACGCCATCTTTCACTTCGTCCGCTGACGTGCTGACCAGCGTCTTGATTTCCTTTGCAGCGCTTGCGGAACGTTGCGCAAGCTCCCGTACCTCCTGCGCCACGACGGCAAAGCCCTTGCCGGCGTCACCGGCCCGGGCAGCTTCTACCCCGGCATTGAGAGCCAGCAGGTTTGTCTGGAAGGCGATTTCGTCGATCACCCCGATGATCTTGCCGATCTCGTTCGAGGCCGCCTCGATGCGCTCCATGGCGCTCACCGTGTTGCGAACCACCTCGACGGATGAAGCCGCAGCCAGACGCGCATCGCTTGCAAGCTTTCGTGTTTCGCGCGTGCGTTCGGTGGCGGAGCGAACATTCGATGTCGCCTGGGCAAGCGCGGTGGCCGTGTTTTCCAGAGCGGCAACCTGCTGGCGCGTGCGGGCAGACAGTTCTTCGGCAGACTTGCTCATGGCCTCGCCGTTTTCCATCAGGAATTCGGTCTGGTTGAGCACGCCGGAAAGGGTTTGCTGGAAGGCACCGATTGAACTGTTGAAGTCCTGTCGCAGGGGTTCGAATTCGGCACTGAAGGCGTTGTCGAGTGTCATGCGAATATTGCATTCGGCAAGGCGGTGCAGGCCGGCGCCGAGTTCTTCAATGACGCGAACCCGTTCCGAAACATCCGTTGCAAACTTGACCACTTTTAGCACTTTGCCATCGCGGTCGACGATCGGGTTGTAGGACGCCTGAATGTTGACGCGCTTTCCGCCTTTGCCAAAACGGGTGAATTGGTCCGCGATGAAAGCACCAGTGCCCAGCGTTTCCCAGAACTCGCGATAATCGCGGGAAGCGGCGTAGTCGCGGTCGCAGAACATTGAGTGGTGTCGACCAATGATCTCTTCGCGCGAATAGCCCATGGCGTGCAGGAAGTTTGAATTCGCCTCGATGATCTCGCCGGTCGGCGTAAATTCGATGATGGCCTGGGCACGATCCAGTGCTGCCAGCTTTCCCTCCGCATCCAGCGTCCGGAGCTTTTGTGTCGTGATATCCGTCGCGAACTTCACGACCTTGAACGGCTTTCCGCCGCGATAGACCGGGTTGTAGGAGGCTTCGATCCAGATTTCCCGGCCACCTTTCGCCACGCGCTTGTATTGACGCTGGTCGAAACGACCCTCTGCAAGACCCGACCAAAACTGTTTGTATTCGCGGGATCCAGCCTCGGCAGGCAGCACGAACATTCGATGATGCTGCCCAACGATGTCCGACAGCTGATATCCCATGGCGTTGAGGAAGTTCTCGTTCGCGTGCAGGATCCGACCGCTGAGGTCGAACTCGATGATTGCCTGCGAGCGGTTGAGCGCTGCGAGGACAGACCGCGCATCGCCGCCAAGATCAAAAATGGACATGAAAGCCTCATAGGCTGAAAGGAAACTAACTGTCAGAAAATAAAGAGTAAGATTTTACTAATCTCTTAAAATCGAGAGGCTCATGTCAGAAATCATCGATGAATTTCAACATTTTGGCGCCTCGCCCATCGCCTGAATGAAGGACAGTACTCCGGAAGATTTATACCCTCCCGGAGTACGATGCAGCGGTTGTGCTACTTGTTGGCCATCTTCGCCATGCTCTCCGGATAGCGTTCGCCCTTGACCTTGGAGGGAGCCAGCAGGTCACCCAGTTCGGCCAGTTCCTGCGCAGACAAATCGATATCTGCTGCGGCGATATTCTTCTCAAGATTGGCAATTTTCGTGGTGCCGGGAATTGGCACGATGAAATCGCCCTGCGCCAGCACCCAGGCTAAAGCCAGTTGACCTGCGGAAACATCTTTCTTCGCGGCCATCTCTTCAAGCAGATGAACCAGCGCAAGGTTCGCATCGAAATTCTCGCCCTGGAAACGAGGAAGACCACGGCGGAAATCATTTTCAGCAAGGCCATCAAGGTTCTTGAGCGCGCCGGTCAACGCCCCTCGACCGAGTGGCGAGAACGGAACGAAGCCGATACCGAGTTCCCTGCAGGTATCCAGAACACCGTTTTCCTCGGGGTCACGAGTCCACAGGGAATACTCGCTCTGGATGGCGGCGATGGGATGGACGGCATGTGCCCGCTTGAGCGTTGCGGCGCTCGCCTCGGAAAGTCCGAGTGCCCGCACCTTGCCTTCCTTCACGAGTTCCGCCATGGCGCCGACGGTTTCCTCGATCGGGACATCCGGATCGACGCGGTGCTGATAAAGCAGGTCGATCACCTCGACGCCAAGCCGCTTGAGGGAAGCTTCCGCCACTTGCCGCACATGGTCCGGGCGGCTGTCGACGCCTGAAGGGCGTGCGGCCTTTGCTTCATCGCCGATGGTGAAGCCGAACTTGGTCGCGATCAGCACCTTGTCTCGGTAGGGCTTGAGACCCTTGCCCACCAGTTCCTCATTGGTGAACGGTCCATAGACTTCCGCCGTGTCGAACAGCGTCACGCCCAGTTCCACGGCGCGTGCCAGCGTCTTGATAGAAGCCTGCTCGTCGATCACGGGTGTATAGGCATGGGTCATGCCCATGCAGCCCAGCCCGAGAGCGGAGGTTTCCAGGGATCCAAGTTTTCTCTTCTGCATGGTCTAACCCTTCCGGTTGACGGCTCGGCCTTAGCCGATCGTGATGCGATATCTGATATGCCCGTCCGACTGGACGAAGCTGTCATAGAGTTTCCGCGCCGTGACATTCGTCTCGGCTGTGTGCCAATAGAGCCGGGACCAACCATTGGCTTTCGACAGATCGACCAGATCCTGCAACAGCGCGCGCCCCACGCCTTTGCCGCGCTGGCTTGCATCGACAAACAGGTCTTCGAGATAGAGATCCTTGCCGAGAATCCATGTGCCTTCATGGGTCAGGCAAAGCGCGAAGCCTTCGACGCGCCCATCGACCTCTGCAACTTGCATGAAGATGCTGCTATCGGGACTGAGCGCCTTGGAAAATGTCGAGGCCGTGATCTCGTCCGAAACCGTGACCTGATAAAAATCCAGATAGCTGGCCCAGAGTTCGCGAAAGCGCGCCTCATCGCCAGCCGTGGCATTGCGGATCAAGATGCCCATCAGAGACCGGCCTCGTTCAAGCGCGCCATCTGGTCGGCAGACAATTGAAGCGAGCCCGCGGCCACGATCGATTCCAGCTGTCGCAGGGATGTTGCAGAGGCAATCGGTGCGGTGATTCCGGGCCGTGCCGCCACCCAGGCGATCGCGATGCTGGCCGCAGACGCATTGGTTTCGACCGAGATCTCATCCAGCGCCGCCAGGATACGCATTCCCTTGTCGTTGAGGTAATCGGCGACGCGGTAGGAGCGCGCCACACCCTCGGTATCCTTCTTTTCACGATACTTGCCGGTCAAAAATCCCGCAGCCAGTGCATAGTAGCTGATGACGCCGATCTCCTCACGCTGGCAGAGGTCCGCAAGCTCTCCCTCGAATTTCTCGCGGGTGTAGAGATTGTATTCCGGCTGAAGCACGTCGTAGCGCGGTAGGCCCTTGCTGGCAGCAGCGTCGAGCGAGGCCTGCAACTGCGTCGCATCATAGTTCGAGCACCCGATGGCGCGCACCTTCCCGGCCTGTTTCAGCTTTGCGAAGGCCTCCAGGCTCTCCTCGACAGGAACTTCGGCATCCGGCTTGTGGGCCAGATAGAGATCGACATAGTCGGTTCCGAGCCGCTTCAGGGAAGCGTCGATCGCCTGCTCGATCCACCCCTTGGAAAGCCCTGTCTTCTGGCCGCGATTATCGAAGCCGACCTTGGTGACGATGATGGCCTTGTCACGGCTGACGCTTCCGCGCTTCAGCCACCTGCCAATGACCTCTTCGCTCTCGCCGCCCTTGTGACCATCGACCCAGGCCGAATAGACATCGGCGGTATCAATGGTGTTGAAGCCCGCGTCGAAGAAGCGATCGAGCAGGTCGAAGGATGTCTTCTCGTCGGCGGTCCAGCCAAAGACATTACCGCCGAAAACGACAGGGGCGATCGAAAGGCCTGTGCGGCCAAGGGCGCGGTGTTGCATGAAATCTGCTCCTGGGATTCAATGGATAGGTGGGGGATATGGAGCAACGCTATCCTGATGGAAGGTCATGCACCAATCAAAAGGCGTTATGGAGGATCACGGAAATAAATCGATTGGATTGAGGTCCGAACAGCAATTGCATCCGTCTCATGCGGTTCGTAAGGTAGACCGAAAATAGTGAGGAGATCCCCATGTTCCGTTTCGGAATCCTGTCCACCGCCCGTATCGGTCAGAATGCTGTCATTCCCTCCATTCAGGATGCGGAGAATGCGGTCGTCAGCGCGATTGCCAGCCGCGACATAACCCGCGCCCGTGCCATGGCGGACCGATTTTCAGTGCCGCATGCCTTTGGTTCCTATGAGGAAATGCTGGCATCCGATTTAATCGATGCCGTCTATATACCGCTGCCCACCAGTCAGCATGTGGAATGGACCATCAAGGCGGCAGAAGCGGGCAAGCATGTGCTGTGCGAAAAGCCGATTTCCTTGAAGGCCAGTGAAATCGACAGGCTTATCGAGGCAAGAGATCGCAACAAGGTGCTGATCTCGGAAGCCTTCATGATCACCTATGCCCCCGTGTGGCACAAGGTGCGGGACCTTCTGCGCAATGAGGCCATCGGGCGTCTGCGCCACGTGCAGGGTGCGTTCAGCTATTTCAACCGCGATCCCTCCAACATGCGAAACATTCCGGAGTTGGGCGGCGGTGGCTTGCCGGATATCGGCGTCTATCCGACCATGGCAACCCGTTTCGCCACCGGCAAGGAGCCATTGCGGGTTCAGGCCACGACGGAGCGTGATCCGGAGTTCGGAACCGACATTTATTCCAGCGTGAAAGCCGATTTCGGAGATTTCGATCTGACCTTCTATACCGCGACCCAGATGGCCGCCCGCCAGATCATGGTGTTCCACGGCACCAAGGGCTTCATCGAGGTCAAGTCGCCGTTCAATGCGGATCGTTACGGGGCCGAAGAGGTCGAGTTGACTGACCAGGGTCACGGACGCTCAGAGGTCTTTCGCTTCCAGGATAGCAGGCAGTACAAGCGTCAGGCAGAGGCCTTCGCTCGCGCCGCAACCGGCAACCAGGCCGAGGTGGTCACGCTGGAAAGCTCGCGTGCCAACCAGCAATTCATCGATGCCATCTATCGCGCAAGCGAACACGACGGCTGGGAAAAGGTCTAGTTTTGTCCGTCTGGTCGCTGGAAACGGCGTATTCGCTTCAGGCCGAAGGCAAGAAACGCCAGAGAGCCGAGCCACGACAAGACGAGATGGACGACCGGCTGAACAATCGGTGCTCTTTCGCTCAAGACAACGAATAGCCCCGTATTGAGGACAACGGTGATGACAACGAGCGGCCAGAGACCGGGCCGCTCGACAAAGGCGCGTGGTGGCTTGCCGAAACCGGTGAGCAGGCGAATGGCCTGGGCAATCCCGTAAGCCAGGACGAGCGACATGAGCCGCGAGACGACTAGGCCTTGCATGCTTGTATCGAGGACCATGAAGAGCAGCAGGTCGGCAAGCACTGTAACACCGGCCATGACCAGCCAGTCTGTTCTCTGGCGCTGTTCAGACATTGATGGTCAGCAATCCCGCAATGATCAGCAAAGCTCCCACAGCGTATCGTAGGCTCAAGGGCTCGCCGAAGAAGATTTGCGCCAGCACCGGCACAAAGCAGAAGGTGAGGCCCATGAAGGAATAGGCGATCGTCAGCGGCACCGATTTGAGCACATAGATCCAGATGATGGTGCCGAGCCCGTAAAGAACAAGGGCTGTGATAAGGATAGGGTTCAGCGCCAGTGACAGGAGGCCGTTGACCGAAAAGGAACCCGCGGTCTGGCTCGTCATCTTGAAGAGCACCTGGCCCATGGCGATCATCAGCGGGGTGCCGATAAGCCCGAGCCAGAGTACCGGTGTGAGGCTGGAAAAATCCATCACGCTCAGCCTTCTCTGTCTTCCAGGTAGAAGATGTCACGCCCGATATCTTCGCACATATAGCGTAACGGGACCGGGTGGACGGCGCGCAGGAAGGAGTGCGTATAGGGGAAGAAGTTGAAGTGCGGATTGAACGTGTAGCGATATTCCCGTTCGCGCGGCACGACGATGATCAGACGCTTGCGCGCAATCCGGCGAAGCTCTGCAATGGCTTGCCGATACTCCAGCACATGCTCGATAACATGCGTACACACTACCGTATCGAACTCACCATCGGCAAAGGGCAGCGCTTCAATCTTGGCGGCCACATACTCGACACCCGGCAAGGCCGCCGCATCATCTATGACGAAGTCGACACCCGTCATGCGGGCAAGATCC
Organism: Rhizobium rhizoryzae; assembly: GCF_011046895.1. Classification (NCBI taxonomy): domain Bacteria; kingdom Pseudomonadati; phylum Pseudomonadota; class Alphaproteobacteria; order Hyphomicrobiales; family Rhizobiaceae; genus Affinirhizobium; species Affinirhizobium rhizoryzae. The sequence goes on along the minus strand of NZ_CP049250.1, from coordinate 714,565 downwards.
GGGTTGCCTGCCTTTATATGCGTCAACAGCGCGCCCGTACCGCAACCGACATCGCAGACACTCGATCCGGCAATTTCGCTGACAATGCGTCGGATGCAGGCATCGGAATTATCCGTGCCAGCATGCACACGCGGATGATTGCGGTAAAGCTCGGCATATTCATCCGCTGTCAGGAAAGGCGCGCGTTCGCGAAATCTGGCAAGGTGCGAGATGTGTGAGCCCCATGCACTCTGCGCAAGCCAGAGAAACAATCTGGAATCCCGCAAGATAGGCGGCAGGATGTCTTCGATGACGAAGCGGATCTTGTTGGTCGTTTCGCGCTTCATGCGGCGTCCCGCTTCACATCAGTGGCGGCAACCGGGGAGCGTTGTCGTTCGGAAAACAGGGAAGGCAGATTGATGTAGTTCAGCCGAAGCACTTCGTTTCGGCCTCGTGCAACCGAATCCAGGATCACGCCCGCTGCGAAGGAGACGAAGCCCAGACCATAAAGGCTGAGGGAGAAAACCCAGGTCGGCATGCGCGGAACGAGGCCCGTCTTGAAATATTCGATGAGAACCGGTGCCGAGAACAGCAGGCCCGCGCAGCAGAAGAGGGCCGCAATCACTGCGAAGAAGGCAAACGGACGCGTTTCCTTCATCAGCATGGCGAACATTCGAAGAATGCGAAAGCCATCCCGAAATGTGGAGAGCTTCGAAAACGACCCCTCCGGCCGCCGCCCGTAATCCAGTTCAAGCTCCGTCACCGGCAGCTTCAGGCGGGAGGCGTGAACGGACATTTCCGTTTCGATCTCGAAGCCGCCGGAAACTGCCGGAAAGCTTTTGACGAAACGCCGCGTGAAGATCCTGTAGCCCGAAAAGATATCGGTGAAATCCGAGCCGAACATCTGCCGGTAGAGAAGATTGAACAGCCGGTTGCCCGCTGCATGCCCCTGGCGGCCTGCGTCGGCATGCACCCCGCGACGGGTTCCAACAACCATGTCGACGCGCTCGGTCAATAGCGTTCGGACCAGTTCGTCGGCATCTTCCGGTGCGTAGGTGCCGTCGCCATCTGCCATGATGTAGAGATCGGCTTCGATGTCTGCAAACATGCGGCGCACCACATGCCCCTTGCCCTGACGCCGCTCACGGCGAACCTCGGCGCCTGCCAGCATGGCCGCGAGTGCCGTGCCATCGGTAGAATTGTTATCGTAGACGTAGATCCGGGCGGAGGGGAGAGCAGATTTGAAACCCTGGACGACGGATGCGATGGTGGAAGCCTCGTTGAAGCAAGGCAGAAGGACGGCGATCTTCAGTTCGCCCGATGCGGCATCATCCATGATCTGTTCTACTCGGTACACTGCAAATGGAGGCGACGCCGGAAGAAGGGCCGGGTACTCGCGCTTTACTATTTCTTGAGAAGGTTAAGGCTAGGTTTCGACCGCGCATCACGTGGCATGCCTTTGCCGGAGATTGACCGATTATGACCATCTGGACGAGCGAAAGCGGCCTTCATGGCGATGAACGTCAAAGATCGAAAGGCATGTTCAGTCGGCTTCTGCCAAGCGTCCTCGTCTATGCGGTCGTTCTGATTGGCCTGATCCTGTTCTTTCATCTACCGACCGCCAGTGATTATGTCGGCGGTGACAATGATGATGTGGTGCGGCTCGTTCAGGTTCGTGATCTGTTGAACGGTCAGGGATGGTTCGACTTGCATCAGTATCGTCTCGGTCTGGAGGGCGGCACGCTGATGCACTGGTCGCGCTTTGTCGATCTGCCGATCGCAGCCCTGATCCGTTTCTTTTCCCTCTTCACTGGATCATCCGTCGAAGCTGAGACACTCGCCCTCATTGTCTGGCCACTTTCCACCGCTGCGGTTCTTCTGGCGGCTGCCGGTCTGGCCGGTCGGCGGCTTGGCGGCATCCCCGCCATGCATATTTCGCTGGGTTTGGCCTGCCTCTACATCTTCACGATGAAGCGCTTCTATCCCGGCAACATCGATCATCATAACGTGCAACTGGCGACGCTCATGGTGATGACGGCAATGTTGCTGGACAGGCGATGGAGTGGTTCAAGCCATCTGTGTGCGGGTATTGCGGCAGCTTTTGCCATTGCCATTGGGGCCGAAACCGTACCGGTGGTCGCCGTCGGCTGTATGGTCGTCACCTTGCAATGGTGCTGGCATGGCAAGGAATTCGCTCCGGCGGCGCGCAGCTTCGGTCTTGCCTTTGCTCTTTCCATCTCGGCCTTCTTCTTTGCGACGGTGCCGCCCAGTGCCTATGGCGCGGTAACCTGTGATAACCTGTCGCTTGGCTTCTATTCGCTTTCAGCCGTTGGCGGGGCCGGGCTTTTCCTGGCCGGACGCCTGACCGGTCTGGTGACGTTCAGGCAGCGCATCCTTGCTGTGGCGCTCATCGGGGCCGCCGTTTTGGCAACCGGGCTGTTGATCGCCCCTCAATGCCTTGGAAATCCGCTTGCCAATCTCGACCCTATGCTGGTGGAGCTGTGGCTCGATAACACGACGGAAGCGCAGTCGGCCCGCACATTGCTGGCGACCTCGCCGGATACTTTTGGAGCCTTTTATCTCGTCGGCCTGTTTGCTGTGGCCGTTTGCGTGTTCAGGATCATCCAGAAGGACAGAGCAGAGGCGCATCTGCTGCTTCTGGCACTTGTTGGAACCGCATGGCTGATTTCTCTCGTGCAGGTCCGTGGCGCCGCCATCACCAATGCCTTGACCATCCTTCCGCTTTCGTTGTTGATCAGCGATCTGAAGCGCCATTCCAATGCCGAGCCGGAAAACATGAATGCAGGTCTGGCCTACATTCTCGCCGCTCTGTTTTCCGTTCCGGTTGTCTGGGCCTTGTTCGGTGCGGTTGCGACGAACGGAATACGGGATGCCCTCAGTCTCAAGACGCTGCTCGGCCAGGACAAGTCTGTTGCAGAGGAGGAAGCCGACTGCCGATCGAGCGCCGATGGTCTTGCGCTTGCGGGTTATCCCACGGGGGTCGTCGCTGCCCCCTCCGATAGTGGCGCTACCATTCTTCGCTATACGCCGCACCGGGTTTTGAGTGCGCCCTACCATCGCAATCAGGCAGGCATGCTGACCGAGCTTCACATAGGACTTTCGAAGCCGAGCGAGGCGGAGGCTTTCCTGAAGGGCGCGAAGGTAACAGTTCTTGCTTTCTGTGCTGGCGACCCGCAGACCCGAAACCTTATGAAGGTGAACCCGCAAGGCCTCTATGCGCAGCTTGCCAAGGGAAATGTTCCCGATTTCCTTCAGCCTCAACCCGCGAAGGAAGGGTCACATTTCCGCATTTACACCGTTCGCCCTTAAGAAAAGTGCAGGACAATCCATCGCGGTCGGATGAAAATCACATCCAGATACGATAGATAGGGCCTATGAGCAGATCCCTTTTCTCTGATCAGCCGACGAACCTGGCCGAAATTTCGGTGTCGGAACTCTCCGGCTCGATCAAGCGTACCGTTGAAACCGCGTTCGATCATGTGCGCGTGCGCGGCGAGATTTCCGGCTATCGTGGTCCCCATTCGTCCGGCCATGCCTATTTCGCCCTGAAGGACGACAAGGCGCGCATTGATGCTGTGATCTGGAAAGGGTCCTTCACCAAGCTGAAATTTCGCCCGGAAGAGGGCATGGAAGTGATCGCGACCGGTAAGGTCACGACCTTCCCCGGCTCGTCAAAATATCAGATCGTCATCGAGACACTGGAGCCCGCAGGGGCCGGTGCGCTGATGGCGCTGCTGGAAGAGCGCAAGCGCAAACTTGGTGCCGAAGGGCTTTTTGATCCGGCGCGCAAGCGGCGGCTCCCCTTCATGCCCAAGGTGATCGGCGTCGTCACGTCACCAACCGGCGCCGTCATTCGCGATATTCTTCACCGCATCACCGACCGCTTTCCGGTGCATGTCGTGGTCTGGCCCGTCAAAGTGCAGGGGGAGGGATCGGGCGACGAGGTTGCGAACGCGATCCGCGGCTTCAATGCCCTTGATCCCTTGGGTGCGGTTCGCAGGCCCGATGTCCTGATCGTTGCCCGCGGTGGCGGCAGCCTCGAGGATCTCTGGAGTTTCAACGACGAGGCTGTCGTACGCGCCGCGGCGGACAGCGAGATTCCGCTCATTTCTGCTGTGGGTCACGAAACCGACTGGACGCTGATCGATTACGCCGCCGACGTGCGAGCGCCCACACCGACCGGGGCTGCCGAAATGGCGGTTCCGGTAAAGGCCGATCTCGATGCGCAGATTTCCAATCTTGCGGCACGGCTTCGCGGCAGTTCTTCGCGTCAGATGGATAGCCGTCGGCAGAACCTGCGAGCGCTGGTGCGGGCGCTTCCCTCTCTTGATCAACTGCTGGCCTTGCCGCGCCGCCGTTTCGATGAGGCGTCTGCCGGGCTTGGTCGAGGTTTGGAGAGAACCACCCTTGCCAAGCGCCGGATAATGGAGCGGGCGACGGCGGGCTTGCGACTGGAACTTCTTTCCGGTCGCATTGCGGATGGTCGCCGGCGTATTGCAGAGCAGGTCTTGCGCAAGGATCGCTGCCTGGAGCGGCATCTGCTACGCGAACGCAGCCGTCTGGCCAAAGCGGAGGTTAGCTTGCTTTCGCTGCCACAGCGGCTAAGCGGGCAGATCGAACGCGACCGTCTGAAGCTTCAATCCTTGGTCCGGCATGCAGACACGGCCTTGGTCCATGCGCTGTCGAGGCGGACTGCTGCTGTGCTGGCCCATGACCGGATGCTGCAATCTCTGTCCTACAAGAATGTTCTGAAGCGCGGCTATGCTGTCATTCGCGGCGAGGATGATCAACCATTGACGCGAGCCGCCAATATCGCTGCCGGACAAATGCTGTCCGTCGAATTTGCGGATGGACGGATTAGCGCAAGTGCGGTGGAGGGAAGTGAGCCCCCCACATCTACGCCATTGCCTGAAGCGCCGGTAGCGCGCAAGCGGGTAGCCAAATCGGCTTCCGCTAAAGGGCCGGAACAGGGTTCCCTGTTCTAGCGCGAGCAGCCCGAGCCGCTCGCACATTGTTTGCCGATTGCTTTTACGCCCATTCACCCTTGCGCATGACGGGTACGCGACTGCCGTCTTCGCGCAGGCCATCGATGTCGACCTGATCGGAGCCAATCATCCAGTCGATATGGATGAGAGAGGAATTGCCGCCCTGAGCCTTGATCTGCTCCGGGGTCAGAGATGCGCCGTCCAGGAAGCATTTCGAGTAGCATTGGCCAAGTGCGATGTGGCAGGAGGCGTTTTCGTCGAACAGCGTGTTGTAGAACAGCACACCTGATGTCGAGATCGGCGACGAATGAGGAACGAGCGCCACTTCACCTAAACGGCGCGCACCTTCATCCGTATCCAGCACCTTGTTCAGAACACCCTCGCCCTTTGAAGCCTTGGCTTCCACGATGCGGCCCGCCTCGAAGCGCACCTGGATATTATCGATCAGCGTACCCTGATGCGAGAGAGGCTTGGTGGAGGAGACGGTGCCTTCAACCTTCAGGGCATGCGGCGTCGTGAATACTTCTTCGGTCGGTATGTTCGGGTTGCAGATGACCCCGTTCTTGGCCTTCGAGGCGCCGCCATGCCACTCGTGACCATCTGCGAGACCGACCGTCAGGTCAGTGCCCGGGCCTGAAAAGTGCAGCGCCGAGAATCGTTCGGTGTTCAACCAGCTGGAGCGCTTCTTCAGATTGGCGTTGTGCTCTGCCCAGGCAGCGATCGGATCAGGCGTATTGATGCGCGAAGCCGCGAAAATCGCTTCAGCCAGTTTGTGGACGGCTTCTTCTTCAGGAAGATCCGGGAAGACCTGTCGTGCCCAGGCCGGGTTCGGATAGGAGCAGATGTGCCAGTTGATGTCGAAGTTGGAAATCTTCTCCAAAGCTGGTTTGTAGGCAATGGATGTTGCCTTGTTGGCGCGGGCAACCTTCTCCGGATCCTCGTTGGCCAGCATCATGGGGTTATCGCCGGAGATGGCGAGACGTGCAGCGCCTCCGGCATAGGCTTTGGCCATACCTTCGTAGAGCCAGTCGGCGGCCTTGTCGAAGCTCGCATCCTGTCCGTAACGGAAGCGCGCAAGCGTCGTTTCTTCATCCGAATAGAACGTGGAAACAATACCGGCGCCCGCGCTGTAGGCATGCTTGGTGATGAGGCGGACAAGGGGAAGGGCCGCCAGCGGCGCCGTGATAACCAGATCCTGCCCCTGCTGCAATTGAAGGCCCACCTTGACGGCGACCTCTGCCAGCTTTTCCAGTTTGTTTGGGTCGACGGGGCTCTTGATCTCGGTGTGAAGGGTCATGGTCTGCCTGCTTTTGTAATTGCGAAAAACGGAAGATAGGCCGGGCCTCAACGCTCTGCAATGACAGACACGATGATCGCGTTGAGTGTGCGCTGTGCATCTGTTGGCGCAAGGCGCACCTGGAGCCCGCGCTGGCCACCATTCATGTAAACCAGCGTTTCGTTCATCGCGGCCTCCTCGATTGCGGTCGGAACCTGCTTCTTCTGTCCGAAGGGGCTTATGCCGCCAACCACGTAGCCGGTCGCCTTTTCTGCCATGGCGGGTTTCATCATGGCTGCGGATTTGCCGCCAAACGCAGCCGCCAGTTTTTTCATCGAAACCTCGCTGTCTGACGGCACGACCACGCAGACCGGCTTCCCATCGACCTCCGCCATCAGCGTCTTGAGAACCCGGTGCGGCTCTTCACCAATGGCTTCCGCCGCCTGAAGCCCGACCCGCTCCGCATTGGGGTCGTAAGCATAGGTGTGGACGGTAAAAGCGATGCCCGCCTTCTCAAGGGTCTGCGTCGCGCGTGTAGTCTTGGACATCGCAACCTCGGGATCAACGAGAGGACGAGAAAAGAGCCTCGTAGAGCTCTGGCTTGAAGCCGATGGTGATGGCGCCGTTGGCCTCCAGAACAGGACGCTTGATCAGGGAGGGCTGCGCAATCATCAATGCGATTGCCTTGTCTTCGCTTAAGTTGGCTTTGTCTTCGTCGGTCAACTTCCGGAACGTTGTGCCCGCGCGGTTCAAGACAACGTCAATCCCCTCGGATGCAATCCATTTGGCAAGATGCGCCTCGTCGATCCCTTCAGACTTGTAATCATGGAATCGATAGCCAATGCCGTGGCTGTCCAGCCAGTTGCGCGCCTTCTTCATGGTGTCGCAGTTCCTGATGCCGAAGATGGTGATCATGGCTGCTCTTCTCCTGTGCGATTCTGGTGCGCAGAATGCCGCAGGAATGATCAGATCGTAAAGCTTATTTACCGGTCATGCGACAATCGCATGGCTCCCATCCTTTCTTGTGCATTGCAAAAAGACGCGCCAATATCGATATTCTCTTCAGACAAAAGGAGAGAAAAATGTCTACGAACACAAACAGAATGCGCGGTGGTTTCATTGGTCGTGCGATTGCTGTTTTTGGCGCCGCCGCTTCCGCTTCCGCCGCCGTCGAGGCTGGTCGCAAGCCGCTGAAGCGCGATCTGGTAACGCTGGGGATCGACCCCAAGGCTTTTGATCGCGGCTGATATCTGGCCGTTCCAGTGTTGCTCATGAATGCAAGCCGCGCCCGTCGCGGCTTTTCTGTTTTTCGAGATATTTGCATTATTTATGATATTATGATGATCGGTATACTGAGCCTTAACCATCGCAACTGATACTTCCAATAGCTTTGGGAGAAACGCGTGGTCGCATCTGCACAGCATGCTTCGAACTCTGAAGATAATGTTACGGTGGACAATCCGCTCCGCCATGCTGTGTCACGGCTTGCCGCCGAAGCCTCAGATCTCGGCGTTCATCTCGTCGATATAGCAGGCGCGATCCAGGATACCGCTACCCAATCCGGCGAGCACGCCGCGCTGCTGAGGCGGATGACGGACGCGGCTCAGGCCATGGCGCAGACAAATCGTCAGATCGCTTCATCGTTAGGTGAAACAGACAGTCTTGCCACGAGTGCCCGACAAGTGCTGGGCGTGCAGGCGAGGCAGTTGGACGGTTCCATCCATGCCATTGACGACATGGTCACAGCCTCGCAGGAAATCGGGACCGAAATCCGGTCCTTTTCGTCGGCTCTCAGCGAGGTTGGACGATTGGCCGAAGACATTGGGACAATCGCCCGCCAGACCAATCTTCTTGCGCTGAATGCAGCCATCGAGGCGGCCCGCGCAGGAGACGCTGGAAAGGGCTTTGCCGTTGTTGCGGCGGAAGTTCGGGCACTCTCATTGCAGACCTCACAAACAACCTCTTCGATCCAGCAGACCCTGCAGAAGCTTGGCGAGCGCATCGAGATGCTGATAAAAGCGGGCGAAGGCGCGCGAACCTCTGCCGAAGGGGTACGATCCACCTCCAAGGAGGTGCAGGGTTCGTTCCATGAGGTTGAAACGGTCATGGCGCGTATTCTGGATAGCGCATCGTCTCTTGCTCACACCACAGATGCCGTCGACCGTCAGTGCGGCGAGTTCGCAACGACAATTGCCGTGGCTGCAAATGCAATCCTGAAATCCAACGATCAACTCCAGACCACGTCGGCGCGGGTCAACGATGTGGTGAACATATCGGAGCGTATGATCCAGGCCGTTGCCAGCACCGGCATTGAGACACCCGACATGCCTTACATCCGCACCGTCATGTCCGTGGCGCAGGAGGTAAGCCGCGCTTTCGAGGATGCGGTGCGTTCTGGTCGAATTGACATGGGAGCGTTGTTCGACCGCAATTATCAGCCGATCCGTGGCACCGATCCGGTCCAGTACATGACGCGATTTACCGAATTCACCGATGCCGTTCTCCCCAATATTCAGGAACGCGTTGCTTCCAGCGATGAGCGTATCGCATTCTGCGCAGCCGTCGATGAGAACGGATACTTGCCGACCCATAACCGCAAGTTCGCCCAGCCGCAGCGGCCGGGAGATGTGACGTGGAACACGGCGAACTGCCGCAATCGCCGTATCTTCAATGATCGCGTCGGTCTGGCTGCCGGACGAGGCAAGGAACCCTTCCTGATGCAGACCTATCGCCGCGACATGGGTGGTGGAGTCTTCGTCCTGATGAAGGACATATCTGCGCCGATCACCGTCAATGGCAGACATTGGGGTGGCGTTCGCCTCGCAATCAAGGCCTGATCGAGCTTTAGTCTCTTGGCGCCATGGAGGACCACACGGGGCTGCTGACGCTTTGAAGCAATTCTGGCGCTACGCCATCGATACGGGCAATCACGGCCTTTGCCAGTTCGCGCCCGGCCAGGCGCACGCTCTCGTTGACCGTATGAATCTCGGGCCGGATCCAGTTCAGGAACTCCGCCGACTGTTTCGAGACCATGTCTACATCATGGCCGAGACGCTTGCCTGCCGCCTCGATCCCCGCAACGAGCGCGATGCTTGAACTGCCGCTGATGGAGATAATGCCATCGGGTGGATCGGCAGACCGCATGAGATCGGAGGAATAGCTGCGCAGGTCTGACAAGGGCGCTTCGCTCGTCATGCGCCCCATGGATACTTCCGTCGCTCCGAAGGCGGCAAGGCCGCGCTCGAACCCGATGCGCGTGTGAATGTAATAGGATAGCTTCGCCGGTGGCGCGAGCAGTGCGATACGCCGCCGGCCACTCGCAACAAGCCTCTTCACTGCTTCGAAAGCATAGGCTTCATTGTCGAAATCATGGAACGGGTGGCAGACGCCCATATCCGTCCGCCCATGCGTTGCGAACGGAAAATTTCGTTCCGTCATCAAGGCCACGCGCGGGTCGTCCGGCAGTGTGCGCGAGATGATCATGCCGTCGGCGGAAGCCGTGTCGAGAATGTAGCGCACAGGCACCATTGGGTCCTTCTGGTGCACATGCGGGGTCAGGACGAGATGATATTGGGTTCCGGCCAGCACTTCCGAAATGCCGAACATCATCTGGCTTGTGAAGCCCATCAGTTCCTCGTCGATACTGAGGACAAGCGCGATGACATTGGTCTTGCCGGTCCTGAGACGAACGCCTGCACGGTTTGGCTGATAGCCGAGTTGCGCTGCTACCAGTCGCACCCTTTCCTTCGTCTCCATGCCGATGTCCGGCGCATCTTTGAGCGCGCGAGACACAGTGGTGATGCCGAGACCGGTCATAAAGGCGATCGTTTTCAAGGTAGGACGCGCACCAGGCTCGAGAGCCTTCCCGGAAGATTTAAGCTGATGATTGTCGTCCATGCGTTCCCACCATTTCGAGGGGGCTGATTATAGACATCTGTCGGATGCCTGAAAACGGCAGCGGCCCTTTCCCTGAAAAGAATTTCAGGTCATCAAACTGAAACGTTACAGTCGGTTTGTCGAGCGCCATTTTCGCTGACTGGGCCTTGCTTTCCGCTCTCAGTTGTACAACGCAGGCGCACAAATTTTCTGTGCGTTTGCGAATGCAAAGACGTAGAAATCCCACATATATGCGCATTTAATGAGATTTTTGTGATCAAAGGGATCGATGGGAATTCTCTTAATACAATCAAAAATAGAAATTCAGAATTTGATAATTTTTTGATCGCTAGGCCGTTGCGCTCGCCCCGAAACTCGCATAGCTTTTTTTACGGCAACGTTTCAGTGAGGGAGGAGACTCATGAATTTGCGTGCATTGAAAGCTATTCTCGTGGCGGGCGTCATGCTGCCGGCAGCTCAGGCTGCTGCAACGGACCTCGAAGTCACACATTGGTGGACGTCCGGCGGCGAAGCAGCCGCGGTCAAGGAACTTGCGAAAGGGTTCGACGCAACGGGCAACAAATGGGTGGATGGTGCTATCGCCGGTTCTGGCGGTACGGCCCGTCCGATCATGATCAGCCGGATCACCGGCGGCGATCCCATGGGTGCGACCCAGTTCAACCACGGTCGTCAAGCGCAGGAACTGGTGGAGGCCGGTTTGATGCGCGATCTCACGGCGGTTGCGGAAAAGGGCAAGTGGAAGGACATCATCAAGCCCGCCAGCCTGCTGGAAAGCTGCACGATCAAGGGCAAGATCTATTGCGCCCCGGTCAACATTCATTCCTGGCAGTGGCTCTGGCTCTCCAATGAGGCCTTCAAGAAGGCTGGCGTGGAGGTTCCGAAGAACTGGAACGAGTTTGTAGCGGCAGGTCCGGCGCTCCAGAAGGCCGGTATCCAGCCGCTGGCGCTTGGCGGTCAGCCCTGGCAGGCAACCGGCGCCTTCGATACGCTCATCATTTCGTTGGGCGGCAAGGACCTTTACATGAAGGTCTTCAAGGACAAGGACGCCAAGGCTGCCGCAGGCCCGGAAATGGCAGCCATCTTCAAGGCGGCCAATGAAGCGCGCAAGCTCGCCAAGGGCACCAATGTGCAGGATTGGAACCAGGCCACCAATATGGTCGTCACCGGCAAGGCCGGTGGCCAGATCATGGGTGACTGGGCGCAGGGCGAGTTCCAGCTGGCAGGCAAGAAGGCCGGTACGGATTATACCTGCTTGCCCGGCCTGGGTCTGAACCAGTACCTGACAGCCGGTGGCGATGCCTTCTATTTCCCTGTCCTGAAGGACAAGGCAAAATCTGAGGCGCAGGACAAACTGGCGGAAACGATCGTTGATCCCAAGGTTCAGGTCGCGTTCAACCTGAAGAAGGGTTCGCTACCGGTGCGCGGCGACGTGGATCTTTCGGCGGCCAACGACTGCATGAAGAAGGGTCTCGAGGTCCTGGCAAAGGGCAATATTCTGTCCAGTACTGACCAGCTTCTCTCGCCTGACACGCAGAAGCAGAAGGAAGACCTGTTCTCGCAGTTCTTCGCAAACGAATCGATCACGCCGGAAGCGGCGCAGAAGCGTTTCGCCGACATCATCGCATCGGCGAACTGATCACCCCAGGGAGGGCCGGTCGTTTCTTTCCATCGGAAGCGGTCGGCTCTCTGCCCCACACAGGACGAGAATGAAGAGACGGCGGGTCCGGCCCCGATCCGCCTGCTCTGCCCGTTTTCGATGCGGAGGTCTTGCTTCATGACGCCACACTCTTCGGCTGGCCGCCCCAGCCAGTTGTTCAAAAATCTGAATTCGAAAATTGCCCTGATCCCGATGATGCTTGTTGCGCTCGTCGTATTCTTGGGCGGGACGGTTTGGACCGTTGTCTACTCATTCACGCGTTCGGGCCTTTTGCCACGCCTCAGCTTCGTCGGGCTTGATCAATACGAGCGCCTCTGGGCTGCTCCCCGCTGGATCATCTCGATCCAGAATCTGGCCATCTACGGCATTCTGTCCCTGATCTTCAGCCTTGTGATCGGCTTTGTTCTCGCCGCGCTGATGGACCAGAAAATCCGTTTCGAGAACACGTTCAGAACCATTTTTCTCTATCCCTTCGCGCTGTCTTTCATCGTGACGGGGCTGGTCTGGCAATGGATCCTCAACCCGGAATTCGGCGTCCAGTCCATTATACGCAGCCTCGGCTGGTCCACGTTCGAGTTTGATCCGCTCTACAATTCCGATATCGTCATCTACGGCATCCTGATCGCCGGTCTCTGGCAGGGCACCGGGCTTGTCATGTGCCTCATGCTGGCCGGTCTTCGCGGCATAGACGAGGATATCTGGAAGGCTTCTCGAGTCGACGGCATTCCGATGTGGAAGACTTACGTTCTGATCATCATTCCGATGATGCGCCCCGTCTTTATCACCACGCTGGTGCTGATCGCATCCGGTATCGTCAAGGTCTACGATCTCGTGGTGGCGCAGACCAGCGGTGGCCCCGGTATCGCCTCCGAAGTTCCTGCGAAATACGTCTACGACTACATGTTCCAGGCGCAGAACCTCGGTCAGGGATTTGCAGCCTCCACTATGATGCTGGTCACGGTCGCCATCATCATCATCCCCTGGGCCTATCTCGAATTCGGAGGGAAGAAGCGTGGCTAACATCTCCACCCTCAACAGCACGGCGGCCGGTTTCGATGCGGTCTCACCCCAGGTGGCTGGCCCCAACGGACGCAAACCGCGCAAGGTGCTCTCAAGGCGCAACATCATTCTCTACGGCCTGCTGATCGTCGCAGCACTTTATTATCTGCTGCCGCTTTACGTGATGTTCGTCACCTCCATGAAGGGCATGCCCGAAATCCGCATGGGCAATATCTTCTCGCCACCGATGGAAATTACGTTCGAGCCCTGGGCGAAGGCCTGGGCCAGCGCCTGCACCGGTCTGAACTGCGATGGCCTTTCACGCGGCTTCTGGAATTCAGTCCGCATTCTGGTGCCTTCTGTTCTGGTGTCCATCGCTGTCGCGTCCGTCAGTGGATATGCATTGGCGAACTGGCGCTTCAAGGGTTCGGAACTGTTCTTCTCGATCCTGATCGTCGGCGCCTTCATTCCCTATCAGGTGATGATCTACCCCATTGTCATCATTCTGCGTGAACTGGGCATCTACGGCACGCTGACCGGCCTTGTGATTGTTCATACCATCTTCGGCATGCCGATCCTGACACTTCTCTTCCGAAACTACTTCACGTCTTTGCCGGAAGAATTGTTCAAGGCTGCCCGCATCGATGGGGCAGGGTTCTGGCAGATCTATTTCCGCATCATGCTGCCCATGGCGCTACCCATCTTTGTCGTAGCAATGATTTTGCAGGTGACCGGCATCTGGAACGACTTCCTGTTCGGTGTCGTCTTCACCCGCCCGGATAGCTATCCGATGACCGTGCAGCTCAACAATATCGTCAACTCCGTCCAGGGCGTGAAGGAGTACAACGTCAACATGGCAGCCACTCTGCTGACTGGTGCCGTACCGTTGATCGTTTACTTCGTCTCCGGGCGCTTGTTTGTCCGCGGCATTGCCGCCGGCGCAGTAAAGGGCTGATTCTCATGGCCAACAGCGTTTCAATTCGTAACCTTTCGCTTTCCTTCGGAGCCGTGACCGTTCTCAAGGATCTGAACCTTGATATTCGTGATGGCGAGTTCATCGTTCTTCTGGGCTCATCCGGTTGCGGGAAATCCACCCTTCTGAACTGTATTGCCGGATTGCTGGAGCCAACCGAAGGCCAGATCTTCATCAAGGATCGGAACGTCACCTGGGAAGAACCGAAGGATCGCGGCATCGGCATGGTGTTCCAGTCCTATGCGCTCTATCCGCAGATGACGGTCGAGAAAAATCTGTCCTTCGGGCTTCAGGTTGCGAAAGTACCAAAGCCCGAGATCGACAAACGCGTTGCCCGTGCTGCGGAGATCCTGCAAATCGGGCCGCTTCTGAAGCGTCGCCCTGCCGCTCTCTCCGGCGGTCAGCGTCAACGCGTTGCCATCGGTCGCGCATTGGTACGTGATGTGGATGTCTTCCTCTTCGATGAGCCGCTGTCGAACCTCGACGCCAAGCTCCGCTCGGAACTACGCGTCGAGATCAAGCGTCTGCATCAGAGCCTGAAGAACACGATGATCTACGTGACTCACGACCAGATCGAGGCGCTGACGCTGGCAGACCGAATTGCCATCATGAAGAATGGTGTCATCCAGCAGCTTGATGATCCGATCGCCATCTACAACAAGCCGAGGAATCTCTTCGTGGCAGGCTTCATCGGGTCGCCGTCGATGAACTTTCTGCGGGGAGAACTGATAGAGACGGGCGGCAAGACTGTCTTTCGCACCAACGGTGTCGATTTCCTGCTCGATGGCTATGAGGCAAACGGTCCGCTGGCCGCTGGTCGCCAAGTCGTGCTTGGTCTGCGTCCGGAGCATATCGGCATCGACCAGCCGGAAGCCGATCGGGAACTTCATCAGGCAGTCGTTGATATCGAAGAGCCGATGGGAGCGGACAATCTCCTTTGGCTCAAGCATGCAGGTCATACCATGTCTGTCCGCATTGCCGGTGCGCGACGATATGCGCCCGGTTCGCAGGTTCGTATGAGCTTCGATATGCGACTTGCATCCTTGTTTGACGCGCAAACCGAAGACCGCATCTGAGGATCCCATGTCGCAGTCGATCATCGATCTGTCAGGAAACTGGCGGCTTTCGTCTCTGGACGATGCAACGCAGGCGCTGATGCCCATTCCGGGTGATGTGCATACGGCCCTGAAAAATGCGGGGCTCATTCCTGATCCCTATTTCGGGCGCAATGAACTCGACCTTCGATGGGTTGCGGAACAGGACTGGCAGATCGAGCAGGACTTCGTTCTCGAGGATGCCGGGGGCGACTGGTATCTCGACATCACTGATCTCGATACGGTCGCGACTGTCGAAATCAATGGCGAGGTTGTGCTGGAAGCTGACAATTGCTTCCGGCGCTGGCGTCCAGATGTCTCCCGCAGCTTGCGCACCGGCGAGAACAGAATTCGCATTCTGTTTCATTCCAGTATTCGCGAGGGGGCGGATCGGCAGGCAAAGCAGCCCTTCTTCGTGCCCTATCACGAAGGCAACTCCCCCATTCCCAACGGCAATATGCTGCGCAAACCGCAATGCCATTTTGGTTGGGACTGGAATATCGCGATTGCGCCACTGGGCCTCTACGGCACCATTGCGCTGAAAAAGCTGGAAGAATCCCGCATCGAAAGCGTGGCGGCGCGTCAAACCCACACGGCGGACGGCGTAGATGTCAGCGTCACCGTTACGCTGTTTGCGAAATTTCCCGGTACGACGCCCATCTTCTTCTCGTTTGGCGAAGACCGGGTGCGCCTCGATATGGGATTAAGACCCGGCGAAAATACAGTAAGCCATGTCTTTCATATCGATGCGCCAAAACTCTGGTGGCCGTCTGGCAGTGGTGAACAGGCGCTCTACGAACTGGCCGTCGAAATTCCGTCCGAAACCGTTATCCGGCAGATCGGCTTGCGCCAGGTGGAACTGCTGACGGACAAGGATGAGGCCGGCAGCCGCTTTGCATTTCGCATCAACGGTCGTGAGATCTTCTGCCGGGGAGCGAACTGGATCCCTGCCGACGCATTGTATTCGTTGACCAGTTACGAAAAGACGCGCGACCTGCTGCAGTCTGCTGTCGATGCCAATATGAACATGATCCGTGTCTGGGGCGGCGGCTTTTACGAAGCGGACTGGTTCTACGACCTCTGCGACCAGATGGGGCTGATGGTCTGGCAGGATTTCCAGTTCTCCTGCAATCTCTACCCCTCCACGCCCGATTTTCTGGAGAATGTCGCGGCGGAAGTCGATTATCAGGTGCGACGCCTCATCACGCATCCGTCCATCGTTCTCTGGTGCGGCGATAACGAGCTGGTCGGGGCGCTTACCTGGTTCAAGCAATCCATCGAGAACCGCGATCGATATCTGGTCTCCTATGATCGGCTGAACAGAACCATAGAGCAGGCGCTTCTGAAAGCTGCACCCGATGCGCTCTGGTGGCCGTCCAGTCCTGCCACGGGCTATATGGACTATGGCGATGCCTGGCATGCCGATGGCTCCGGCGATATGCATTACTGGTCTGTCTGGCACGAAAACAAGCCGTTCGAGGATTATCGCAAGGTCAGGCCGCGCTTCTGTTCGGAGTTCGGCTTCCAGTCCTACACCTCGCTGCCCGTCATTCGCACCTATGCGAGGGAGGGGGATATGAATATCGCCTCTCCGGTCATCGAGCTGCATCAGAAAAACGTGGGCGGCAATGAGCGGATCGCCGCGACAATGTTCCGTTACTTCCGCTTTCCGGAAGGCTTTGCCAATTTCGTCTACCTCAGTCAGATCCAGCAGGCGCTCGCCATCAGGACGGCCGTCGATTACTGGCGCTCTCTGAAACCCCATTGCATGGGCACGCTTTATTGGCAGCTGAACGATACATGGCCTGTCGCCTCCTGGTCGAGCCTCGACTATGGCGGCGGCTGGAAAGCACTTCACTATGTCGCCCGCCGCTTCTTCCAGCCCGTGAATGTTGCAGCCATTCCCTCCGAAGATGGTTCCGAGATCCGGCTCTCGCTGGTCAATGACAAAATGGACGATGTGACGGTGTCGCTCAGTCTGTCGCTGCTTTCGCTGAATGGGGAGCGCACTGAATTGAAGCGCCTGGATGCCGTCTGCACACCGGACGCGGCGGTCATTGCGACAACTGTTGCCGCTTCTGAAATTCCCGCTGGCAGTCTTCTGGCTTGGAGCTTCACGGCGAGCAATGGCATGGGAGGCGAAGGCCACCATGTACACGGCACCTACAAGTCGCTGGATTTGCAACCGGCAGGGCTTGGCCTTGATGTTCAGCCTGCGCCGACAGGTGGTTATGACCTCACCGTGCAATCGGCAGGCCTTGCGCTTTACGTGATGATCGAGAGCGAAACGCCAGGACGCTTCTCCGACAACGCATTCGACCTTGCCGCGGGAGAAACCCGCCGCATCACCTTCACACCTTCCGATCCCGCAGCGGCGGAGCCGAGTTTCCGCCTCTACGACCTGCAATCCTGCTCCTGAGCGAGCAGGCCAACCTTTGATGAACATGGGCTGCCCTCAGCCCGGGAGGATGACATGACTGACCTTGGCTTCCAGCTCTACAGCGCCCGCAATTTCCCGCCTCTGTCCGAAACTCTCAAGAAGCTCGCGGCAGCTGGTTATAAGACGGTTGAAGGTTATGGCGGCATCTACGCCACGATGGACGATGCCGCACTTCAGGCTCTTCGCGCCGATCTGGATGCAAACGGCCTGACGATGCCGACAGGCCATTTCGGCCTCGATCTTCTGGAAAAGGATCCGGAACAGGCGCTCAAGATCGCAAAAGCCCTTGGTATCGAAGCGATCTACTGCCCTTATCTGATGCCCGATCAGCGGCCTGCGGACGCCAAGGGCTGGCACGCCTTTGGCCAAAGACTGGGAGAAGCTGGCAAGCGCTATCAGGATGCCGGTTTTGTCTTCGGCTGGCACAACCATGATTTCGAATTTCAGGCGCTGGAAGACGGCTCCACCCCGCAGGAACAGATTTTTGCCGGTGGACCGGATCTCGCCTGGGAGGCGGACATCGCGTGGGTGGTGCGCGGCAAGGCAGATCCTTTCAGCTGGATCGAAAAGGAAGCCAAGCGCATTCATGCCGTCCATGTGAAGGACATCGCGCCTGCCGGTGAAAACACCGATGAGGATGGCTGGACAGACGTAGGGCACGGCATCGTTCCCTGGCGGGACCTGATGGCGAAACTGCGCCTGACCTCTGCCCGGCATTTCGTGCTCGAGCACGACAACCCGAAGGATCTCGACCGCCTGATCACGCGCTCGATGACCTCTTTCAAGACCTACTAACAAAGATCGGGCACGGAGACCTCCATGACCAAGGAACTCGGCGTCGGCATCATTGGATGCGGCAATATCTCGACCACCTACCTGTCGCTGGCCCCGCTCTTCAAGGGATTGAAGATGCTGGCTTGCGCAGACATCAACTCCAATGCAGCGCAACTACGCGCCGAGGAATATGGCGTGACGGCGCAGACCGTAGACGAGCTGCTGGCGAATGACGAACTGGACGTCATCGTCAACCTCACGATCCCGGCTACGCATTTTTCCGTTTCCAAGGCCATTCTGGAGGCGGGCAAGCACGTCTATTCCGAAAAGCCGCTCGTGCTCTCGCTGCAAGAGGGCGAAGAATTGCGGGCGCTTGCCAGGGCGAAGAACCTTGCGATCGGTTGCGCGCCGGACACCTTCCTGGGCGGGTCGCACCAGCTTGCGCGCAAGACGATAGACGATGGCGCGGTCGGGCGCATCACGTCCGGCACCTGCCATGTCATGAGCCCCGGCATGGAAATGTGGCATCCAAACCCCGGCTTCTTCTTCCTGGCCGGCGGTGGTCCCATTCTTGATCTCGGCCCGTACTACATTGCAAACCTCATCAACCTCATTGGACCGGTCAAACGCGTTGGTGCGCTGACATCTATGGCGAACCCGACCCGCACCGTTACCAGCCAGCCGCTGGCCGGAACCCAGATCCCCGTGGAAACGCCAACCAATATCCATGCGCTTCTGGAATTCCAGAATGGGGCGACCATCACCCTGTCGGCAAGCTGGGATGTGTGGTCTCACCGCCATGCCAATATGGAGCTCTATGGCACCGAGGGCTCCATCTATGTGCCGGACCCGAACTTCTTCGGCGGCAAGGTGGAAACATCCGGCCGCAACATGGATATCCAGCCGCTGGACATGTGGGACCACCCCTTCGCCAAGGACAATCAGGAAAGCCCGCGTGGCCCGCGCGCCAACTACCGGACCGCAGGCCTTGCCGACATGGCCATGGCATTGATCGAAGGCCGCGACGCGCGCTGCTCTCTGGACCGTGCCCTGCACGGCATCGATGTCATGACCTCGATCCTGAAATCAGGCGAGGAAGGGCGCTTCATCGATATGACGACCACCTGCACTCAGCCAGCAGCGCTCGGTATCGACGAGGCCTTGGCGCTTTTGCGGTAGGATGCAAGACAAGCCGGTCCCGCTTGAGGAGGTGAGACCGGCTTGAAGGCACTTCAAGGAGGAAATGACGATGATTCGCAATCCCATCCTGCCCGGTTTCAACCCGGACCCCTCCATCTGCCGGTTGGGTGACGACTATTACATCGCGACCTCGACCTTCGAATGGTATCCGGGCGTGCAGATCCACCATTCCCGCGATCTGGTGAACTGGACGCTGGTGCGCCGCCCGCTGGAGCGCAAAAGCCAGCTGGATATGCGTGGCAACCCGGATAGCTGTGGCATCTGGGCGCCGTGCCTTTCCCATGCCGATGGTCTGTTCTGGCTGGTCTATACCGACGTGAAGCGGCTGGATGGTAATTTCAAGGATGCCCACAATTACATCGTGACCTCACCGACGATCGAAGGCGACTGGTCGGATCCTGTCTATGTGAACTCCTCCGGTTTCGATCCGTCGCTCTTTCACGATGATGACGGGCGCAAGTGGTTCCTGAACATGCAATGGAACCACCGCACCGAAAGCTATGGTGGTGCGCCCAAACATCCGGCCTTCGATGGCATCCTCCTGCAGGAATGGGATGCGCAGACGCAAAGCCTGAAAGGGCCGATCAAGAACATCTTTGCCGGCAGTCCTCTGGGTCTGGTCGAAGGACCCCACCTCTTCAAGCGCAATGGCTGGTACTATCTCACCACCGCGGAAGGCGGCACCGGCTATGACCATGCGGTGACCATGGCGCGCTCCAGGCAGATCGATGGCCCCTATGAGATGCATCCGGATGTGCATCTCATCACCTCCAAGGATGCGCCGGACGCCGTGCTTCAGCGAGCCGGGCATGGCCAATATGTCGAGACACCGGATGGTGAGGCCTATCACACGCATCTCTGCGGACGCCCGATGGCCCCTAAACGCCGCTGCACGCTGGGGCGTGAAACGGCACTTCAAAAATGCGTCTGGCGTGACGATTGGCTGTATTTGGCCCATGGCAGCGCCGTGCCAGCAGTGCATGTGCCCGCGCCCAAGGATGTGGAGCCGTTGAAACAGCCGGTTCGGATTGATTATTCCTTCGATCAGCCCGAGCTTCCGAAAGATTTCCAGTGGTTGCGCACGCCTGAGCCGGCACGCATCTTCTCGCTGACGGAGCGGTCGGGTGCTTTGCGGCTGATCGGGCGCGAAAGCATCGGTTCCTGGTTCGAACAGGCGCTTGTGGCGCGCAGGCAGGAGCACCACAGTTTCCGTGCAGAGACGGTTCTGGAGTTTGAGCCTGAAACCTATCAGCAGGCAGCAGGCCTCACTCACTATTATAACCGGCACAAGTTTCACGCGCTCGTCGTGACATGGCATGAGAAGCTTGGACGCGTGGTGACGATCTTCTCCTGCCCCGGTGACTTCCCGCATGCCCGCATGCAGTTTCCCATTGAAAGTGGAGTTGCCTTACCCGAGGGGCCTGTGCATCTCGCGATGGAAATTCGCGAGAACGACTTGCAATTCTTTTATCGTTTTTCGCAGGAGGCGGACTGGACGCCGATTGGTCCGCTTCTGGACGCGGGTGTCGTTTCCGATGAAGGCGGTCGAGGGGAGCACGGTTCCTTCACCGGAGCCTTTGCCGGCATGTTCGCGTTCGATGTGACAGGGCGCGCAAAGACCGCCGATTTCCTGAGTTTTTCCTACGAGTGCATCTAAATTCCCAGCGCAGTCACCTCAACAAAGGCGGGCCTCGGTCCGCCTTCTTTTTTGCCACCAAATTTTTATCTATAAAAAATTCTGCGACTGGGTTAGATACTCCTGATTGGACAGGGCTTTCGAAGAATTATCTATAATATGGCGACGATCACTAACGCTTTTGAGGATAAACTGGATGCTCTGGCATCAAGGGGTCGTCTGCGCCGACTGAACCTTCCCGCAGGGGCAGATTTCAGTTCCAACGACTATCTCGGCCTTGCCCGCTCCCCTGAGCTAGCTGCCCGAATGATCGACGCTTTGCATAGGGGCGTTGCAACAGGCTCGGGAGGGTCGCGCCTCTTGCGCGGACATCATGAAGAACACGAGGCATTGGAGGAAGAGGCTGCCCGCTTTTTCGGCTCAGGGCGGATGCTGTACTTTGGCGGTGGCTTCAGTGCCAATGTCGCCATCCTGTCCACGCTTCCGCAGCCTGGCGATCTGATCCTTCATGACATGCTGGTCCACGCCAGTGCGCACGACGGCATGCGGGCAAGTCGCGCCGATGTTCGAGGTGTTGCACATAATGAAGCTGCGGCGTTCGAAGACGCAATCCGGCTTTGGAGAAAGGAAGGCGGCAAGGGGCATCCCTGGATTGTCGTTGAAAGTCTCTATTCCATGGATGGCGATATCGCTCCGCTGGCCGATCTCGCGGAGATCGCGGATCGCCACGATGCCTTTCTGGTGATCGATGAAGCCCATGCGACGGGTGTGCACGGGCCGGATGGTCGTGGGCTTGCAGCGGAGCTGGAGGGAAGAGAGAACGTCATCACACTGCACACCTGCGGCAAGGCACTGGGTGCGTTCGGCGGTCTGGTCGGTGCCAGCCGCACACTTTGCGACTTCCTGATCAACCGCGCCCGTCCATTCATCTACGCCACGGCCCCTCCGCCATTGCAGGCACTTGCAGTGCTGGAGGCGCTGACGCTCGTCCAGTCGCGGCCGGAGCGCCGGACGGCACTTCAGGATCTTGCAAGCTTTGCGAACCGGCGGATTGGCGAGCGCCTCGGTATTGCGACCAGTAGAACCCAGATCATTCCCATTCACCTTGGGGAGGATGCCAAGGCTGTTCGAGTGGCGGAGCGGCTTCAATCGGCGGGATTTGATATTCGCGCCATTCGCCCGCCAACGGTGCCAGCGCGCACGGCGCGGCTGCGCATCACCATTACCCTCAACGTCGACCAGGGGACGATTGAACGAATGGTCGATCAACTGGCACACATTCTGGAAGACGAGAGATGAGCAAAACCT
The DNA here is from genome assembly GCF_011046895.1 of Rhizobium rhizoryzae. Lineage (NCBI taxonomy): Bacteria > Pseudomonadati > Pseudomonadota > Alphaproteobacteria > Hyphomicrobiales > Rhizobiaceae > Affinirhizobium > Affinirhizobium rhizoryzae. The sequence continues at coordinate 692,326 of NZ_CP049250.1, read as the reverse complement.
TCGTCGTAACCGGTACCGATACCGGCATTGGGAAAACCGTATTCTCAGCAGCGCTCGTACAGGCGCTGGATGCCCATTACTGGAAGCCGGTGCAGAGCGGGCTGGAGGAGGAAACCGATAGCGAACTGGTCGCGCGTCTTGCCGGGGCCGAACCGGTTCGAATCCTACCGGAGGCGTGGAAGCTGAAGACGCCTGCCTCTCCCCATCTGGCCGCGCAGATAGATGGTGTCGAGATCGATCCGCTCGCGCTTGTTCCGCCGCAGCTTGAAAGGCCATTGGTGATCGAAGGGGCGGGCGGGCTTCTGGTGCCGTTGACCCGACGCATCACCTATGCGGATGTCTTCGCCCGCTGGCAGTTGCCGACCATACTTTGCGCCCGAACGGCGCTCGGCACCATCAATCACACACTTCTGTCTCTGGAAGCCATGCGGGTGCGAAGGATCCCGGTCCTCGGTGTAGTCTTCATCGGCGATGAGGTTCGCGACAGCCAGGCAATCATTTCCGAACTGGGGATGGTCAGGGTTCTCGGGCGTCTGCCCAAGCTCGACAGACTGGACACTGAGACATTGCGGCAAGCCTTCAGCGCCCACTTTGATATGGATGACTTTGTGGGAGAAAAGGCATGACATCGCCCGTCTGGCATCCCTTTACGCAACACGCGCTCGAACCAACCCTCCAGAAGATAGCCGCCACCGACGGAGCCTACCTCATCGAGGAAAGCGGCAGGCGCGTGCTGGATGCGATCTCCTCCTGGTGGGTCATCACCCATGGTCACCGGCATCCGCTGATCATGCAGGCAATCCGCCACGCGCTCGACCGATATGACCAGATCATCTTCGCCGAGTACAGCCATGAACCGGCGGAGGATTTGGCAAGGGGACTGGTAAAGCTCGCACCGGCGGGCCTGAACCACGTGTTTTACTCCGATAGCGGATCAACGGCGGTCGAGGTGGCGCTGAAGATGGCGCTCGGCACCTTCCACAATCGAGGCCTGACGCGGTCCCGCATTGTGGTGATGGAGCACAGCTATCACGGCGATACGATCGGCACGATGTCGACCGGAGAACGTGGCGTGTTCAACGCCGCCTACGAGCCCTTGCTGTTCGGCGTCGATACGATCCCGTTTCCCGATCCAGGCGAGGAGCAGCAGACGCTGGATGCCCTGGAACACCTTTGCAGTTCGGGTCAGACCGCGGCGCTCCTCATCGAGCCGCTTGTGCTGGGTGCAGGCGGCATGAAGATTTACGCGCCGCAACTTCTCGTCCAGTTTCGAGAGATTACCAAGCGTCACGACGTATTGCTGATTGCGGATGAGGTGATGACCGGCTGGGGGCGAACAGGCACAGTGCTGGCCTGCGAACAGGCGAGCGTTGCGCCGGACATCTTATGTCTGTCCAAGGGCATCACGGGCGGTGCATTGCCACTGGCTGCCACATTGGCGACATCGGAGATCTTCGAGGCGCATTACTCGACAGAGCGCCGGAAGACCTTCTTCCACTCCTCGTCCTATACGGCCAACCCGATCGCCTGTGCGGCGGCGGTCGCCAATCTGGATGTTTGGTGCAATGAACCGGTTCTGGACCGGATCGGAAAAATCGAGACCCTGCATCGCGAGAGGCTGCGACGTTTCGAAAACAATGCAGACGTTGCTGATATTCGCCAGATTGGAACCATTGCCGTTGTCGAACTGGCTGTTCCGGCGAGCGGTTACCTCTCCGATGTGGGGCCAAAACTTCGGCGCTTCTTCCGTGAGCGCGGCGTACTTATTCGACCGCTCGGCAATGTCGTCTATCTGATGTCACCTTATTGCGTGACGGAGGCGGATCTGAACCTCGCCTATGATGCAATTTCGGAAGGCATCGATCAGCTTGCTAGAGGTGCACTGTGATCGGAAGCTATATGGCTGGCTTCGGTCATTACGTGCCCGAGCGCCGCGTGGAGAATGCGGAACTGGAAGCTCATTTCAATATCGAGACTGGCTGGATCGAGAGGCGAACCGGAATCCGCGCAAGGCATTGGACAATGCCTGGGGATCGATTGACGGATATGGCTGCCAAGGCCGGGGCCATGGCGCTGCATCAGTCAGGGCTAGATCGGCGAGATATTGGCATGGTGCTGCTGGCCACCTCCACGCCGGATCATCTCCTGCCTCCGTCAGCGCCGCTTCTGGCTCATCGTCTGGAATTGAAACAATCAGGTGCGGTGGATCTCGCTGGCGCCTGTTCCGGCTTTATCCAGGCACTCGTTCTGGCTGACGGATTTGTGCGAACGCAGGCAAAGCCGGTACTCGTCGTTGCCGCCAATATTCTGAGCCGCCGCATCAACTGGCAGGAGCGGGCAAGCGCAATTTTGTTTGCTGATGCGGCGGGTGCTGTGGTTCTGTCACCCTCGACGCAGCCGGGTCGTGGTCTGCTCAGCTCGGAACTCGTTTCCGACGGGTCAAATTACGAGCTGATCGGCATTGCCGCGGGCGGATCTGTCCAGCCCTTTGAAATGGCGATGGATCTGGAGGAAACGCGGATGTCGATGCGTGATGGCCGCAAGGTCTTTTCGCTGGCGGTCGAGATGATGGGAGATTGCGCGACAAAGGCGCTGACAAGCGCGAACCTGTCACCCTCCTCCATTGATCGTTTCATCCCGCATCAGGCCAACAGTCGTATCATCGATGCGCTGGAGGAGCGACTTGAGTTGGATACAGATCTCTCCATCCGAACGCTCGGTGAGTATGGCAATTCATCCGCCGCCACCATTCCGCTTTCGCTTTCTATTGCGAATGCACAAGCTCAGTTCAAAGGCGGCGAAACGCTGCTGATGACGGCCGCAGGTGCGGGCATGTCCGGCGGCGCCGTTGTCTGGCGCATGTGACAGCAAAAAGGCCGGAAATTTATCCCCGGCCTTCGATTGACTGTTCTCTGGGGTCATTCCCACTCGATCGTGCCCGGAGGCTTCGAGGTAATGTCATAGGTCACGCGGTTGATGCCCTCGACTTCGTTGATGATGCGGGTTGCCGTCTCACCAAGGAATTCATGCGTGAAGGGATAATAATCCGCTGTCATACCATCGACCGAGGTCACGGCGCGCAGAGCGCAGGCATAGTCATAGGTACGTCCGTCGCCCATCACGCCCACCGTGCGCACCGGAAGGATCGCCACGAAAGCCTGCCAGATCTCGTCATAAAGACCGTGCTTGCGGATCTGGTCGATATAGACCGCATCGGCCTTGCGCAGGATTTCCAGCTTGGCTCGGGTAATTTCGCCGGGGCAGCGGATCGCAAGGCCGGGACCGGGGAAGGGATGGCGGCCGATGAACTTCTCCGGCAGCCCAAGCTCGCGGCCCAGCGCACGCACTTCGTCCTTGAAGAGTTCGCGAAGCGGCTCGACCAGCTTCAGACCCATCTTTTCCGGCAGGCCGCCTACATTGTGGTGGCTCTTGATCGTGACGGATGGGCCACCCGAGAAGGATACGCTTTCGATCACGTCCGGATAGAGCGTGCCCTGAGCGAGGAATTCGGCACCCTCGATGGTGTTCGCGTGCTTCTGGAACACATCGATGAAGAGACGACCGATGGTCTTCCGCTTCACCTCCGGATCGGTCACGCCTTCCAACTCGCCCAGAAACAGGTCCTGTTCGTCCGCATGGATCAGCGGGATATTGTAGTTGTCCCGGAACATGGTGACGACCTCTTGGGCCTCATCCTGACGCAGCAGGCCATGATCCACGAAAACGCAGGTCAGCTGTTCGCCGATTGCCTCATGGATAAGAACCGCAGCAACCGAACTATCGACGCCACCGGAAAGACCGCAGATAACCTTTTTGTCACCTACCTGAGCCCGGATCTTGGCGATGGCCTCGGCGCGATAGGCGCCCATGGTCCAGTCGCCCTCGAAGCCCGCCAGCTTGACGAAGTTCTCATACAGCGTCTTGCCGTTTGGCGTATGATGCACTTCCGGGTGGAACTGCACGGCGTAGAAATGCCGCTTCGGATCGGCAGTGATCGCGAAAGGCGCATTGGGCGACGTGCCATAAACCTCGAAACCGGGAGCGATGCGGCTCACATGGTCGCCATGGCTCATCCACACCTGCTCGCGGCCTTCCGCAAACCAGCCGTTGAGAAACGGATCGGTCTGGTCGGCTGGCGTCACATAGGCGCGGCCGAATTCTGCTGTGCCGCCGCCGCCGGAAATCTTTCCGCCTTCAACCTGGCCGCCGAGATCCTGCATCATGACCTGCTGTCCATAGCAGATGCCGAGAACCGGAACGCCCAGCGTGTAGACCGACTGCGGCGGACGCGGCGAACCCTCGCGCGTCACCGAATCCGGTCCACCGGAGAAGATCACTGCACGCGGCTTGAAGTCAGCCAGAAAGGCGTCGGTGACGTTCTGATAGGGATGGATTTCGCAATAGACGTTCAGTTCGCGCAGCCGACGCGCGATAAGCTGCGTCACCTGGGAGCCAAAATCGATGATGAGGAGGCGGTCGTGATGGGCTATCTGGGTCATGGCGAGCCTTTAATGAAGAACGGGCATTTTTGCAACTGACTCAGAGGCTCAAAGTGCCGGATTCTAGTGCCTGCGTTAGACGGTCGATTGTTTTGGCAAGCTTCTCGTCGATGACATGAAGGTATTCGGTCCAGTCGCCGACATGCCGCAATTCTGCTTTCCCATCGGAAATGCCCCGCAAGCCGATGAGGGGCACATCGAAGGATTGGCAGGCGCGCAGGATCGCGAAGGTTTCCATCTCCACCAGATCGGCGTCGATCAAGTCATAGGCGTCGCCGGAAACGATGTTTGCACCGGTCGAAAGACTGGCTACTGGAACGCCGGGAATGCGTAGCGGCAGCTCGATGACGGCGGGCAGGTCGAGAAGCGGCGTTCTGCCCTTCTCGAATCCAAGCGGCGAGGCGTCCATGTCGCGATAGGATACCGAGCTGATCTGATAGACTTCCGTCTGCGCCAGTGTCCGGGAGCCGGCAGAGCCGAGGCAGACAACGAGATCCGGCAATTCCTGTCTGGCGCTGAGCGCGCTCAATGCCTTTGTCAACGTAACGGCCGCTTCCACAGGCCCGATGCCGGTAATCAGCGGCTTGAACCGCGCCTTCAGGTGTGGGCCATATTCGGGCAGTGCCGCCATGACAAAGAGCAGCCGTTTTCCGGCAATCGTCTTCAACTCGAACGTCATCCGGTCACATCCTCGCGCCCGCGGATCACCATCATGCTGCCGCTCATGGAAGCGATCAGCTTGGCCGGGCCGTTGGTCAGCGCATAGGCCCTGCCATCTGCGACGATGATGGTGGAACCCGGTTTTGTGATTTCGCCACGAAACAGAAAGCGTTCGCCACGTCCAGGAGACAAGAGGTTAACCTTGAACTCGATGGTCAGGATGGACGCATCCGGATCGATGACCGTATAGGCCGCATAGCCACAGGCCGCATCCAGTGCTGCGGAAATCACTCCCGCATGCAGGAAGCCATGTTGCTGCGTGAGCTTTGCATCGAACGGCATTTCAATTTCGACCATGGCATGCTCGACGCGTGTCAGGTCCGCGCCAAGCGTTTCCATGAAAGCCTGTCGCCCGAAACTCTGCCTTACCCTTGTCCGGAAATCTCCGGGATCGACCTCATCCATCCTGTGCCCCTTTGTCGGCGCGAAACTGGCACGGCATCGGGAAGGCTGCAAGAGACAGGATCAATTCAGGATGAACAGGGAAAGGTTCAGAAGCGTCGCGAAGCTGACCCAGGCAATATAGGGAAGGAACAGGAGCGCGCTGATCCTGTCCTTGTTCCAGCTACGCTGGATGAAGAGCACGATGAGCACCAGCATCGGAATGATGACGATCAGCCCGAGCACCGTGCTTTCCATGCCGAAGAAAGCAGGGGACCACAGGAAATTCAGAACCATCTGGCCAAACCAGATCTGCATCCGCGACGAGGACGGCGAGTCAAGCCACGTCCGGGCACCCGCAATGCCGATCAGCACATAGAGCGTAGTCCAGACCGGACCGAAGATCCAGTTGGGCGGATTGAAGGGTGGCTTGTTGAGAGCCTGATACCATTCGCCCGGAATATTGGCGATGCCGATCAAGGCGCCAAGCCCGACCACAACGGCGACGAAGAGGACATGGATGAGGATCTTTTTCATGATGCCGGATTTAGGGTGGTGTCAGGAAAAGTGTAGTCGCAGGCTCGTTCGGATGCTCACGAAACGTGTCGCTACGAACCATGATTTGCTCACCCAAGCCGGACAAGATGCTGGTCCCAGTTCACGTTCGAACGGGTTCCCTCGAGCTCGCCGCTATAGGTAGAGACTGCGATGCCGGTTGGCGCTCTGGCGACCCCTGCCGCATCCGGGACAGGATCCTCCCTCAACACCTGCCCCGTCACTGCATCGAGAATGACCGCATAGCCACCCTTCGGTGAGGTTAGGCCAACCAGACGCTCACGACGGTTGACGGCAATTGCACCGACATAGTTCGCCAGCTTTTCGGTCGTTTCCGGCGGAATATCGATGAAGGTGATATCGTCGCCAAGAGCAAAGTATCCGGTCAAAGGCGGATGATCGGTGCGCGGACCTTCATACTGGCAGGCGAACCAGATCCGGCCACGCCGATCCACATCCAGATGCCGTGTGGAAAGCTGCCTCAGATGGTCCGGCATTGGGTGCCGCTCGATGATCTCGCCGCTCGCGGCATCGAGAATGGCAAGGGACGGCTGCATGCGGTCGAGATTGAGCTTGGTGCGGCCGAAATCCGGATGTGTCTCGATGCCGCCATTGGCAACGATCAGCAGGCGTCCGTCATCGGACACTGTCATGTCGTGGGTGCCGATGCCACCTGCATCGAACTCGGCAATCCGGCGAAACTGGGACTTGGCATCGTACACGCCAATCACGCCCCGGTTCCCATCGAAATCGTTCTCGCTTGCATAGAGCAGTCGACCGTCCGGGGAAAAGTGACCGTGTCCGTAAAAATGACGTCCGGAGGGAGTGCTGATCAAGACCGGCTCATCCTGTCCTGATGGGTCGAAGATCAACGCAAATGTGCCGGGACGGCGCGCGAAGACGACGCACCGACCTGTCAGCAGACAGTAGGAGAGGCCATGAGCCCGCGCGGGCAAGGCGATCCGTTCTATGATCTCGCCCCGTTCGGTTATCGTCGCGACACCGTAGCTTCCGTCGGGAGCGCGGAAGGCGGACGCAAAAACTGCATCCGATCGATCGAGCGCCATCAGCTTTTCCGGGGAAAGTGCGGCCAGAAAACCTACGCCCGCAGCCTTGACGAAGCTGCGCCTGTCAATCTCGCCCGTCCTCACCTCGAAGGTCCGCATCCAATCAGTCTCCGTCGGAAAAGGAAAAGCCCGTGGTCAGGCCGAGCGCCTGCCCCAGATCATCGTTGAAGAGAGAAATCAGATCGCGGCTGTCGGAAAGCATGGCATCCAGCTTTGCCTTCTGTTGCGGTTTGCTGACGGCCGCTTCCAGATCGGCATCAATATCCTGAGCAAGCGTGATGAGGGATTTGAAATAGACATCGATGGAGTTCACGATCCAGATCTGGCTGGGCTTCAACAGCTCTTTGATGCCCGATCCATGGACAAGCTGCCGCAGTCCTTCCAGATTTTCGCGCATCATCGGAAAGGTCAGGCCGGATCGCCAGAACAGCGCTTGCTTTGGAAAGCTTTGAGAGGATCCGCTTTTGTAGAAGCTCTCGATGCGCTGATCGCGAAGGGCCTCCGCGGCGTGAACCAGAATACCAAGCACCTCGGTGACGGCTTCCTGGTCCTGCCGGAAGGCAGAGCTTTGCGGCCCGGGGTTCTTCCAGTCTTTGGAAAGGCCGTCCGGATCATCCCAGGCCTGCACCAGTTCCATCGCGATGTGCTGCACGTTACCGGCGATTGCGAGGCCGTAGCGGCATCGATAAGATTTTGTCTGCGCAGTCAGTTGATCCGAACCGGTGCCATACAACACAAATTCGAGCGCTCCCAAACCCTGTACGGCAACACTTTTGGAAGACAGCGTATCAGGTGCAGTCGCCGTCTCGTCGGAGGATGACAGCAAGGCCTGAACCTGCCGAAACCCGAGACCCTTCTTGTCCGGATAGAAAAGTATCCTCTCGAAGCGGTTCTTTTCGAGCACGGGGCCGACGCGCACGATCTCGATCCGCGCCCAGCTTTTGGCGGCTTCCGAGAATGCAGCCTGTGCCTGAGCAAGATTGTTTGCAGAGGGCACGGTGCAAAGCTGCATCATCCGGTCGCTCAAAAGGCCGGTCTTCTCCGAAAAGTCCCGGTAGCCCGGCTGTATGACATTGGTGATGACCCGTTCCATCAGCGCCGTCGTCCGCTCATGCGTCAGAACCGGCGGAGAAGGGTTCGCATCCTGCGCGCCCGCATCCGCTGCTGCAAACAGAAAAAGACCAAGGGCCAGACCGATAGACAGGACACTCGTGCGCATCATAGGGACTCCAGAAACGTCAACAGGGCATTGCGATCTCTGGTTTCAAGAGCCGCAAAACCGTTCCGGGATTTCTCCGCCTCGCCACCGTGCCAGAGAATGGCCTCAGTCAGGTTGCGGGCGCGCCCGTCATGCAGAAAAAAACTATGTTTACTGACAGTTTGCGTCAGGCCGACGCCCCATAGTGGCGGAGTACGCCATTCTCGGCCGGACGCGTCGCCGACGGTTTGGCCGTCAGCAAGTCCATCGCCCATATCATGGAGCAGGAAATCCGAATAGGGCCAGATCAGTTGAAAGGCCTGAGAAGGGTCGGAAGCGGAGCGGCTCGTCACAAATTTCGGCACATGGCAGCTCGCGCATCCAAGGCGGTAGAAGGCCTCCTTGCCCTTCAGCACCTCGGGTGAACTGACATCGCGTCGTTGAGGAACGGCAAGATGGCTCGAGTAAAACGTCACGAGGTCCATCACCGGGTCCGGCGCTTCGGTATCGCCAAGACGCGGCTGGACCCCATGTGCACGGGCGCGGCAATCCGTTTGTTGCGGGGTGCAATCGCCGTAAGGATCGGGTCGATCGGACGTGGATAATCCAAGGTCGCCCGAGAAGGCCGCAGAGGTCTGGTCGCGGACGGTGGCATTCTGTGCCTTCCAGCCAAAGCGCCCGAGCGCCAGTTTGCCGGTCACGTGGTCTCGAACGATGGCCGCTTTCCCCGAAATTCCGTCTGCGTCCCTGTCATCCGGGTCCGCATGGGCGAGAATGTCCTGCGCAGGAATGGCTTCGATGAGCCCAAGCCCGATCATCGCAGGGGCAATGCGGGGGGAAAGGGTCGTTCCCGCTGCAAGCGGGCCTTGAGCCAGTCTGTTGACCGAATAGGCCGGGCGTCGTAGCGAAACGTTAGTACCATCCTTGAGGCGGACAGGCTGCTCCGAGTAGGAGATCTGCATCGTGCCTTCGGCAGCAAGTCCAGGGACGGCAAGATCCTGCAACTGCGCACCGTAGATCGGATCGGGAAAATTGAGCGCACGACGATCGGCAACACGTGCACTCTCCTCCGGCGTTGCAGGGGCGCGCGCCAGCCGCAGGAACATGGAGATCCTGTCATTGCCTCCCTCGGGAGGGTGACCACGCCCATCCCTCACATGGCAGCTTACGCAGGAGCGTGCGTTGTAGAGCGGCCCCAATCCATCGGAGGCTTGTGTCGAGGAGGGTGCGGCGACCCATAGCTTGGTGAAAAGCGCATTTCCGAGTTTGAACTCTTCCTGCTGGCTGAAGGTGATGCCGGGTGCGAACTGCGAAAAAGCATCGGCATCGACGGCGCGCGTCGAGGTCGCTGCACCGGCGGCCATCGCTTCAAATGGTTCTGCCTGGCCAAAATTACCGGTTGGTCGAGTGACCGCAGTGACACGCGCCTGATCCTTCGGCGTCAAATCCCTGCGTGGACCCTGATACGGCAACTCCTGCTGTCCAATGCCGGACGCTGGCACGAGACAGGTCAGCAGGATGGGGAGAGCAAGGACGAGTGCGCGTTGATGCATCGGGAGTAGCGGCCCATCGATATTCGATGGGCCGTCCTGGTCTCATTTGAACACGGCGTTCGGATTATCGAGGCTCGCCGAACCCTGGAGCTTCACCTGGCCAAGATCGAGCGCCGCGATCACGCGCTCGATTGATTTCGTCTGGGCAATCAGGTCATCGATCGGGGCCTGAACAATCGCATTGCCGTCCTTGTTACCCTCGGCGATCATCTGGTCATAGGCTTCGACTTTCTGAGCGCGCTCCGCCATGATCTGCATGTCGGCAAGCGTCTTGTCGAGCTTGGCGTTCAACTCCGTGTCGAGAGCGGCATCCTTGGCCTTGACGAGATCGGAGAGGGAAGGCCCGGCCAGTTTGGTTCCGTCAGTGCGTGTGTAGGTTCCGCGATAGGCGGATGCTATGCCGATTGCATCGTTCAGGTGCGAATTGTGCGTGTTGTCGGAAAAGCAATCCTGCTCCTCTTCCGGATCATGCAGCAGAAGGCCAAGCTTCATGCGCTCGCCCGCCAGTTCGCCGTAGGACAGTGAGCCCATGCCTGTGAGGATCGCGGAAAGGCCCGCCTTCGGATCGGCCAGAACAGCTTTCGTGGCTTCGCCGGTCGCAGCCCAAGCCTCTACCATTTCCTGAAGATCCTGAACCAGCAGCGTGGTCGCCGACTTCAGATAGTCGCCACGACGATCGCAATTGCCGTGCGTGCAATTGGCCTTGTCGTAATCGGTAAAGGGGCGATTACCCGCTCCCGGTCCGGTGCCATTCAGGTCCTGTCCCCACAGCAGGAATTCGATCGCGTGATAGCCGGTCGAAACATTGGCCTCCACTTCGCCCGCCGTATGCAGGCTGCGGATCAGTTCCGGCGTGATCTTCGAGGCATTGATGTCCTCGCCGTTGATCTTGAGCTTGGGATTGGCAATGACATTGGCCGTGTAGAAGGCATTGGCATCGCTTTCGGTGCCGTAGGCGGCATCAACATAGTCGATAAGACCTTCATCGAGAGGCCAGGCATTCACCTTGCCTTCCCAGTCATCAACAATGGGATTGCCGAAGCGGTAGACCTCAGTCTGCAAATAGGGTGTACGCGCTGCAAGCCATGCCTGACGTGCAGCCTTCAGCGTTTCCTCTGATGGCTTTGCGATGAGGGCGTCTACGGCCTTGTCCAATGCCTTGGCTGTGCTCAGGGCGTCTTCGAATTTCGCATGGCCGACGGCCGCATAGTGTTTCAGAACCTCGGTGGGCTCTGCAGCCAGTGCAGGCAGAGCGACAAAAGCCACCGAAGCGGCCAGAGCAGAACTGATAGTCGAGAGAGTTCGGCGGAGCATGGTCCCCTCCTGTCTGAAAATGACGATGCCGATGGCCGATCACGCCTTCCCGGCAAAACGTGACCGAAGCAAGGCATCTCTGCCCCTTCTCCGATCAATCGTTTCAATCCTCATTGCGCAAAAGGAAACTGGTGTCAAATAATCTAGATTAGAGGAATTCCAGCCTCGACAGTCCTTTTAGCTCTGCCGTTTAAGCTTGCAGAAGAAGAAGCCATCAGTCTGCGTGGAGGCCGGTGTCAGCGTCAGACTACGACCATCGGCGGAATGCGGCTTCGGCGCATCCTTGCCAAACAGTGTTTTCCAGTCGTCCAGCGCTGACTGGACTTCGTAAGAAGGATTGTTTGCCAGGAAGCGCTCGATCTGTCGGTCATTCTCTTCCGGCAGAACGGAGCAGGTGACATAGACGAGTGTTCCGCCCGGTTTGACATAGGCTGCAGCCGATGACAGCGCATCCTGCTGTTGCCCAAGGCGCTCCTCGATGTTCTTCTGCGTCAGGCGCCATTTCGTATCGGGCCGCCTGCGCCATGTTCCTGTACCCGTGCAGGGAGCATCCACAAGCACGACGTCCAGCTTCTCCTTCAGGGCATCCATCTGCTGCACGTCGTCGTGCACCTGAACATTGCGCGTGCCGGCGCGGCGCAGGCGCTCGATGATGGGAGCAAGGCGTTTGCGGTCGGCGTCATAGGCATGAACCTGACCCTTGTTGTTGAGGCTTGCCGAGAGCGCCAGCGTCTTGCCGCCGCCACCTGCGCAGTAATCCAGAACCTGCTGCCCTTCGGATGGCATTACGAGATCGGCAACAATCTGCGATCCTTCGTCCTGAACTTCGAACCAACCCTTTTGGAAGGAGAGTTCGGCGGTCACGTTCGGAAGGCGGGATGCGCCATCACCGGCAGGGATACGAATGCCCTGACGCGCGATCTGCGTTGGCTGCGCGCCCGCCCGATCCAGCGCCTTGACGACCTTGTCCCGGTTAGCCTTCAGCGTGTTGGCTCGCAAATCCAGCGTTGGCCGACCAGCCATAGCCTGAGCTTCTGCAAGCCAGGCGTCGCCGAAATAGGACTGGAAGCTCTCAACGACCCATTCCGGGATATCACCTTGAATATGCGCTGGCGCGTCCGACAGATTTCGCTCGGAAAGACCTGTCAGATCCGGAGCGGGTGGCGCAAATTTGTCATCCGCCAGTTCTGCCGCGAGGCTTGTGCGCGTGAAGCCCCATTGACGTAGAAGAACGGCGTAGACCAGTGCCGTCTCACTCTCGTCATCCATCAGCCAGGCATGGGATAGACGCATGCGCAAGGCATCATAGACGATGTTGCCGATGGCGGCGCGATCTCCGGAGCCAGCGAAGCGATGCGCCAGGCCCCAGTCCTTCAGTGCATCGGCAACGGGACGTTTGCGCGTCTCGATATCTGCCAACACTTCGATGGCTGCAGCCATCCGTCCGCCCAGTCGCATGTCCTGATCTCCTTGCTTTCCGGCGCGTTTAACGTTGAAAAGCCATCAGGGCAAGCTTGAGGAGCAATCCGTCATCCATGCGGATCAGCCGATGACCTCGTAACAGACCTGCGCGGTGCCTGTCGAAACCATTCCGATGTCGGCGGCTGCTGCCTTCGAGAGATCGATGACGCGGCCGCGAATGAAAGGGCCGCGGTCATTGATGCGAACCACGACGGTCTTGCCATTGCGCTTGTTGGTAACTTTGACCTTCGTTCCGAAACTCAGCGAGCGATGCGCCGCGGTGAGCTTGGAGGCGTTCATGCGTTCGCCGGAGGCTGTCTTGGAACCCAGTGCATACCAGGAAGCGTGACCACAACCTGGAGCGGCTTGCGCCGTTTGAGAGCCAATCATCGAGAATGATGCGAGAGCGACTGCTGCGAAAGCTGAGCGTTTTGGAAGTTTCAAATCCGATTATCCCCGTTGATCCAAGTGGTGAGATGCGTGCGGGGTGGTCTAGGCACGGCCAAAAAAGGCGAAAACGTGGGCTTTGTGATCACGCAATGTTAAAATCTGTAACAATCGTGATTGGAAGCCGGCTAACGAGTTAAGATGTTCAGCCAGGAAAAATTTAGTGATTCCAGTAGGATTCTGGAAAATTGTTCTGCCGAGATTCGAACGCCTGATTCGCGTGAAAACGTGAAGAGAAAATTTTATCAAAAAGCAGAATCGCTTGCCACATTTGGACAAAAAATATGGCGCTTTGTCATGAAAGTTAAATTTCTATAATCCAACTGCCCAATTTGGATGGAATTTTCATCTTTCTTCAACAGCGCGCATAGACCGTCTGCAGGACCGGCTTTACGCTTTCCAGCGGCCGGATTGCCACAGCTGCTCCAATGAAACCTCGAAGGTCGGAAACTGAAAGTTAAATCCAAGGTTGCGTATCTTCATATTCGAGACGCGTTTGTTCTCGCCGTAGAAGGAGCGCGCCATCGGCGTCAGTTCAGCTGTTTCGAAGGCCTGTTCCGGCGGTGGCTGGATGCCCATGAGGTGCGCGGCTTCCGTAACGACATCCTGTGGCGGCGCGGGAAGATCGTCCGTCACGTTGAAGATACCGGAGGCGTGGCGCTCGCACAGGAACAGCGTCGCACGACCGATATCTTCCACGCGGATGCGGTTGAACACCTGGCCCGGTTTGACAAGCCGGCGTGCCGTCCCCTGGGCCAGACTGATGAAGCCGTTTCGTCCGGGGCCATAAATTCCGGAGAGGCGCAGGATCGCGAGTGGCACTTCAGCGCGGTTCGCCGCTGCCTGCCAAGCGTTTTCCGCGGCAACGCGTTCCCTGGAGCGCGCGGACACGGGGCGGCATGGTGTTTCCTCATCGACCCAGTCCCCCTGATGATCGCCATAGACGCCGACTGTCGAAAGGTAGGCGACCCATTGAAGCTTTGGGAAGACGGCGCGCACGTCTCCATTTATGACGTTGAGCAGCGGGTCTCCGCCTTCGCCCGGTGCGATGGCCGGTGCAATGGATTGTATGAGATGCGTTGTCTGGGCAAGTTCCGTCCGAAGACCATCGCCCAATTCCGTTCCGCCGAAGAGAAATGGCCGGATCGCTTTATCCTTCAAATTCTGGCTCTTCTCCTCGCTACGCGTCGTCCCGGCCACGTCCGCGCCAGCCTTCAGGAAGTCTGCAGCGATTGCCTGTCCTGAATAGCCTGCACCAAAAATCATGACCCGCATGCCTGAACTCCCATTACCCATTCATTCTCAACGTCGATATCCGCATCAGGCGCTCTTTGCTGCGCCAAAAGGAGAAAGGCATCGGCCTGCATCAATCTCGACAAGGCCCAGACAGCCATACCCCGCACATCGGGTGATGCATCATTCAACAGCGCTTTACACGGCTCGATGAAGGACGGCTCACCGGAATTGCCGGCTGCAATCAGCACATTTCGGATAAAGCGGTCCCGCCCGATACGTTTGACAGGAGAACCGCTGAACAGGGTGCGGAACTGACCGTCGTCCAGACCCAGCAGGTCGGCAATCCTTGGCTCTTTCAGATCAGCGCGTGCGCGCAGCTTCATTTCGGATGCTTCGGAGGCAAACTTGTTCCACGGACAGACCGCCAGACAGTCGTCGCAGCCGTAGATGCGGTTGCCGAACATTGGCCGGAGAGAAGACTCAATGATGCCTTTGTGCTCGATGGTCAGATAGGAAATGCACCGCCTGGCGTCGATCTGGTAAGGGGCCGGAAAGGCATTCGTCGGACACGCATCGAGGCAGGAACGGCAAGAGCCGCAATGATCGCGTTCCGGCGTATCGATCTCCAGTTCCGCGGTCGTAAACATGCTTCCCAGAAATAACCAGGAGCCGAATTCGCGGCTGACCAGATTTGTATGCTTTCCCTGCCAACCCAGCCCTGCCGCAGCGGCGAGCGGCTTTTCCATGACGGGGGCTGTGTCGACGAACACCTTGACGTCTTCGTCAGCGCGGGCCGCAAAGCGGGTGGCCAGTTCCTTCAGCTTCCCCTTGATGACGTCATGGTAATCACGGTGCCGGGCATAGACGGATATGGCTGCTCGGTCTGTCTTGGCGAGAAGTTCGCGCGGATCTTCATCCGGCCCGTAGTTCACGCCGAACAGGACAATCGAGCGGACCTCGCTCCAGAGGACACGGGGGTCAGCACGGCGCTCTCGCGTTTCCTCCATCCATGCCATCGTACCATGGCGTCCGGCCTGCAGGAACGTGCCGAGGCGTTCAGGCGCCTGAGGTATCGAATCGGGCAAGGTGATGCGGCAACTGTCGAAGCCAAGCACCTTGGCTTCAGCCAACAGGAACGTCTTAAGCTTGCGTTGCCGATCCAGAGCCTTGGCAACCTGTCGATCCGTGTCTGCTCTTTCAGTCTCAGAAATCGAGGTCCGCATAATGAGATACCGGCGTAATGCCGCGAATGCGTTCTGCCAGGAGTGGCCGGAACGAAGGGCGCGACTTCAGCCTCTGATACCATTCCTTGGCGATGGGTGTCTCCTGCCAATCGATCTCGCCCAGATAATCCAGAACGGAAACCGATGACGCGGCGGCGAGATCCGCATAGGACAGGCGGTCGCCCGCAAGCCAGGTGCGAGAGCCGGCAAGCCAGGAAAGATATTTCATATGCTGGCGGATATTGCCGCGTGCCGTGCGCAAAACCTTGGAGTCAGGCGCGCCGCCGCCTTGGGCTGCCGTCATCTGGAGCTTGTAGACACGCTCCTTGGTCAGTGGCCGCGTGACATCCTGTTCCATCTTGAGAAGGAACCATTCCGTCAAGCGCCGGATTTCAGCCCGCTGAAAGGGGTCTTCCGCGAAGAGGCGTTTGTCCCGCTTCAGGACGCCGTGCGTTTCGTCGAGGAATTCCAGCAACACATTCGGCCCGCACAAAGCCCGCATATTGTCATCCACATAGACAGGCAGCGTGGCAGCCGGATTGATTGTCAGGAATTCGCGGCGCTTCTCCCAAGGTTGCTCCTCGACGAGATCCGTCTGGAAGCCGTATTCCGCCAGGATCAACCTGACAAAACGGGAGGCCGAGGACATGGGATGATGATACAGAGTGGGCATCGATACTCGAAATTGAAGTTTGCTGTTATAAGCGTTGAGTCGGTCGCGATCACCAAAGCCGGAATGTGGCTGACATAAGGCGGCCAAGCCCAATTGTTAGGGTGAGGTTGCAGATTCCGTTCCCACTATAGGTCCCATCACCGTTAATAAAGGATCAAGAATGGCCGACCAATCTATCGTTGGCGCCCTCGTTCTCGGCTTGATCGAAGGTCTGACTGAATTTATCCCCGTTTCATCCACAGCCCACGTGCTCCTTGCAGGACACTTCATGGGGTTTCGCTCGCCCGGTAACACCTTCGCGGTGCTGATCCAGCTGGGTGCCATCCTCGCCATCCTTCTGGTCTATTTCCAGAAGCTGCTTCAGATTGCTTTGGCCCTTCCGCACAGCACCCAGGCACGACGATTCGTACTGACAGTGCTGCTTGCGTTTCTGCCAGCCGCAATCATCGGTGCTCTGGCGCATGACTTCATCAAGAGCGTGCTGTTCGAAACGCCGATGCTGATCTGTGTGATGCTGATTGTCGGAGGTTTCATCCTTCTGACAGTCGACAAGATGAGCCTAAGGCCGCGCTACACCGACATTACGCAATATCCGGCGGGCCTTGCGTTCAAGATTGGCCTTTTCCAGTGCCTTGCGATGATACCAGGTACCTCCCGCTCTGGAGCGACCATCGTCGGCGCATTGCTGATGGGGACGGACAAGCGTTCCGCAGCGGAGTTTTCGTTTTTTCTCGCCATGCCGACCATGCTGGGTGCGTTTGTTCTTGATCTCTACAAGAACAGGAATGCTCTCAGCTTCGATGATGCGGGAATTATCGCGATCGGCTTTGTGGCCGCCTTCGTGACGGCGCTTCTGGTGGTACGATCCCTGCTCGATTTCGTATCCAGCCGAGGATTCGCACCATTTGCCTATTGGCGCATTCTGGTGGGTACCGCGGGCCTTATCGGTCTTCTGGTCTTCGGATGATGCTCGCAAAGGCATAAATCCTGCCTTTGCATCCTCAGATCGACCAAAGAAAAGGGCTGCCAGTGGCAGCCCGAACTTGTTCAGCTTAACGGCGAATAGACGCCGTGCTGCACGGATCCACGCCATAGGCGGGCGCGCAGGCGCTCTTGTTGGCGGCAACGGTGCCGGGGGCCAGGAACGAGCCTGCAAGAATAACAAATGCCGCACACGCAAAAAACAGTGCGATGGATTTGCCCATGGGGGGAAGCCTTTCGGAGGAGGGTGTGGCAGTCACGGCGATACTCGGGTACTTGGGAGAATGGCGGCGGTGTACGAGCCGTCGCGATCTGTTTCAATAGAGTATTTTGCTGAACCGCCGGTTAACGTTAAGCAGTTGTGCGTTGCGTCATTTACGCCACAACCCTGAACGTCAAAGAGGCAGAACAATGTCCTGCCTCCTGCTTGAGCATAGCTCATTGAAGTGGATTTTAGGCAGTCAGGCTGCCTTGCCGGAATTGGTGAACTGCCCCTGCACGCGATATTGGACGAGGTAGCTTGGCAAGATCGCATCCAGCAGCGTAGGACGGATACCGAAGGCTGCAAGCGTCCGGCCTTCCTGCTCGGCTTCCTTCGAAACAACGTTATCAGACTTCAGGAGGAGAACCTGATCGCTCGTCAGCGGCGGCGTGATCAGGGGAACCATGGAGGCGATGCTGCCGATCAACGAGGCAACGCCGAAGGGCAGCGTGACCAGCGGACGCTTGCGGTAGGTGATGCGAAGGACAGCCTCGAGACACTGCTTGAAGGTCAGGATTTCTGCGCCGCCAAGTTCATAAGTCTTGCCCTTGGCAACCTTGCCTTCGACCGCCTTTGCGATGGCCGTGGCGACGTCTTCCACGAAAACGGGCTGGAACTTGGTCAGGCCGCCACCGATCAGCGGAAGGAAGGGCATGGTGCGCGCCATATCGGCAAATTTATTGAAGAAGTTGTCTTCCTTGCCGAAGATAATGGAGGGACGCAGGATGATCGCATCCGGAACGGTGGAGAGGATTGCTTCCTCGGCGCGGCCCTTGCTGCGTGCATAGGAGGACTGCGACTTGGAATCCGCTCCGATGGCCGATACGTGTGTCAGGGTTGCGCCCACGGCGCGGGCAGCCTCCGCGACGGCCTTTGCGCCAAATTCCTGAACGGCGTCAAACGAGTTCTTGCCGCTTTCGAACAGGATGCCAACGCAGTTGACCACGTGATCCGAACCGGCGACCGCCTGATCGATTGATTTCCGGTAACGCAGATTGGCCTGTACCAGCTGGATCTGGCCGACATAGCCAGCCGGACGCAGGAAGCCTGCGAGGTCCGGCCGACGGACGGCCACACGGATACGGTAGCCGCGCTTGGCCAGTTCCCGCACGACATGCCGGCCGACAAAGCCCGAGCCCCCGAAAACGGTCACGAGCGGCGGAAGATTGGACATGGTCATGGGAGTGCTCCGAAAGCCAAGGAGAGTTGTTTTTCTTTGTCTCTAGCCGAAACGGCGGACGAGGTGAAGTGTTGCAATGCACGCATTCGCTGGCAGCGCGTGATTTATTCAATGCGCTCCCGCAACAGAGGATGCCTATGTCTCAAACGTCTCCGATGCCTTCGACAACCACCATTTCCGCATCGGCAACCTGCTGACGGATCTTGGCGGCAATCTGATATTCCGGAGACTTATAGCAATCGACTGCGGCCTGCATTGAGGGAAACTCGATCACGACGTTTCGGGCTCTCGCCGTTCCTTCCAGCCGCGTGTGATCGCCACCGCGTGCCAGAAACTTTGCGCCATACTTCTCAAACGCTGGTTTGGCCGCAGCCACATAATCCTTGTACCGTTCCGGATCACGAACATCGACGCGCGCAATCCAGTATCCCTTCGGCATGGCTTCCTCCATATTCAACGTCACTGAATGAAAGGCGCCTTATGCGGAAAGCGCAAGTGCCATTTCATCAAGGATCGATTTTGCCGCAGCAAGAGGATCACTTGCCTTGACGATAGGCCGTCCGACAACCAGATGGCTCGAACCGTTCCTTATCGCATCGCCAGGCGTCACCACGCGCTTCTGATCGCCCGCGTCAGAACCCGCAGGACGAATTCCTGGTGTAACGAGTGCCATGTCCGGTCCGATGACGCTGCGCACGGCAGAGGATTCCTCGGCAGAGCACACGATGCCGCCCATCCCGGCGTCTCGGGCCTGCTCGGCGCGCTTGAGAACCAACGAGCGAGGATCGGTGTCGTAACCCGCGTCCACGAGATCCGCCGCGTCCATTGATGTGAGGACGGTGACGCCCAGCAGGCAAAGATCCGATCCCTTCGCTGCCGCAACCGCTGCACGCATTGCCTTCGGATAGGCATGAAGCGTCAGCATGTTCACGCCCATCTTGGCGACATTTTCGACCCCGTGGGCAACGGTGTTGTCGATGTCGAGCAGTTTCATGTCGAGAAAAACGGATTTTCCGTCCCGAACCAGATCGTGTGCCAGTTCCAGTCCGCCGACGAAAGCCAGCTGGTAGCCGATCTTGTAGAAGGAAACCGTCTCGCCAAGTGTGCGGATCAGCGCCTCTGCCTCGCCGACGGTCGGTACATCCAGGCCCAAGATCAGGCGGTCACGAGCATCCATCACGTTTCTCCTTGCCAGAATTCCATCGGTGTCCACTCGCATTTGAGACGGCACTCGGCAAGATTGCGCGCAAGAGAAAAGCAGAAAAGATTGCCGCCGCCTGGAGGCTGATCGCCGTCTCGAGCGATGGGCCGACCCGCAAGCGAGCACTTGAGGAGCGTTCCAACCCCGCCGTGGCCTACAAACGCGATGGGGCGGGCGGGATCATGTTCCAGAATGATCTGAGAAATCGTGGTCACGATCCGCTGTTGCGCATCGATAGCCTTCTCCCAACCCCGAAAGCTATGGGAGGGATCCGCGAAAAAGCGATTGGCCGCCTCTTCATGAGCGTCATGCGTGAGATAGCCCGTCGAGGACCGGTCGATCTCGTGGCTGGCGCTTGCGATTTCGACCTCGACGCCAGCCGCCTCGGCCAGGATTTCGGCTGTCTCGATGGCCTTCCGCTCGGGGCTGCTGACGATCCGCTGCAACTTGGCCACCCATGGACGTGCTGCTGCAGCAAGAACGCGTTCACGCCCAAGCGGCGACAGGCTCCAGTCAGGAACCGCAACCTGCGGGTCGATCTGCACCTGAGGATGACTGATATAGAGCCCGAACATGTCCTGATTTAATCAGGGCGCGTATAGGTCCACAACTGGGCCGGTGGCAAATTGCGCACGACAAAGTCGAAATGCTTGATGCGATACCGATCCG
This sequence comes from Rhizobium rhizoryzae, assembly GCF_011046895.1. Classification (NCBI taxonomy): domain Bacteria; kingdom Pseudomonadati; phylum Pseudomonadota; class Alphaproteobacteria; order Hyphomicrobiales; family Rhizobiaceae; genus Affinirhizobium; species Affinirhizobium rhizoryzae. The sequence continues at coordinate 671,706 of NZ_CP049250.1, read as the reverse complement.
GCTTTGCAATGATGGGTGAAACCGGTCCATAGGTGATCTGCATCACCGGGCGGCCGTGTGGCATGCGGTCCAGCAGGTCTTCCAGAAGCCAGATCCGTTTTTCCATTGGGAAGCTCAGCATCGGGATGGCGGAGATGACAGCGTCGAACTTGCGATCCTTGAAGTCGCCAAGAATGGTCTGGAGCTCGAAAGCATCGCCGTTGACGAAGCGCACGTCCGGCATGGTCCGCATCAGATGCTGATAGAAGTCCGTCGAATACTCGATGGATACGAGATCCTGTGGCTTGATGCCCCGTTTCAGGATTGCCTTGGTGATGATGCCCGTGCCGGGACCAAGTTCAAGAACCGGAAGACCGGACTGCGGATTGATGACGCTTGCCATCCGGCGTGCTGTGACGCTGGAGGTGGGCAGGATCGCCCCAACCTGCTTGGGACCCTCCATCCATCCCTTGAAGAAACGGATTTCCTCATCGAATTTACGGCCCAGTCGTTCCTTCAGGCGCAATTCCATCAACTATCTCCCGCGAATCTATTAACCGTTCATCGCGCCGTCATGACGCAAAATCAAGAAAAAATGTCGCATCTGAAATGCGGCAGAAAAAAGGGCCGCGGCTGCGACCCTTGAAATTTAGATTAAACACGCATCGGCATCAGCACATAAAGTGCGTCATCGCCCGCCGTATCCCGTACAAGTGTCGGCGAACCCGCATCGGCAAGAAGGAAGATTGCATCCTCGCCGGAAAGTTGCGCCGTGATGTCCAGCAGATACTTGGCATTGAAGCCAATTTCCATCGGTTCGCTTTCATAGCCCACGGCGACTTCTTCCGTGGCGCTGCCGGAATCGGGATTGTTGACTGTCAGAAGCAACTGCCCATCGCTCAATGCCAGCTTGACGGCGCGGCCACGTTCGGAGGAAATCGTGGATACGCGATCGACAGCGCGGGTAAAGCTCTGGCAATCCACGCGCATTTCCTTGTCGTTTCCGGTGGGAATGACGCGCTGGTAGTCCGGAAACGTGCCATCAATCAGCTTCGACGTCATGACAATTCCGCCAAGCGTCAGCCGGATCTTGGCATCCGAAACCTCGACGGTGACGACCGCTTCGGCATCGTCCATCAACTTCTGCAGTTCGCCCACCGTCTTGCGGGGAATGATGATGCCTGGCATGCCTTCCGAACCGGAGGGCGCCTCGATATCGGCGCGAGCAAGGCGATGTCCATCGGTCGCAACGGCTCGCAGCTTCAACTGACCGCCTGTTTCGATCGTATGGAAGAAAATGCCGTTGAGGTAATAGCGCGTTTCTTCTGTCGAGATCGCGAACTGCGTGCGGTCGATCAGCATCTTCAGATCGGATGCCTTGATCTTGAAGCTATGCGTGAAACTTCCCGCCGTCAGGTCAGGGAAGTCAGCTTCGGGCAGGCATTGCAGCGAAAACTTGGAACGGCCGGACTGAACCGACATCGTGCTGCCATCCGGATTGACGGCCAGAAGAACCTCCGAACCATCGGGTAGCTTGCGCACGATTTCATAGAGAAGATGCGCCGGAACCGTCGTCGCGCCGGCCGTCTCGACCATTGCCGGAAGTTCTTCGGTGATCTCGAGATCAAGGTCCGTCGCCTTCAGCGCCAGATCATTGCCGGAAGCACGCAGCAGGACGTTGGAGAGGATAGGGATCGTGTTGCGGCGCTCCACCACCCGGTGAACGTGATTCAACGATTTCAGGAGGTTGGACCGCTCAAGAGTAATACGCATGGGATGCTACCGCTTTCGACCGTGCCGGCTTCCGGTGAGAAGCCGAATGTTATTCTCGTCCGTCAGTCTGGTCGGACGGATGTGGATCGGCAAAATGGCAGACAAAGCGGCAAAAAGGCAAGAGGCCCCTCCGATTCTCGGGTCGGAATCAAGTTGGTGCATCAACTACTCACAGCTTTCCACATGGTTGCCGCTTTTGCCTTGCCCAGCATGGGGCGCTCGCCCATAAAGACGTAACAATAATAAGGCAGGCATTGAGCAGTGACGGAAGATCGACAACAGGCGGCGAAAACCTATCGGATCGGGAACACGGCGATCCCGGCGCGACCGCTGGAACCGGCACTCTATCTCGTGGCAACTCCCATCGGCAATCTGGGTGATATCACCCTGCGCGCCTTGGAAACCTTGGCAGGTGCTGATGTGCTGGCCTGCGAGGATACACGGGTCACGCGCGTGCTGCTGGATCGTTTCGGCATTACGGGCAGGCCCTATGCCTATCATGAACACAACGCCAATGAGGCTGGACCGAAGCTTCTTGCCGCTCTGGAGGCAGGAAAATCTGTGGCGCTGGTGTCAGATGCCGGCACTCCGCTGGTTTCCGATCCGGGTTATCGCCTGGGCCAATTGGCGATCGAAGCGGGTTATCGGGTCATACCGATTCCAGGCCCCTCGGCACCGCTGGCCGCCCTTGTGGGGTCGGGCCTGCCATCGGATGCATTTCTGTTCGCAGGCTTCTTGCCGGTGAAGGAAAAAGGCAGGCGGGATCGCCTGGCAGAGCTTTCCAAGATCCCGGCAACCCTGATCTTCTTTGAATCGCCCCACCGGATTTCAGATACGCTCACCATTGCAGCGGATGTTCTTGGCCCGTCACGTGCAGCTTGCGTGTGCCGTGAACTGACCAAGACCTTCGAGGAGTTCCGCCGCGGCACGCTGGGCGATCTGTCAGAGCAGTACAAGGACGCAACGGTCAAGGGCGAGATCGTTTTCGTCGTCGGTCCGCCAGACTATGACGATATTCCCGCCGCCGTTGACGTGGATATCATGCTGAGGGAACTCTCTGCCAGCATGCCCGCCACCAAGGCCGCTGCGGAGGCGGCCCGCCTTACCGGTCTGTCGCGCAAAGATCTTTATCAGCGCCTGATTGAGTTGAAAGATGCCGAAGACAGTCATTAATGACGGCAAGCGGCGCAGAACTGCCGAACGCCGTGGACGGCTCTCCGAATACTGGGCCGCGTTATATCTGATGGCCAAAGGTTACCGCATCGTCGCTCTTCGTTATAGAACACCGCTGGGAGAGATCGATCTCATCGCGCGCAAAGGCAATCTGGCCGTCTTCGCCGAGGTCAAGGCGCGCAAGTCGGAACACTCAGCCGTCGAGGCGGTGAGCTTCTACAGTCAGAGCCGCATTCGCGCAGCAAGCGACCTTTGGCTTGCAAAGCAAAGGAAGGCATCCGTCTTGTCGTTGAGATATGACATCGTAGCGGTAAGGCCTTGGCGTCTACCGAAACATTTCGTCGATGCGTTCTGAGTGTTTTTGCATGCCTGTGCAAATTCGATGATGTTGTAACAGTTATGTCATATATATTTCAAGGACCTGTCACGGAAGGTCGCTAATCACCCCCTCATCCTAAACTGAAGGAAAGAGGGACGATCCCCATGTTCAAGAAGCTTGGCCTTGCAGCGGCAGCGTTTGCTCTGTCTGCCTCCACATCGCTTGCGGCAACTGAAGTTACCTGGTGGCACGCCATGGGCGGCGAGCTTGGTAAGAAGCTCGAAGAGATCGCCACGAAGTTCAATGAAAGCCAGAGCGAATACAAGGTCGTTCCCGTTTACAAGGGCTCTTACCCAGAAACCCTGACGGCTGCCATTGCAGCGTTTCGCGCCAATCAGCAGCCTGCTATCGTTCAGGTTTTCGAAGTCGGAACCGGCACGATGATGGCGGCCAAAGGTGCCGTTTACCCCGTTTACAAGCTGATGAAGGACGAGGGCGAAAGCTTCGAGCCGAAGTCGTTCCTCGGTCCGGTTGTCGGCTATTACTCCGACACGCAGGGCAATATCCTGTCGCTGCCGTTCAACTCGTCAACGCCGATCCTCTATTACAACAAGGACGTCTTCAAGAAGGCTGGCCTTGATCCGGAAGTTGCTCCGAAGACCTGGAAGGAAGTCGAGGAGTTTTCAAAGAAGATCGTAACATCGGGCGCGGCCAAGTGCGGCTTCACGTCTGCCTGGATCACCTGGGTACAGACAGAAAACCTTTCCGCCATTCATGACCAGCCGTTCGGCACGCTGGAAAACGGCTTTGGTGGTCTCAAGACCCAGTTCTCCTTCAATGGACCGGTTCAGCAGAAGCATTGGGCAAACTTGAAGAAGTGGCAGGATGAAGGCCTCTTCAAGTATGGCGGCCCCGTCGGTGGCGACAACGCAGCAACGATGTTCTACGCGCAGGAATGCGCCATGACGATGAACTCGTCTGCAGGCCGCGCCGGCGTCATCAACAATGCCAAGGATTTCAAGCCGGGCTTCGCGCCGCTTCCCTACTATGACGACGTGACCAAGGAGCCCAAGAACTCCATCATCGGCGGTGCAACGCTGTGGGTTCTTAACGGCAAGGACAAGGCGACCTACAAGGGTGTAGCCAAGTTCTTCAGCTATCTTTCCAAGCCTGAAGTCCAGGCCGACTGGCACCAGTACACCGGCTATCTGCCGATCACCAACGCCTCCTACGATCTCGGCAAGAGCCAGGGTTATTACGACAAGAACCCAGGCTCTGACGTTGCCATCAAGCAGATCATGCGCGGGACGCCAACCGCCAATTCCAAGGGCGTCCGCTTCGGCAACTTCACTCAGGTCCGCACGATTGTGGATGAAGAATTCCAGGCTCTGCTGGCTGGCAAGAAGGACGCCAAGCAGGCTCTGGATAGCGCGGTAACCCGTGGCAACCAGCTTCTGCGCGAGTTCGAAAGCGCCAACACCAACTGATCCTGTCGATCATCGGAAGGGGGCCAGGCATCCTGCCCGGCTCCCTTTCGTCCGTTTTTGCGCATCCGGTGCGATTGACCGGTGGCGACAGAGCCGAAAGAGCGGCCATGGATACCAAACGTACGACCTTCCACGCGAAGTTTCTTCCTTACATGCTGCTCCTGCCGCAGCTCGTCATCACACTCGTATTTTTCATCTGGCCTGCCGGACAGGCCGTGAAATCCTCCTTCGAGCGCGAAGACCCCTTTGGTCTTGCCACGACCTTCGTGGGCCTTGCCCATTACCGGAAGCTGCTCAGTGACCCGACCTATCTGGACGCGATGGCGCGGACGGCCGTTTTTGCCGTTTCGGTCACAGCGCTTTCCATGCTGCTGGGCCTCGCCTTTGCTGCAGCCGTGGATCGACTTGCGCGCAGTGCAAAATTCTACACGACGCTTCTCGTCTGGCCTTATGCGGTAGCGCCGGTCGTCGCGGGCGTTTTATGGTGGTTTCTCTTCAATACCTCGACGGGGCTCATGCCCTTTGTGCTGGAACGCTTCGGCATTCGCTGGGATCATGATCTCAATGGCACGCATGCGATGATCCTGATCATTGTTGCGGCTGCCTGGAAACAGATCTCCTACAATTTCCTGTTTTTCCTGGCCGGTTTGCAATCCGTGCCGCAGGCGTTGATGGAAGCTGCCGCAATCGATGGCTCCGGCCCCGTGAAACGCTTTTTCACCATTTCGCTGCCGCTTCTCTCGCCCACCACCTTCTTCCTGTTCATCATCAACGTGAACTACACGATGTTCGACACCTTCCCGATTGTTGATGCAACGACGGTTGGCGGGCCGGCACAGGCAACGACCACGCTCGTCTACAAGGTCTATCAGGATGGCTATCTCGGCTTGAACCTCGGCTCCTCCTCGGCGCAATCGGTCCTTCTGATGCTCATCGTCATGGTGCTGACGTTCGTTCAGTTCCGCTACGTCGAACGCCGCGTGCAGTATTGAGAAACGACCATGGTTGAAAACAGACCCCTCCTGAACATCCTCACGCACGCCTTCCTGCTGCTAGGCTTCGCCATCGTGGCCTTGCCGGTCTACGTTGCGGTGATCGCCTCCACCCACGATGTTTCGACCTTGATGAGCAGCCGGATTCCCCTGCTGCCGGGGGATCATTTCATCGAGAATTATCGGATGATCCTGACCAATGCTTCGGCTGCAAATGGCCTTCCGAACTATTCCCACATGGCGCTGAATTCGCTGATCATGGCTCTGGTGATCACAGTGGGAAAGATCGCGATCTCTATTCTGTCAGCTTTTGCGATCGTCTATTTCCGCTTTCCGTTCCGGGTCTTGGCTTTCTGGATCATTTTCGTGACCCTGATGCTGCCGGTGGAAGTGCGCATCATGCCGACCTACAAGATTGTCGCTGATCTGGGCATGCTCAATTCCTGGGCCGGTTTGACGATACCGTTGATCGCATCAGCAACTGCCACCTTCCTGTTCCGCCAGTTTTTCATGACGATCCCCGATGAGATGCTGGAGGCGGCACGTGTCGATGGTGCGGGGCCGATGAAATTCTTCCGCGATATTCTGCTGCCGCTGTCCCGCACGAATATCGGTGCGCTCTCGGTCATCCTCTTCATCTACGGCTGGGTGCAATATCTCTGGCCGCTGCTGGTCACCACCGATCCCGGTTACTACACGCTGATGATGGGCATGAAGCGCATGGTCACTGTGCAGGATGGCGTAATCCAGTGGAACCTCGTGATGGCCGGTGCCGTGCTTGCCATGCTGCCCCCCATCCTCATCGTCATATTCATGCAAAGGCTGTTCATCCGCGGCCTTACTGAAACGGAGAAGTAACATGGCCTCGATTTCGATCGACAAGGTCTCGAAGATCTACACGGGTGGCGTGAAGGCGGTAAATTCCGTTTCCATCGATATCGCTGACGGCGAATTCATCGTCCTGGTCGGCCCCTCCGGCTGCGGCAAGTCAACGCTGCTTCGCATGCTGGCCGGGCTGGAAACGATTTCGGAAGGCGAGGTTTCTATCGCGGGGCGTGTCGTCAACCGCATGGAACCGGCCGAGCGCGACATCGCCATGGTCTTCCAGAACTATGCGCTCTACCCGCATATGACGGTCTACCAGAACCTCGCCTATGGCTTGAAGAATCGTGGCACGCCGAAGGCGGAAATTGATGCACGGGTGGCCGAAGCCGCGCGCATGCTGGAGATCACCCAGTATCTGGAGCGCAAGCCGCGCGCGCTTTCCGGCGGTCAGCGTCAACGCGTTGCCATGGGACGTGCGATCGTACGCAAGCCTGCGGCCTTTCTCTTCGACGAGCCGCTCTCCAATCTCGATGCGAAGCTGCGCGTGTCCATGCGCGGCGAAATCAAGCGTCTCCAGCGGCGTCTCGGCACCACCTCGATCTATGTGACCCATGATCAGCTGGAAGCCATGACACTGGCGGACCGGCTGGTGGTGCTGAACGGCGGAGAGATCGAGCAGATCGGCTCTCCACTCGAAGTCTATCACGCACCTGCATCCACCTTTGTTGCAAGTTTCATTGGCTCTCCCGCCATGAACCTTGTTCGGGCAGAGGTGCAAGGCTCCAAACTGACGATCGGCTCCGGACAGCTGGAGCTTTCAACAGCGAGGCCCTCGGGAGTGGTGACCGTGGGGTTGCGGGCAGAAGATCTGCGGTTGGCGCCGGCCGGCGAGACAGGGCTTCCCTTCCGGCTGGATTACATCGAAGAACTGGGCTCCCAGCGTCTTGCGCATGGTTTTGTCGGAGATCAGTCTCTGACAGCGGCTTTTCCTGCCGAAACCTTCCTTGCGGAAAACCTTTGTCTGGTGATTGATCCGGCACGGCTTCATTTCTTCGATCCAACCAGTGGAAAAAGGCTTGCGGTGGAGGGGTCGAGGCCACTTGGCCGATCTGCAGCCAGCGCATGATCCGAATTTCGGGCAAATGACTAAAATGCGAGTGACCCCGGAAACCTGATCCTCGGTTGTGCCTGATACTCTCCGCCTGAATCTCGCAGTGGGGGAAAGTATGGTTTTGAAACTGGCCTTGGCTGGAGCTCTGGCTCTGGCGCATCGTAGACGGACTGCCAATGAAGTGGCAGTCCCCGCTCCGTTCATCGGTGCCAGCAACGAGCATCTTGTAAAGGATCTGGTTTCCTCGCCCATAGAGCCCAGCTGGATACTGTCCGGAAGCCCTGAGGCGCGAGTTGCCTACCATTCAAATGCGACTGACAAATGTGCCTGTACGGCGATGTGGGATTGCACGGCTGGCTCATTCAGGTGGTTTTTTGGCGAAGATGAAACCGTCGTCATTCTGGAAGGCGATGTTTTCGTCATCGCGGAAGATGGCACGCAGAAACTGCTGAAAGCAGGCGATGTCGGTTACTTCAAGGCCGGAACCTGGGCGACCTGGAAGGTGGAGCGCTATGTCCGAAAGATCGCCTTCATGCGCCAGCCGCTCGATCTGCCCGTTTCCCTGTTTTATCGTATCCGCAGGCGCATCATCCGCAAGCTGAAGGGCCGAAGAACAGCACTCTGAGCCCATTCTCGCGTTGCCATTGCCCCTCAGGCATCCTACATCTGCCAGGTAATCTCTTGAGGGGCAGTCATGGCCAATATTCGTAAAGTCGCGTTCCAGATGGACCACGTGTCCGGCATCAATATCGCCGGAGATTCTACCTTCGCCATGGCGCTGGAAGCGCAGGCGCGCGGCTACGAACTCTTTCACTATACGCCCGACAGGCTGACCATGCGCGATGGCAAGATATTTGCCGCCGTGGAAGCCATGCAGTTGCGTGACGAAAAGGGCAATCATTTCACGCTCGGCGAGCGGGAGCGCGTCGATCTGTCGACTATGGATGTCGTCCACCTGCGGCAGGACCCGCCCTTTGACATGGGTTACATCACATCTACCCATCTTCTGGAGCGTATCCATCCGAAGACGCTGGTCGTGAACGATCCTGCCTGGGTGCGCAACTCACCGGAAAAGATTTTCGTGACCAAGTTCGCGGATCTGATGCCGCCGACCCTGATTACCAAGGATGTTGGCGAGATTGCCCGCTTCCGGGAGGAGCTCGGCGACATCATCCTGAAGCCGCTCTATGGCAATGGCGGCGCAGGCGTCTTCCACTCTGCCCGTGATGATCGCAACTTTTCGTCGCTTCTGGAAATGTTCGGCCAGATGTATCGCGAGCCTTACATCGCTCAGGCCTATCTGCCGGCCGTGCGCAAGGGTGACAAGCGAATCCTCCTCGTTGATGGAAATCCGGTGGGCGCGATCAACCGCGTGCCAGCAGAGCACGACGCCCGCTCCAATATGCATGTCGGCGGACGTGCAGAGCCGACGGAGTTGACCCGCCGCGAGCAGGAAATCTGCGAGCGTATCGGACCAGCGCTGCGGGAGCGCGGCTTCCTGTTCGTCGGGATTGATGTCATCGGTGACTACATGACCGAGATCAATGTCACGTCTCCAACCGGCATTCGCGAAGTCAAGAAGTTCGGCGGGGTCGATGCAGCCGCGCTGCTTTGGGATGCGATCGAGGCAAAGCGTTCTGCCGCTTGAGAGTTGAGGCACTTCAAATTTAGGTGCAACTTTAACAGGAATTTTGTTCTCTAATTGTTCTTGTTTCCGCCTTCAAGTTGTGCTTGATTGCACGCGAGCTTCGGTGCTGCTGCCGAAGCGTGGCTGGCAGGTGGAAATGGTCGCGCGTGTTAATACGGTTGCCTTTCAGGGCATAGAGGGCGTCCCTGTTGACGTGCAGGTCATGGTGGGCCCGGGGAAGCTCGCCATGCAGATCGTTGGCCTGCCGGACAAGGCGGTAGCGGAGAGTCGTGAGCGCGTACAGGCAGCCCTGCATGCCTCCGGTCTCGCGCTGCCGCCGAAAAGGATCACGATCAATCTGGCGCCTGCGGATCTTCCCAAGGAGGGATCTCACTTTGATCTGCCGATTGCACTCGGGCTGATGGCTGCCTTGGGCGCCATTCCAGTCGAAGCACTGGCAAGTTACGTTGTGATTGGCGAGCTCAACCTGGACGGAACACTGGCTGCAGTGGCCGGTGCCTTGCCTGCAGCCATTGGTGCAAATGCGCTCGGCAAAGGGCTCATCTGCCCGGCAGACAGCGGTGCGGAGGCCGCCTGGGCCGGTGCCGAGTTCGATATTCTGGCACCTCGCAGTCTGATTGCGCTGGCCAACCATTTTCGCGGAAGCCAGCTTCTTTCAAGGCCAGCACCGGCAATTCGTGCAGCTCCCACCAGTTTGCCGGATCTCGCCGAGATCAAAGGACAGGAAAGCGCCAAGCGAGCGCTGGAAGTTGCTGCGGCGGGTGGTCATAATCTTCTGATGGTGGGGCCGCCAGGTTCTGGAAAGTCGATGCTGGCGGCGCGCCTTCCTTCCATTCTTCCGCCGCTTTCTGCAGCGGAGCTTCTGGAAGTCTCCATGATTCACTCGATTGCGGGTCAACTTTCGGGAGGGAAGCTGTCGGACCGGCGTCCGTTCCGCACACCGCATCATTCGGCCACCATGGCAGCGCTTGTCGGTGGCGGTTTTCGGGCAAAACCGGGTGAGGCATCGCTGTCACATCACGGCGTGCTGTTCCTTGACGAATTTCCCGAATTTTCCCCGCAGGTCCTTGATGCCTTGCGACAGCCGCTGGAAACGGGCGAGTGCATCATTGCACGCGCCAATCACCGGGTCTCTTATCCGGCCAATATACAACTGGTCGCTGCCATGAATCCGTGCCGATGCGGTATGGCCGGTGAGCCGGGGCATACCTGTGCCAAGGGCCCTAAATGCATGACGGATTATCAGGCACGCATCTCCGGGCCTCTGCTGGATCGCATCGATATCCGTATCGACGTGCCCGCTGTTGCGGCAGCGGACCTCATCCGTCCTCGTCCGGCGGAAAGCAGTGCCGATGTAGCTGCCCGCGTCGCGAAGGCAAGAGATCGCCAGCGCCGGAGGTTTATTGCCGCAGGCATGCCCTATATCAGCACCAATGCAAGATGTTCGACCTCGCTCATCGAGCAGGTCGCTGAACCTGACACTGCCGGAGCACAGTTGTTAAGGGATGCGGCTGACAAGATGAAATTCTCGGCGCGTGCCTATCATCGGGTGCTGAAAGTAGCCAGAACACTTGCGGATCTGGACGACTGCGACCGTGTTGGGCGCATCCATCTCGCGGAAGCCATATCCTACCGAATAGCAGGTGAAAGGTTGACTGCAGCCGTCTGACGACAGGCTCTTGAGATAACCAGGGAGGTTCGGTGATGAGTAGAGCGGATGACCGCTTGTACACCTCTCACGCCAGATGTCGGGCTGACCTCTGCCATGGAGATCAGCCCTGACGGTGTAGCGCTAATGCATGTCGCGCTCAACCGGATTCGGTTGAGCGAAACGAACATGCATCATTTCAAAGTCTTACAGCGTCGTCCGCGCGTTCAATCGAACGCGCCGCGCTGTAGTCATGTCAGGCAAGTCTTATCGTGTTGCTTGGCTTCAGGCACCGAGACCGTCGAACAGGACGGTCGAGAGGTAGCGTTCTGCAAAAGACGGAATGATCACGACGAGATTTTTGCCTTCATTCTCTGGCCGGGAGCCGATTTTGATGGCGGCTGCGAGTGCTGCGCCAGACGAGATGCCGACGGGCACGCCTTCGAGACGAGCCACCAGACGAGCGGTGTCGATGGCCTCCTGGCTGGCAATAGTGACGATTTCGTCATAGACGGATCGGTCTAGGATCTTAGGCGCAAAGCCCGCACCGATGCCCTGGATCTTGTGAGGGCCGGGCTCTCCACCCGACAGGACTGGAGATTCGGCGGGTTCAACGGCGATGACCTTGATGTCCGGCTTGCGGCTCTTCAGAACCTGACCTGTGCCGGTAATCGTGCCACCGGTACCGATGCCAGACACGAAGAAGTCGACCTGTCCGTCTGTATCGTTCCAGATTTCCTCCGCGGTTGTCTTGCGGTGTATTTCAGGATTGGCCGGGTTCTCGAATTGCTGGGGGATAATTGCATCGGGCAGGCTGGCCGCCAGCTCTTCTGCCTTGGCGATTGCTCCCTTCATCCCCTTAGGCCCCTCGGTCAAAACAAGTTCCGCGCCCAGAAGCGCCAACATCTTGCGACGCTCGATGGACATGGTCTCCGGCATGGTGAGGATGAGGCGGTAACCCTTGGCGGCGGCTGCAAAGGCGAGTGCAATGCCCGTATTTCCGGAGGTCGGTTCGACCAGAACTGTCTTGCCCGGCGTAATCGTACCTGCAGCTTCCAAAGCCTCGATCATTGCAACGCCAATACGGTCCTTGACGGAGGCGATCGGATTGAAAAATTCCAGCTTGGCCAAAAGATTGGCCTTCACACCTTTCTCCTTGGCCAGCTTATCCAGCCGAACAATCGGGGTGTTGCCAATCGTTTCGGTGATCGAGGAATAGATCTTGCCGCGACCCGGTTTTGCATCAGTCATTGCGTATCTCCAAGCATTCGTCAGGCATCGAGTTTGGGGTGATTGAGCCTCAACCTAAGCCGTAAAACTGTGTTGCGCGAGAGGAGAGTGAACGCTGTCCCCCGGGCTTGGCGGAATAATTTTTCCCGCGTTGCATCCGAGGCTTACCCTGCGTTCTCAGCGTGCTGCGATGTAAGCCGCTGTTCCCGCCAGAATACCTGCTGCCGAACGATTAAGTGCCTGCAGCGTGCGCGGTTTCTTCAGGAGTTCGCGGGCTTTCGACGCGAGCAAAATATAGGGCAACAAGACCGCGATCAGCACGATGAACGTGGTCGCTACCAGAACCGCATAATCTCGCAGACCGATGTCCTGCAACGGTATCAGGGTCGGCACGAGCGCCACGTAAAACAGCATGGTCTTCGGATTGCCAAGCGTGACCAGCAGTCCGGATAGAAATGCCATCATGCCTGTGGCGCCGCGGGTCGCCTGAATATCCTGCCGCAGCAAACCGGCGGTCCACAGCTTCCAGGCGATATAGCAGAGATAGAGAGCACCAAGATATTTGATGATGAGAAAGGGCGTCGTGAAATTCTGCGCAAGAATGGCAAGGCCGAGAATGACGGCCGTGAGATAGACGAGATCACCCAGAATGAGGCCAAGCCCCATGAAGAATGTGGGGCGGAAGCCGGATCCGAGAGCTCGCGCGACAATGGCTGTCATGCCGGGACCGGGAATGGCCGCTGCGATGAACAGAGCGCCAGCATAGGTGATCAATGAAGCAAGGGTCATGAACTATCTCCTCATTCGCCATTGCTAATTGCGTTGCGATCCGGGCGCAACGGTTTATACGCCGGTAGAGCCGAAGCCGCCCGCACCTCGCGCCGTGTCATTGAACGTATCGGCCTCCTGCACCTGAGCCTGAACAACGGGTGCGAAAACCAGCTGTGCGATCCGCATGCCGCGGTCGATTGTGAAATCCTCCTGGCCCAGATTGATCAGCAGGACCTTAACCTCGCCGCGATAGTCGCTGTCGATCGTGCCGGGTGTGTTGAGGCAGGTCACGCCATGTTTGAACGCGAGCCCGGAGCGAGGGCGAACCTGAATTTCAAAGCCCTGCGGTATCTCGAAAATAAAGCCGGTTGGCACAAGCATGCGAGCGCCGGGCTGCAGGACGAGAGGTTCACTCACAGCGGCGCGAATGTCCATACCAGCCGCGCCCGCGGTTTCATAAGCCGGCAGATCAAGCCCCTCAGCATGAGGCAGTCGAACGAGTTTCAGGGCAGGGCCGATGACTTCGCGCATGAGCGTCTCCTTCAAATCAGGCAGGTCAATTGCATAATTGGCCCGAAATCGCTAGATACGCCGCAACTCGAAGGATTTGCACATCATGGCTGAAAGCATTGCCGAGGCGGTATCCCGCCGCCGCACATTCGCGATTATCGCGCACCCGGACGCCGGTAAGACGACGCTCACTGAAAAACTGCTGTTGTTCGGCGGTGCCATTCAGCTCGCAGGTGAGGTGAAGGCGAAGAAGGATCGTATCCAGACCCGGTCCGACTGGATGAAGATCGAGCGCGAGCGCGGCATTTCCGTCGTGACCTCGGTCATGACCTTCGAATATGAAGGCAATGTTTTCAATATTCTGGATACGCCGGGTCACGAGGACTTCGCGGACGATACCTACCGCACGCTGACGGCGGTGGATGCAGCTGTCATGGTTATCGATGCCGCCAAGGGTATCGAGCCGCGAACGCTGAAGCTCTTTGAAGTCTGCCGCATGCGCGACATTCCGATCATCACATTCGTCAACAAGATGGACCGCGAGAGCCGCGATACCTTCGAAATCCTCGACGAAGTGGAAGAGAAACTGGCGCTGGACACGGCGCCGGTCACCTGGCCTGTCGGGCGGTCCAAAACCTTCTGCGGCTCCTACAATCTGGCCAGCAACACCTATCGTGGTTCCGACACACAGGTTGAGCCGTTGAAGGTGAATGGTCCGCAAAGTGTTGCAGAAAACCTGCCGGAAAACGAACGCGACGCTTTCATCGACGAGCTGGAACTGGCCCGGGAAGCCTGCCGCCCGTTCGACCGCCAGGCTTTTCTAGAAGGCCATATGACGCCGGTCTTCTTCGGCTCGGCGCTCAGAAACTTTGGCGTTCGTGATCTCATCAATGCGCTGGGCGATTTTGCGCCTCCTCCACGAGATCAGGTAGCCGATACCCGCACCGTTCATGCGGCTGAAGACAAGATGACGGCCTTCGTCTTCAAGATCCAGGCAAACATGGACCCCAACCATCGCGACCGCATTGCTTTTGCCCGCATCTGCTCCGGCAAGCTGGAGCGCGGCATGAAGGCGCGCCTGGCCCGTACCGGCAAGCAGATGGGCCTGACCGCACCGCAGTTCTTCTTTGCCTCGCAGCGCCAGCTGGCTGATACAGCCTATGCAGGCGATGTGGTGGGTATTCCGAACCACGGCACGCTGCGTATCGGTGATACGCTGACAGAAGGCGAAGCGCTGGTCTTCCAGGGCGTGCCGAACTTCTCGCCGGAAATCCTGCGACGCGTGCGGTTGGAAGATGCCATGAAGGCGAAGAAGCTGAAAGAAGCGCTTCAGCAGATGGCCGAAGAAGGCGTTGTACAGCTCTTCTCGCCAGAGGATGGCTCACCGGCCATTGTCGGCGTGGTCGGTGCCTTGCAGCTTGACGTTCTGAAGGAACGGCTTTCGGCGGAATACAGCCTTCCTGTGTCGTTTGAAATGTCGCGCTTTTCGGTCTGCCGCTGGATTTCCTCGGAAAACAAGGCAGACATGGAGAAGTTCCTGACTGTCAAGCGTGGCGATATCGCCCGCGATTTGGACGGTGACCCTGTCTTTCTGGCTCAGGATGCCTTCTCTCTGCGCTATGAGGCGGAACGTTACCCGTCCATCAAGATGGTTGCCATCAAGGAGTATCACGTCGCCAAGGCGGCGTGATCCCCTTCGGACGTAAGGTCTGCCAGGAAGTCGTCGCACCAGCGTTTCACGTCATGAACCAGCAAATGGTCCATCATGCCGCGCCAACGCTGGATGCGCTCCTCCTTGCCCATCGTCAGGGCGCGAGCAATTGCATGGCCCGTTCCCTCGATGTCGTAGGGATTGACCAGAAGGGCGCCGTTCAGTTCGCGTGCCGCTCCCGCAAAACGTGATAGCACCAGAACTCCGGGATCTTCCGGGTCCTGTGCGGCGACGAATTCCTTGGCGACAAGGTTCATGCCATCTCGCAAAGGTGTCACAAGACCAACCTTTGCCAGCCGGTAAAGTCCCGCCAGAACGGGGCGTCCGATGGAACGGTTGATGTAGCGGATGGGAACCCAGTCCACGGTGCCGAGAGCGCCATTCACCCGGCCAGCCTGCTCTGCAACGGTGCGCTGCATGGCCTCGTACTCCGGCACTTCCGATCGCGATTTCGGAGTGATCTGCAGATAGGTGACCTTTCCCTGATAGGCGGGATTGTGGGACACCAGGCTCTCATAGGCGTCGATGCGCTGTGTAATGCCTTTGGAGTAATCGAGCCGGTCGACACCGATGATCAGATCGCGGCCCTCAAGGCTCTGCCTTGCCTTGCGCACCATGGTGGTGGAGGCGGCCCGTTTGGCAAATTCTGCGAAGGCTGCTGTCTCGATGCCGATGGAATAAAAGCCGCCCTTGAAGGTTCGCCCGTGTGAGGAATAAAGCCCCTCTCCAACCGCATTGCCGAAACCCTCGCGAACCAGGCAGCCACGGAAGTTTTCCAAATCGTGGTCTGTCTGAAAACCGACAACGTCGTAATGGGTTAGACCACGCATGATCTCTTCGTGAACCGGCATGGCAAACAGTACATCTGCTGGCGGCCAGGGTATGTGCAGGAAAAACCCAATCTTGTTCTTGAAGCCCATCTGCCGGAGCTCCGCTGCAAGCGGGATCAAGTGATAATCGTGAATCCAGAGTATATCGTCTTCCTGGATGAGAGGAGCCACCCGATGGGCGAAAAAGCGGTTGACCCTGAAGTAACCGGCCATTTCCTTGCGCCCATACTCTGCGAGATCCAGCCGGTAATGACATATTGGCCAGAGAACACGATTGGCGAAGCCGTGGTAATATTCTTCGACATCGGTGCTCGTCAGATCGGTCAGCGCATAGGTAATGTTGCCGCGCTCCGTCAGCGCCAGCGGGGCGGGCTCCTTTGTGCCGCTCGACTTTCCCGACCAGCCCATCCACACGCCGCCGCGCTCTTCAAGCGCTGCCTGAAGTGCGACCGCAAGTCCGCCGGCAGGTGCCGTGCCGTTTTTCTCTGGCATGGGCACGCGGTTGGAAATGACAACGAGACGGCTCACAATAAACTCCCTCTTCAACGATCGAATTCAATCCGAATGGTGTCAGGCCTGGCGTGCCAGATCGGCCAGAATCTTCCTGAGTGCATCGGGTGACGGTATCGCACGCACCGCGGCAGTATCGCGCAGTTCCCCGATCCGGATCGACAGGCCTCCCAACTCGTTGGCGACTTTGAACATCGCCTCATCCGTCAGATCATCACCGATGGCGATGGGTTTGCGCCCCAGAAAGGGTTCCGCGTCGAGAAAGGCTCTAAGGGCCTCTCCCTTGCTTGCACGCGCAGGCCTGATCTCGATCACCATTTTGCCGCGTTGAAGCGTGTAGTCAGCCCCTGCCTCCTCGACAGCAGACTGCATGACGGCGTCCAGCGCTCCGGCCCATTGCTGCGCCTGACGGTAATGGGCCGCCACTGCTGATCCCTTGTCTTCGATGATGACGCCGTCCCAGTCGGCGGTTACGCGGACCAGAGATCGTTTTAGCGCCTCGAAATCGTCGTCTTGGGGTAGCCGTTCCAGATCCCCGGCAGAATTTCGCCTTTCTGCACCATGAAGGCCGGCGATTGGCAAAGCCAGCGGTGAGAAAAGCTGGTCTGCAAAGGAAACCGCACGGCCTGTAACAAGTCCGACCGCGCCGCCCAGAACATTTGAGATCTGCGACAGGGTCGAAATCAACCCGTCAGGAACAACAACCGCTTCCGGCGTCTCTGCCAAGTCTATCAGAGTACCATCAATATCGAGGAAAAGCGCCCAGGCTTGAGGCTCGCTTGAAAGCTCTTCAAGCACTGCCGGGTCCGCGAGAGGTTCTTTGGCTTCACAGCCTGTATCAGGTGTTAACATGTTTTGGGATGTAGACCGGCCCCCTCATAAGGCAAGGTGTCAACCGCGAACTGACTGCTTCGGTGTCGGTACGCCTGGTCATTCGTTTGACGATGTCCAGGCAAATTCATCGGGGCACGATGTTTGCTAATGCATCATTTACCAATTCGTCACAAACTTTTATCGGTAGCCTATCAGTTTGGCAGGCATTTAAGTCAGGAAGATCCATCATGTGTCGCTGGGCCGCCTATCGCGGTAACCCTCTTTACCTGGAGGAACTCGTTTCCTCTCCTGCCCACTCCCTCATTGAACAGAGCCATTGTGCAAGCAGAGCCAAGACAGCCACAAACGGTGACGGTTTTGGCATTGCCTGGTATGGCGATCACCCTGAGCCGGGGCGCTACCGCGATATTTTGCCGGCCTGGTCGGACTGCAACTTGCGTAGTCTAGCCCGCCAGATCCGGTCTCCGCTATTTCTGGCCCATGTGCGTGCAGCGACCAGCGGTGGCACGCGCCGAGACAATTGCCATCCCTTCGTTTTCGGCCCCTGGTCCTTCATGCACAACGGACAGGTGGCAGGCTTCGACAAGATCCGCCGCAAGCTGGAAGCGCATCTGTCGGATGAACTCTTCCATGCCCGGTCTGGCACGACAGATTCCGAACTGCTTTTCCTGCTCTCGCTCGAAATGGGCATGGCGAAGGATCCGATCGGTGCCGTTTCTCGCGCAATCGCCCTGGTGCAGAAACATGCCGCAGAGGAAGGGGCCAATCCGCTGGTGCGCTTCACCGCAGCCTTCTCGGACGGCAAATCGCTCTATGCAGTTCGCTATGCCAGCGATCAAAAGCCCCCGACGCTGTACGCGGCTCCCATGGGGCCACGAGGCGGCTATTGCCTCGTGTCTGAGCCATTGAACGATGACGTTGATGCCTGGACGGAGATCCCCGCCGGAAGCGCCGTTCTGGTGACGGATGATGGACTGCTGACCTCTGCATTTTCGCCCGCACCTTTCGCGAAAGCGGCTTGATCACAAAACCGGACGGCCAGATCAGTCGATCTGGCCGTCCGGCATTGCAATGGAAATGAGAGTTGACGATGAAGACTGACGGCGCCCCCACGATTTCCTCAGCGCCCCCGACCAGTTTTCAGCTGTTTCTCGGTTTCTTAGGGATAGGCATCATCGGCTTTGGCGGCGTTCTGCCCTTGGCCCGTCGCATGCTGGTGGAAGACCGACGCTGGCTGACGCCCGATGAATTCGTCGATCTTCTGGGGCTTTGCCAGTTCCTGCCGGGTGGCAATGTCATCAATATCTCCGTCGCCGTTGGCATGAAGTTTCGCGGGTGGCGTGGCGCTTTGGCGTCCATTCTCGGCCTGACGGCGGTTCCAACGGCTTTCGTCATCGTTCTCGGCGTGATCTACGATCGGTATCGTGACGATCCGCATGTGCAGCAAGTCTTCGCAGGTCTGGCAGCAGCGGCAGCGGGCTTGCTGATCGCCATGACAATCAAGCTCGTGAGGCCGATCCTCACCAAACCGGCAGCGCTCTTCATCGCCTCCTTGCTCTTCTTTGCGGTCGCCTTCCTGCGTCTGCCGCTATTGCCGACCATGCTGGTTCTCGCGCCGTTATCCGTTCTTCTGGCCTGGAGGCTGCGTCCATGATCGGAACCCTCCTTGCCCTGGCCTTCATCTTCACCGAACTGTCGCTCATGGCGTTTGGCGGAGGCTATGCGGTTCTGCCCGAGATCCAGCGGCGGGTGGTGGATGTGCAGCACTGGGTGACGGCGGAGGAATTCAGCGCACTCTTCGCGCTTGCGCAGGCGGCACCCGGACCAAACATGATGATCGTCCCGCTCATCGGCTGGCACGTTGCCGGATTGCCGGGGCTTGCGGTCGCGTCGATCGCGAAATTCCTGCCGTCGTCGCTGATCACCTGCCTGACCGTGTCGGTCTGGGACCGGTTTAGGGACCGCCCCTGGCGCGCCGTGGTACAGGCTGGGCTCCTGCCTATCACGACCGGGTTGGTCGCGGCCAGTGCCGTCGTGATTACCGTCGCATCCGCCCATACGCTGCTACTTGCCGCGATAACGGGCGTCACGGCTGCAATCTCCATCTGGACGCGCGCCCACCCTGTTGCGGTTCTTGGGCTCGGTGCGGCCGTGGGTCTCGCCTCAAGCTATCTCTGACGCTGCTATCCGAGCCGACGGGCAATCTCGTGGGCAAGCTTCTCGGCAACTTCGTCCTTGCCAAGATCCGGCCACTCCTCGAGGCCTGAGGACGAAATAATCTTCACCCGATTGCGATCGCCACCCATGATGCCGGTCGCAGGCGAAACATCGTTTGCGACGATGATATCCGCTCCCTTGGCTTCCAGCTTGCGACGGCCATTCTGCTCGACATTCTGCGTCTCGGCTGCAAAGCCCACCACGAAGCGGGGTCGAAGGGCATGGTGACCTATCGTCTTCAGGATATCCGGATTTTCGGTGAGTTGAAGTGGAGCCGGAGGTTCACCCGGTTGCTTCTTGATCTTCTGGTCCGAGGAACCCGCGACGCGCCAGTCTGCCACCGCCGCCACCATCACGGCGATATCTGCCGGAAGGGAATTCAGAACAGCATGCAGCATTTGGTCCGCGGTTTCCACATGGGTAGTGGTGACGCCAATAGGATCGGCAATCACGACCGGCCCCGAAATCAGCGTCACCTCGGCACCCAGCTTTGCAAGGGCTGCGGCAATGGCGTGACCCTGCTTGCCGGACGAACGATTGGCGATGTAGCGCACCGGATCAATCGGCTCGTGTGTCGGGCCTGATGTAACAATGGCCTTTTTGCCCGCCAGCGGCTTCTCGCCCGGCGAAAGCAGGGCGGTGACCGCTGCAACAATTTCCAGCGGTTCGGCCATGCGACCCGTGCCAGCCTCGCCACTTTCCGCCATTTCGCCTTTCATGGGGCCAATGAAATGAATGCAGTCCTGTTGAAGCGTTGCCACGTTGCGCCGCGTGGGTGCCGCATCCCACATCTTCGGGTTCATGGCGGGCGCAACAAGAACAGGCCGGTCGGTTGCCAGCAGCACGGCGCTGGGTAGATCGTCGGCCAGACCATGCGACATCTTGGCCATCAGATCAGCGGTTGCGGGTGCGACCAGAACCAGATCGCAATCGCGAGCAAGCCGGATATGTCCGACATCCTGCTCGTCTTCCCGCGAAAAGAGATCGGTATAGACATGCCCCGAAGAGAGCGCGCCGACGGCAAGCGGCGTGATGAATTCCTGCGCAGCCCGCGACATCACCGGCCTGACCTCAGCACCCCGTTCGCGAAGGCGACGGATCAGGTCGAGGCTTTTATAGGCGGCAATGCCACCCGAAATGATGAGAAGAATGCGCTTTCCCGCAAGATCCATGACCGCACTCACTCCTGCCCTTTTCTTGGTCCTGACCCTAGCTCTCTTGCCTACACGAGAGAAGAGGGCGGTTCAGCTCAGTTGAACGGCGATATAGATCAGTGAGGCAGCAATGACCCAGAGCGCAATCCGTCCCCATCGGCTGTGCTTTGCCTCGGATTTGCCGATCGCTTCTGCTGTCTGGTCGTCGAAGCGCACGCCATGTTCCGTCATATGCAGCAATTGCTGATGAAACTTCTCGGTCTTGGCAGCGATCTCGGGCGCTGCTTCCGCAAGCTTCATCGCGGCTTTCAGTCCGTCCTTCAGATCCGTGACCACCCGCTTTGGACCCAGATTGTCGCGGATCCAGTCTCCCACAACAGGTTCTGCTGCACGCCACATGTTGAAACGCGGATCCAGCATACGCGACACGCCTTCGACAACCACCATGGTCTTCTGAAGCAGGATCAATTCGGGCCGTGTCTGCATTTCGAAGAGATCGGTTACCTCGAACAGAAGGGCCAGAAGGCGGGCCATGGAAATCGTTTCCGCAGGCTGGCCGTGAATGGGCTCGCCAATGGCGCGGATGGCCTGTGCAAAGCTCGCGACATCATGATGGGACGGCACATAGCCAGCTTCGAAATGCACTTCCGCCACCCGCATATAGTCGCGCGTGATGAAGCCATAGAGGATCTCCGCCAGGAAACGGCGCTCCTTTTTGCCGAGACGCCCGACAATGCCCATGTCGACGGCGACAATCGTGCCTGCAGGATCGACGAACAGGTTGCCGGGATGCATGTCGGCATGGAAGAAGCCGTCGCGCAGCGTGTGGCGCAGGAACGACTGAATCAGCGTTTCAGCCAACTTCTCCAGATCATGGCCCGCCTCTCGCAGACCGTCGATGTTCGACATCTTGACGCCATCGATCCATTCCATGGTGATGACGTCGCGCCCGGTCCGCTCCCAGTCGACCTGCGGTACCCGGAAGCCCGGATCGTTCTTTGTATTTTCGCCGATTTCGGAAAGGGCCGCCGCCTCCAGCCGCAAATCCATTTCCAGTTTCGTCGTCTGCTCCAGCGTCCGCGTCACTTCCACCGGCTTCAGACGCCGTGTGGATGGCAGGAAGCGCTCTTGCATCCGGGAGATCAGGTACATGCTTTCGATGTCGTGGGCGAAGCGCTGGCGCACACCAGGACGCACCACCTTCACCGCCACCTTGCGCTCACCCTCGGCATAGGCAACACGCGCTGGATGAACCTGTGCGATGGAGGCTGCAGCAAGTGGCTCCTCGAAACGCGTATAAAGTTCGGTCACCGGTCTGCCAAGCGAGGCTTCGATGGCGCTCTTTGCCGTCGCGGTCGGAAAGAAGGCCATGCGGTCCTGGAGCATGGAAAGATCAAGCGCCCAGTCGACGCCCACCACATCAGGGCGGGTTGCGAGAAACTGGCCGATCTTGACGTAGGACGGACCGAGCCTGTCGACGGCTCGTGTCAATCGAACGCTGCGGCTTTCTTGGATGGAGTTCGGCCGTGTGAAAATCTGCGCGAGCGACTTCACCAGTCCGACAACCGGTGGCAGACCCTGGGTCGGGAGTGCCGCCACCACGCCTTCCCGCACGAGAACCCAGCCCACGCGCGCAAGCCGGAAATAAGCGCCGATCGTGCTCATGCTCCGGTCCCCGCAGCAATCCTTGCCAACTTCATGCGATTACAGTTTCCAGCCAGAGTGAAGAGCTGCAATGCCGCCCGTATAATTGGTGTAGGTCACGCGGGAGAAGCCAGCAGTCCGGATCATCCGGGCAAAGTCCTCCTGATTGGGAAACTTGCGGATCGATTCCACCAGATACTGGTAAGGTTCCGCATCGCCCGTGATCATCTTGCCGAACTGGGGAATAGCCCTGAAAGACCACTCGTCATAAAAGCGGTCGAGCAGAGGCATCTCGACCTCGGAGAACTCCAGCACCAGGAGACGGCCGCCCCGCTTCAGCACGCGATAGGCCTCGCTCAGCGCCACGTCGATGCGCGGAACGTTGCGAATACCGAAGGCGATCGTATACGCGTCGAAGCTGTTACTCTCGAAGGGAAGTTCTTCCGCATTGGCCTCGACAAACGTCAGATTGTTGGAAAGCTTGCGGCTGGCAGCGCGTTCTGCGCCGACTTCCAGCATTGAGCCGTTGATGTCCAGAACGGTGGCATGGGCGAGACGGTTGGAGGCCTCCACGATGCGGAAGGCAATGTCTCCGGTGCCGCCTGCGACATCCAGAATCTTGTAGGATGGATCCTTGCGCGGGTTGAGCGCGGCCACCATCGCATTCTTCCAGACACGATGCATGCCGGCCGACATGACATCGTTCATGATGTCGTAGCGTTTTGCGACCTTGTGAAAAACCTCGTTCACCAGCCCCTGTTTTTCGCCTTCCGCAACGCTGCGAAAACCGTAGGAGGTTTCCATTCCGCCGTCTGCCGTGACACGGTTCTCAGCCATGGTTGTTCATCTCCGTTTCAAACTTGGCCGGACCATAGCGAAGTTGGATCGGCTATACTATCTCTGTTGAGGCCGCTTGCGGCACTTTGGCGCTGGTCTATAGAGCAAGGGCAGCACCGTTGAAACAGGAAGTAAGGTACGCATGCCCGAATTGCCAGAGGTGGAAACGGTGCGCCGCGGATTGGCGCCGGTGATGGAAAACATGACGGTGCTTGCGCTCGAAACCCGCCGCGCTGATCTACGCTTCCCCTTTCCGGAGGATTTTTCCGCCCGCGTGTCCGGTCGGCGGATTGTCGGGCTTGGGCGTCGGGCCAAATATCTGCTGATAGATCTCGACGATGGCATGACCATTATAGCCCATCTGGGGATGTCGGGTTCCTTCCGCATCGAACAAGGCGGCTCGAGCGATCTTCCGGGTGAGTTTCATCACGCGCGATCCAAGGATGGCAAGCATGATCATGTCGTCTTTCACCTCGACAGTGGCGATACGGCATGTCGTGTCATCTATAACGATCCGCGCCGCTTCGGCTTCATGCATCTGTGGCCGCGAGCTGAACTTGATCTCTATCCGGCCTTTGCCGGAATGGGGCCAGAGCCGACCGGGAATCTCCTGGATGCGGATCTGCTTGCGAAAAGGTTCGAAGGGCGTTCACAACCCTTGAAAAGCCTATTGCTCGATCAGACCGTCATTGCGGGCCTCGGCAATATCTATGTCTGTGAGGCGCTCTGGCGTGCCGCGCTTTCGCCTCTGCGAAGAGGCGCGACGCTCGTGACCGTGACGGGCAAGGCCCGGCCACCTCTGCAACTGCTGACGCAATCCATTCGCGACGTGATTGCCGATGCCATCGCGGCGGGAGGGTCTAGCCTGCGAGACCATATTCAGACGGACGGCTCCCTGGGCTACTTCCAGCATAGTTTTGCGGTCTACGATCAGGAAGGACAGCCCTGTCGGCGAGAGGGTTGCAGCGGAACGATTGAACGCGTCGTACAGTCCGGCCGTTCAACCTTCTTCTGCGCAACGTGCCAGAAGTGACTCGCAAGACTCGAGGTTTGCGTGCTTTTCGCAAAAATTCCTGCGAAATTGCGCGTTGACGGCGGGCTGCATTCCAGCTATTAGACCGCCCACAGTTGGGAAAGCCTTCGACGGCTTCCTCTATTGCTCCCAAATTGCTGGATGACAGGTCAGGTAGACCCGGCGCGGCGACGGCGGAGTTTTGGTTCGAATTCGAAGAGAGGCAGAGATGGCCAATACCACTTCGGCGAAGAAGGCGACCCGCAAGATCGCACGCCGCACAGACATCAACAAGGCGCGTCGTTCGCGCGTTCGTACCTTCATCCGTAAGGTTGAAGAAGCCATCGCTTCGGGCGATGCAGCAGCAGCAGCAGAAGCTCTCCGCGCAGCACAGCCGGAAATCCAGCGCGCTGCCACGAAGGGTGTTGTTCACCGCAACACGGCCTCCCGCAAGGTGTCGCGTCTGGCGGCTCGCGTGAAGGCAATCTCCGCCTAATTACCGTCACAAACGGTTGTCATTTTTGAAGCCCGGTCATCGACCGGGCTTTTCGTGATTCTGACCTGTAAGAACTTGGGTCATAGGGCGGTAAAGAGCTGCATGACACCTTAGTGACAGAAATAATTGTTTATTTTCAATTATTTATCGGAGGATCCTGTCAAGGCTGTCGCAGTCGGTCGGGGAAATTCGAGAGTCTGTGAGTCAAGCGATTTTTTATTTTTTTGCCCTTTCTCGCCATCTGTCTCTATGTCATTTTCGAATCCCATTGATTCGTTTGAGATTCTCCCCGAAAGCCTCTTCTCCGAGTCAAATTAGGCGCTCTGAGTCAACGCGCCTGGCTTAATTTTATGTAAAATTCGTCGTTGATTCCCCCCCATGATCCTGCCTTAATGGGTCCCAGCAAGAGGCACGGGGAACCCTCCAGAAAATCGACGCAGAGAATTCGGCTTGACCGAGGTCTCCAGATTTTCGTCTCTTGTCCGGACCGCGACTGCAGTTCGGTTCTTCAAAAAGTTTGAGCGTATTCATCGGTGCCTCATGGGCTCCGCGGTCTATCGTTCGTGCCGAATGGGGCGTTGCATTCGGATAGAAGTGTGGGTCTGGTTTCATCGACGAGGGTGAGATCGGGCTTCCTGGGGCGCACGGGGGCGCGCCAGCAGCCGGATAGCCGGCGTCGTGCGAGGGGTCGCGCGGCAAATGCAACCAAGGCGGATGTTGCCGGTTCTGGCGAGGAGAACCGAATGCAGAGGCCGAACAAGAATTTGTCCTGGCGGGTGGCTTTGGCACCTTCCGGCAGGAAACACATGAGAAGGCGGCAAGGAATGCATATGAACACCGTATCGACCCGGACTTTGGAGAGTGGCAACCAGGTGTCCGAGGCGTTCGAAAGCGTTCAGTCCCAGGCGGCAGGGGAAAAATCTGAAATGAAGCATGATGCTCTGTTCGAACGGTTCAGTGCCCGTTTGAAGGCGCAGGTCGGCCCTGACGTGTATGCAAGCTGGTTTGGTCGCCTGAAACTGCACTCCATCTCCAAGAGCGTCGTTCGTCTCAGCGTGCCGACGACCTTTCTCAAATCCTGGATCAATAACCGCTATCTGGATCTTATTACCTCGATCTTCCAGGCCGAGGATTCTGAGATCCTGAAGGTTGAGATCCTGGTGCGCACAGCCAGCCGTGCAGTTCGTCCGTCAGGCGAAGAGCGTGCAGCAGCGCCGGAAACTGCCGTTGCAGCACCGCAGCGCCGTTCCAGCGGTCCGCGCGAAATCGGCCAGATCGCGGCCTTTCCGACGCAGTCCCAGCCAGCACAACAGGCTGCAGCGCCATCTGCTCGCACCGCTTCTGCGAGCCCGCTGTTTGGCTCGCCGCTCGACAGCCGTTACACCTTCGACACCTTCGTCGAGGGTCCGTCGAACCGGGTGGCACTGGCCGCTGCCCGCACGATTGCGGAAGCCGGTGCAAGTGCCGTACGGTTCAATCCGCTGTTCATCCATTCCGGTGTGGGCCTTGGCAAGACGCATCTGCTGCAGGCCATTGCCAATGCGGCGGTCGGCTCATCGCGTATGCCGCGTGTCGTCTATCTGACTGCTGAATATTTCATGTGGCGTTTTGCAACGGCCATTCGCGACAACGACGCGCTGACCCTGAAGGAGTCGCTGCGCAACATCGACCTTCTCATCATCGATGACATGCAGTTCCTGCAGGGCAAGATGATCCAGAACGAGTTCTGTCACCTTCTGAACATGCTTCTGGACAGCGCAAAGCAGGTGGTTGTCGCCGCTGACCGTGCACCGTGGGAGCTGGAATCGCTTGATCCTCGCGTCCGTTCGCGCCTCCAGGGTGGCGTTGCCATCGAGATGGAAACGCCGGACTATGAAATGCGCTTTGAGATGCTGAAGCGCCGTCTGGAAATGGCTCGTCAAGATGATCAGGCGCTCGATATCCCGGACGAGATCCTCAGCCACGTCGCGCGCAATGTTGCCAATTCGGGCCGTGAACTTGAAGGTGCGTTCAACCAGTTGATCTTCCGGCGCTCGTTTGAACCGGAGCTATCCATCGGGCGTGTCGATGAGCTTCTGGCGCATCTCGTCGGTGCGGGCGAGGCCAAGCGGGTTCGCATTGAGGACATTCAGCGGATCGTAGCGCGCCACTACAACGTCTCGCGCCAGGAGCTTGTGTCGAACCGCCGTACGCGTGTCATCGTCAAACCGCGCCAGATCGCCATGTATCTGTCGAAAACGCTGACGCCACGGTCATTCCCGGAAATCGGTCGCCGCTTTGGCGGGCGCGATCATACGACCGTTCTCCACGCTGTGCGCAAGATCGAGGAGCTGATTTCTGGTGATACCAAGCTCAGCCACGAGGTCGAACTGCTCAAGCGTCTGATCAACGAAAACAACGCCTGATGAAACGCGGTGGCATGGGTTGTGATGCTGATGCCACCCGATCCTTCTACAGTCGTCGTGCGGCAAGCTATGCCGCAGACACAGGTGATTATTCTGTTTCGGAACATCTGACGCGCTTCAGCGCTCTCCTGGCGCAAGATGCGCGGGTGCTCGAGCTTGGTTGCGGCAGCGGCCGCGATAGCGCCTGGATGCTATCGAAAGGTTTTGAGGTTCACCCAACCGATGGGATTGCCGAGATGGCGGAGCAGGCCTCGGCTCGTCTCGGAATTCCCGTTGCTGTCCTCCCTTTCGCTCAGATCAGCGCGCTCGATAGCTATGATGGCGTCTGGGCGAATGCCTGCCTTCTCCATGTCCCGCGGCATGACCTGGCTGATATCCTCCAGCGTATCCAGCGTGCACTGAAGCCGAACGGTATCTTCTACGCCAGCTACAAGGCTGGTCGGGGAGAGGGCTTTGATGGGCTTGGGCGCTACTACAACTATCCTGATCAGGATTGGCTGCGCTTGAACTATGGTCGCGGCTGGTCTTCGCTGGAGATCCTAGCGCAACAGGGTGGCGGCTATGATGGCCTGCCAACGCCCTGGCTCCATGTTTTTGCGCGGAAAGCCGATGGCGGCGAACAGGTCGTTTAGATCCGCCGCGCGTGAACGATGATTTCGGAGCTCGAGTTCGGATCGAAGGGCGTCTTGTCCCACCATCCATAGACCTGCGTGATCGAAAATCCAGCCTGAGCAAGCAGATCTGTGATGGTATCGAGGGAAGGAAAGCGCAGCGTACTGCTGCTCACCAATCGGTCGCCGTCTGCCATGGTGTAGACCGCGTCGAAGGTTACCTGATCGCCCTGGACGTCGCGGTACTGGTAGAAGACTTCCACAGTGCCTTGCCCCAGGATATGTCGGCGCGTTTTTGTCTTTTCCTGCGTCCAGGTTTCCCATTCACATCGAGATGGATTGCGGCTTTCAAAAACAAGCCTTGCATCTGGCTCAAGATGTCGAGCGATGTTCCTGAGCGCCTTCAGCGTATCGTCATCAGTCAAAAACACCTGAAAGACATGCGCTGTCATGATCGCGAGTTGGAAGCGCTCCCGGAGATCGAATTCTGCTGCGGCAGCCTGCACCCATTGCACCCGCGCCTCGCTATCCTTCGCCTTGGCAATGGAAAGCATGCCGGGGGCGGGATCGACACCTGTTACCTGATGACCATCGGCGGCAAGCGGCAGGGTCAAGAGCCCCGTACCGCAGCCAATATCCAGAATGCGGCAGGGTGAAGAGGCGAGGGAGAGATAATAGGCCCGATCTTTGCCATGAGCGTTGAAATGATCATAAAGGGCGGCCATGTCACTACGCGCAAACTGATCATCGACGGGCATGTGATCCTCCTGTCAGTGAATGGTTTGCTGTTTCAGCAAGCCAGATCCGCCACCACCGCGTCGAGGATCAGCATCCCGGCTGGCGTGCACCGTAGCCTGGAATTTCCAAGGCGCTCTATAAACCCGTGTTCCAGTAAAAACTGCTCGCGCGCCGGATTTGGGAAGCGACCGGACAATTGCTGCCAGCGGGCAAGGTCCACGCCCTCGCGAAGGCGCAAGCCCATCAGCAGAAGTTCGTCGGCCTGTTCCTCGCGCTCGAGGATCTCGTGCTCCACCATGCCATGACCATTGGCTTCCACCTGCTCAAGCCAGCGTTCGGGCATCCGTTCGGTCGCGGTCGCGATCTTTGTGCGGTCGCGGCTGATGCGCCCATGCGCGCCTGGACCAATCCCGGCATAATCGCCATAGCGCCAATAGGTCAGGTTGTGTCGGCTCTCGGCACCTGGCTTTGCGTGGTTTGAAACCTCATAGGCAGGCATACCGAAGCCTTCGGTGATGGATTGCGTTGCCTCATAGAGTGCCGCAGATTGATCGCCATCCGGTACGATCAGTTTGCCAGCCTTGTGCAGCCCATAGAAGGCAGTGCCCTCTTCAATGGTCAGTTGATAGAGGGAAAGGTGATCCACGGCGTAGGATACGGCCTCGTTGAGCTCTCTTTCCCATTCCTCGACAGTCTGGTTCGGCCGTGCATAGATGAGGTCGAAGCTCATGCGCGGAAAAATCTCGCGCGCCAGACGTATGGCTTTCAGCGCATCCGCCACATCGTGCAGGCGCCCGAGGAACTTCAGGTCGCGATCATTGAGCGCCTGCACGCCGAGAGACACACGATTGACACCCGCCGAACGGTAGCCGCGGAAACGCTCCGCCTCCACGCTCGATGGATTGGCCTCCATTGTTACTTCTATGCCGGCTGGCGTATGCCAGCGGGCAGCGATGCCATCCAGAATGGCTTCAACGGTGGCGGGATCCATCAACGAGGGCGTGCCGCCCCCCAGAAAAATGCTGGTCACGGTTCGCGGGCCTGTCAGGCTTCGCATCGTGTCCATTTCCTTCAGGAATGCTTGTGTAAACCGCTGCTGATCAACAGGCGTGTGACGCACATGGCTGTTGAAGTCGCAATAAGGGCATTTGGCTGCGCAGAACGGCCAATGGACATAAAGACCAAAGCCCGGTTCGCCGGTATCAGGCAGGAGAGGGGCGTCGGTCAGCAAAGGCTTATACGTCCAGGCAGGTTTCGACAAAAATCTTGAAGGCGCGGGCGCGGTGCGACAGGGCCTGCGCATCACCGGGCTTCCAGCCGTGTTTCTCTTCTGCGCTCATTTCGCCGAAGGTGGTGGAATAGCCGGAAGGCTGAAAGATCGGATCGTAGCCAAAGCCCTGCGTGCCGCGTGGAGCAGGCGCAATCACGCCTTCCACTTCGCCACGGAAGAGTTCTGTATGTCCGTCCGGCCATGCAAGGCACAAAACGCTGACGAACCGGGCGGTACGCTGTTGCGCGGTTGTGGCACCACGCTCCTGCAGCGCATCCTCCACCTTGCGCATGGCCATGGCGAAATCGCGCGTTCCATCGGCTGTCTCCGCCCAGTTGGCGGTATACACGCCCGGCGCTCCGTCCAGAGCGTCGATCACCAGACCGGAGTCGTCAGACAGAGCAGGCAGTCCGGAAGCCTTGGCAGAGGCCAAAGCCTTGATCGTCGCATTTTCTTCAAACGTTGTTCCGGTTTCATCCGGCTCGATGAAATTAAGCTCGGCTGCAGACTTTGCGGCAAAGCCGAAAGGGCCGATCAGATCCGCAATCTCGCGGATCTTTCCGGCATTGTGGCTGGCAACGACAATGGTGCGGGTGTCGAGTTTACGCATCGGTCTGACCTCGCTCAGGCAATGGCCTGCTTCTGAAGCGCAACCAGTTCGGCAGTGCCCGCAGCGGCCAGATCGAGCAGACCCAGCAGTTCGTCGCGCGTAAACGGCTTGCCTTCAGCTGTGCCTTGCACCTCCACAATTCCACCGGAACCGGTCATGACGAAGTTCGCATCGGTCTCGGCAGCCGAATCCTCAAGATAGTCCAGGTCGATGACCGATTGTCCCGCGAAGATGCCGCAGGAGATCGCTGCAACGTGGTCCTTGAGGACGCGCTCCAGCTTGATCATGTTGCGAGCCTCCATCCACTTCAGGCAGTCGTGCAGCGCAATCCAGCCGCCGGTGATGGCTGCGGTGCGGGTGCCGCCATCAGCTTGGATGACATCGCAATCCACCGTGATCTGCTTTTCGCCGAGCGCTTCCAGATCGATCACGGCCCGCAGAGAGCGGCCGATCAGCCGCTGGATTTCCTGGGTACGTCCACCCTGCTTTCCGGCGGCCGCCTCACGTTTCATGCGGTCGCCGGTGGCACGGGGCAGCATTCCATATTCAGCCGTTACCCAGCCCTTGCCGGAGTTACGAAGCCACGGTGGTGTCTTTTCTTCAAGGCTTGCGGTGCACAGAACATGCGTATCGCCAAACTTCACGAGGCATGAGCCTTCGGCATGCTTGGACACATTGCGTTCAAAGCTGACCTTGCGCATCTGGTCGGTTTTTCTGCCTGAGGGCCGCATCGTTCTCTCCTGAAGTTCTTAAGACGCCTCTTAGAACCCCGGACGAGGCTTTGCAAAGGAAAACCCATGGAAGATTAGCATTGTTGCGGTCAATGGCTGTCAAAAACTCTTTGGCGAACGCTGGATCCGCATTATATTCGCTGCAGGATAGTCAATAGCCAGGTGAAATGCGACAGATGGATCTTCAGCCAACGCGGGGCAGGGACACCACATCGGTGCTTGACGAGCGATCGCGCGAGATCTTCCGGCGTATCGTCGAAAGCTATCTGGAAACGGGCGAGCCGCTCGGCTCGCGCAATCTCGCGCGCCTTTTGCCAATCTCCCTCTCTCCGGCCTCCGTCCGCAACGTGATGAGCGACCTCGAGGAACTGGGGCTTATCTACGCGCCACACATCAGTGCTGGTCGCTTGCCGACGCAGATCGGCCTTCGCTTCTTCGTTGATGCCTTCATGCAGGTCGGCGATCTTTCCGTGGAAGATCGCGCCAGCATCGAGCGCCAGATCCGTGCGAGTGACCGTGATCAGCCGATGGAAAATCTGATGACGGAAGCATCTCTGATGCTGTCCGGTGTTTCCCGCGGCGCAGGCATTGTGATCACGGCGAAAAGCGACCCTGTGTTGAAACATGTCGAGTTCATCCGGCTTGAACCGACAAAGGCGCTGGCCATTCTGGTGGGTGATCATAACCAGGTTGAAAATCGTATCATCGATCTGCCTGCCGGTGTGACGTCATCGCAGTTGACGGAAGCTGCCAATTTTCTTAACGCACATCTGAGCGGCCAGACCCTACCGGAACTGCGCGGTCAGCTTCGAACCCTGAAGCAGCGCGTCCAGACGGAACTCGATACTTTGTCCCGCGATCTGGTGGAAAGAGGTCTTGCTGTCTGGGCAGGTGACAACGAGGAAGGAAAGCCCTCGCGCCTCATCGTGCGTGGCCGCGCCAATCTTCTGGAGGGCCTTGCCGGCGCAGAGGATCTGGATCGCCTCCGTATGCTTTTTGATGATCTCGAGAAGAAGGACAGTCTTCTGGAGATCCTGGATCTGGCAGAAAGCGGTCCCGGTGTCCGCATCTTCATCGGCTCGGAAAACAAGCTTTTCTCCCTCTCCGGTTCCTCGCTGGTGGTTGCTCCCTACCGCGACGAAGAGGATCGCATCGTTGGTGCTGTCGGCGTGATTGGCCCGACCCGGCTGAACTATTCGCGCATCGTGCCAATGGTGGATTACACGGCGCAACTGCTGACACGGCTCAGCCGAAACCCCCGCGCGCAGTAAATCCGTCCCGATATGTGCAGAAGCCTTGATTTTTCAGGCTCGAACCTCGATATCGGGCTCACTTTCAGACAAACCTTTGATGGAGTACGTCATGACCGACGAGACGAAGAAACCCGGACCTGACGCGGAAGAGAATCAGGACGCTGCTGCTGCTGCCGCTGCTTCAGCCTTTGCGGAAAATGGTTCGGAAGCTCCTGGTGAGCAGCAGCCAGACCCGTTGGAAGCGCTTCGGGCGGAGAATAACGAGATCCGCGACCGTTTCCTGCGCCTCGCAGCAGAGATGGACAATCTTCGCCGCCGCACAGAGCGCGATGTGAAGGACGCCAAGTCCTACGCCGTAACCGCCTTCGCGCGTGACATGCTGGCCGTGTCTGACAATCTGCGACGGGCGCTCGACTCAATCCCTGCCGAAACGCGAGAAGCGGGTGATGCTGGCCTCAAGGCCTTGATCGAAGGCGTCGATATGACAGAGCGCGCAATGCTATCGGCACTTGAGCGCCACGGTGTACGCAAGATCGATGCCGAAGGTCAGAAATTCGATCCGAATTTCCATCAGGCCATGTTTGAGGTTCCGAATCCTGCTGTTCCCAACAACACGGTCGTGCAGGTCGTCCAGGCGGGTTACGTCATTGGCGAGCGCGTTCTTCGTCCCGCCATGGTCGGTGTTGCAAAAGGTGGCCCGAAGGTTGAAGCATCCGCCGCTGCCGAGGCAACCGCCGATAAGGCGTAATCAACGCCGGTATTTCTGATCAAGAAAAAAGGTCCGCTTCGAAAGAGGCGGACCTTTTTGCTTTCAAGGCGATGGAAGTGAATCAGGCGGCGTTCGCCTGTTCCTGATTCAGAAACGCATAGATGGCGGACGCTGAATCGGTGGCGCGCAGCTTTGCCACAAGATCGTGATCTCTCAGCACCCGGGCAATGCGCGAGAGTGCCTTGAGGTGGTCAGCTCCAGCGCCTTCGGGTGCCAGAAGAAGGAAAACCAGATCGACCGGTTCATCATCCAGCGCTTCGAAATCCACCGGGGTTTCAAGCCGGGCAAATAATCCCGTGATTGCCCCAATACTGCCAAGCTTGCCGTGCGGAATGGCGATGCCGTGGCCGACACCGGTCGAGCCAAGTCGCTCACGCTGCAGGATGACATCGAATATCTCGCGCTCTGGAAGTCCCGTCAGCTTTGCAGCCTTGACGGCGAGTTCCTGGAGAAGCTGTTTCTTGGAATTGACCTTGAGCGCAGGAATAATTGCATCTTGCTGCAGCAGATCTGCCAACGCCATTCTTTCCATCCTTCTGCCCCCGCCGGGGGGTATGGGAGTGCCGAAGCACTCCCTTCAGGCTATCCTTTGATACTGGCGGCGTCGATCCAGCCAATATTGCCGTCGTTGCGGCGGTACACAATGTTCAACTGTTTTCCAGGGTTCCTGAAAAACAGAACGGGTTCGTCTGTCATGTCGAGCGCCATGACGGCGCTTGCGACGGTCATTGTCTTCAGAGGCTTGGAGCTTTCTGCCACGATCGTGGGAGCAAAGTCATCCGGAACCTCGTCCTCCTCTTCCGACACCGCGTCCATCACCGTGTAGGCGATTTCTGCATAGCCGTTCTGGGTTGCCCCAGCATGGTGGTCGCGAAGCTTGCGCTTGTAGCGGCGCAGGCGCTTTTCAATCCGTTCCGATGCTGCATCGAAGCTAACCTGCGGATCGTTGGCTTCACCTGTGGCATGGAGCACGATGCCGGTGTCCAGGTGCACCTTGCAGTCCGAGGTATATCGGGATCCGGATTTCTCCACGATCACCTGACCCGAATATCCTCCGTCGAAGTATTTTGTAACCGCCTCCCCGATATGGCCCTCGATCCGCTGTCTAAACGAATCGCCGATTTCCATATGCTTTCCGGATACACGCACACTCATGGAATTCCTTCCTTCTTGTCGTGACTTGCACATGGCAGTCTACGCCAAGCGGCTCCCTCATCCAAGCGTCTCTGCTGATACTTCGCCGATTTGATAACGATAGGCCTGATCGACCGTTAAATGCGGCTCCCGCCGTCCTTTCTCATTCGTGCGGCGGGCTTCTAGCGGTCGATTTCAGGAAAGTCAACGGCGCTATGTGAGCAAGAAATGCTTTAAGCCAAGGTTCATCTTGGCTGTGATTCGCGTCTGGTGAACTGATTCGCTCAGGTTTACCCGAGCCTGGGGATGGGGCACGTCCAGCTCAACAGGCGGCAATCTTGGCGAGAGCCCGCTTCTCGCGCCGTCGTTGAACGGAGCTCGGAATGTTCATGGATTCCCGATATTTGGCAACGGTTCTTCGTGCCAGCTCGACGCCTGATTTCTTCAGGATGGCGACGATATCGTCATCGGACAGGACTGCTTCCGGAGCCTCCTGCGCGATCATCTGGCGAATGCGATGACGCACGGCTTCAGCGGAATGATTGTCTCCACCTTCAGCCGAGTTGATGGAAACTGTGAAAAAATATTTGAGCTCGAAAAGCCCGCGCGGGGTCAGCATGTATTTATTCGATGTGACCCGGCTGACTGTTGACTCATGCATTTTGATGGCTTCGGCCACGGTCTTCAGGTTCAGCGGACGAAGATGATCGACCCCGTGGAGCAAGAATGCGTCCTGCTGACGGACGATTTCGGAGGCCACTTTCATGATCGTCTTGGCGCGCTGGTCCAGGCTGCGTGTGAGCCAGTTTGCATTCTGAAGGCATTCGGACAGGAAATTCGCGTCCTCACCCGGTCTGGACGCCTTCTTGGAAATCGACTGAAAATAGGTCTGGTTGACGAGCACCCTCGGCAAAGTATCTGGGTTCAGTTCGACAAGCCAGCTTCCGTCAGTCCCGGCACGCACCACCACATCAGGGAGGATAGCCTCGTAGCCGCCATTTTCGAAGCTGCTTCCCGGACGCGGGTTGAGCGCGCGGATCTCTGCCAGCATGTCGATGAGATCCTCGTCATCCACCCCGCAGATGCGCCGGAGCGACGCAAAATCCCGCTTGGCCAGAAGTTCAAGATTTCCCAGAAGTGCCTGCATAGCCGGATCCAGCCGATCCTTCTGAGCCAGCTGGATGGAGAGACATTCGGTGAGCGAGCGTGCATAAACTCCCGGTGGATCGAGGAATTGCAAGGACTTCAGGATGGCATCGACCTGCGCTGGCGTCGTGCCAAGGCGCTCTGCGACCTCTGACGTATCGCCCTGCAGATAGCCATTCTCATCGAGAAGGTCTGTCAAGTGCTGCGCGATGAGCCGGTCTCTTTCCTGATGCAGCAGAAAGGGGATTTGCTGGGAGAGATGGTCTCGCAGGGAAACAGTGCCTGCAACAAAATCCTCCAGATCATATCCCTCGCCAGCCTCACCGCCGGGCATGGACTTCCATTGCCCCATCAGTTCAGGTGCATCCGGCCGACGCTCGGCTACATCATCAGGAAATACATTTTCGAAATTCGCGTCGAGGCGCTCGTTGAGCTGTCCATGATCGTTCGAACCGGAATCGAACCAGTCCCCATCTCCATCGCTGGAGGTGGAGTGCCCGCTATCTTCGTTGGCACTTGTCTCTGGTGCCTCGAAACTCTCGAAGCTGTCATTGCTTGCTTCTCCATCAGATGGAGAGAATTCGAGCAGGGGATTCTTTTCGACTTCCTGCGCAATGAAATGGTTGAGCTCAAGGTGTGTCATCTGAAGCAGCTGGATGGACTGCATCAGTTGCGGTGTCATGACCAGAGATTGAGCTTGGCGCAGCAACAGGCTGGTAGATAAAGCCATAACGGACGCTGAACTCCCTACAAAACCTCTCCGATCACCCAATTGCATGGAAATTGGGAGACGATGAGACCAACTGGCCCAAAAATTGCTTTTTTAGGAGGTTTGGTCAAGCATGGACGAGGCTTGAGGTAAAGATTCTCGTCAGCTTGCTGTCAGAGATGGAATTTGTCGCCAAGATAAAGGCGTCGAACATCCGCATTGTTGACGATATCGTCCGCCCGTCCATGCGTCAAAACTTCACCGGCATGGATAATGTAGGCCCGGTCGATGAGACCGAGCGTTTCACGGACATTGTGGTCCGTGATCAAAACGCCGATACCACGCGCCGTCAGGTGCCGCACAAGATTCTGGATATCGGACACGGAAATCGGATCAACGCCGGCAAACGGTTCGTCCAGCAGCATGAAAGCCGGGTCTGTTGCCAGTGCACGGGCAATTTCAAGGCGCCGTCTCTCGCCACCAGAGAGTGCCACAGCCGGAGCCTTCCGCAATCGGCTGATGTGGAATTCCTCCAGCAGTTCGTCGAGCTTGCGCTCGCGCTTCTGCCGGTCGCGCTCGTGCACTTCAAGCACGGCGCGGATGTTTTCTTCGACTGTCAATCCGCGAAAGATCGATGCTTCCTGCGGCAGGTAGCCAACGCCCAAGCGAGCCCGGCGATACATTGGCATGCGGGTGACATCATTGCCGTTGATGGCGATCATGCCCTCGTCGACGCCGACGAGCCCGGTGATCATGTAGAAGCAGGTCGTCTTGCCCGCCCCATTCGGACCAAGAAGCCCGACCGCCTCACCACGTCGTACAATCAGTGAAACGCCGTTCACGACACGTCGCGTGTCATAGGTCTTCGACAGGCTATGCGCGATCAGCGTGCCTTCGTAGCGAACCTTGTCCTTCGGGTCAAAACCCTCGGACGCAGGCGCCTTGGAGCGGGAGAAGAGAGACATGGAGTAGGGGTGCGCCTTACTGTTGCGGCTTGGATTTGGGATCGAGAAGGATCTGGATCCGCTTGCCACAGTTATCGAGCTTGGCCTCACCGGAATCGACGCGCACCACGAGCTTGCACCCGGTCAACACGTTCGGGCCGTCCGTCAGCACAACCTGCTTGCCCGTAAGGGTCAGCATTTGTGAAGCCATGTCGTACTCGCCCTGATCGCCGGTTGCCGTCTGCTGGCCGGAGTTCAGTACAACTTTTCCGTCGATAAAGATCTTGTCGATATCCTGCTTGCCGGATGCGGCGCCTGAGCCACCCGAAGAGCCGCCCGCAGGATCACCTTTGTACTGGACGACCATTTTCATGGCCTTCATCGTCGTCGTGCCCTGCACGACTTCGACATTGCCGGTGAAATAGGCCTTCTTCTCATTGTCCTTGATTTCAAGCTGATCACTCTGGATCTGGATCGGCTTGTCATTGGACAGCTTCATGCCGTCCATCTGCTTGGAGGTGGACTGCGCTGAAGCAGTGCCGGTCAGGCCCGCAAGCGCGATGCCAGCGATCAGCCAGGAGGTAAGACGAAGAGAAGATGAACGGCAAGGTGTCATTGGGCCGGGCTCTGGTTGTCTTGTTGCTTGAGAGCGGAGCCCGTCAGGTTAACCTGGACCTGCCCCGTGAACGTGATTGTCTTGCCGTTATCCGATATCTTCATCGACTTCGCAACAATGGCGGCGTCGTTTGTTTTGATATTGACCGGGTCGGTCGATTCCATGAAGCCGCCGGGAATATCCAGCCGCGCTGATTGGAAATTCGCAGTGATGCCGTTGCTGAGGTTCACCTCGAAGGGAGCCGTCATATTCATCCGATCGGCCGAGCGATCGAAGACGCCAGCGGTCGCAACAACGCGCGCGATAACGTCGCCGCTCATCGGCATTGCCGCCTTCACGTTCTCCAGTGACAACATGTTCGGGTCGGTCACATCCTGAAGCGCTCTGGTGGCGGTCAAGGAATAGCTGATGCCCCTTTCGTTACGACCGGCGATCGCGGGGCTTTCCATGACGATCTTGCCGTTTTCGATGCGCGCGCTCTGAACGGTGAGATTCTCCGGCAGGTAGGACCGGATGAACGTGATTCCAATGAAGAGGGCGGAAATCGCCAGCGCAGCAACCGGCAGCAGGACACGCAGCCGCTTCACGCGACGCGAATGGGCCAAGGCAGCCTGGTAGGCGCCAGTGGCTGCTCCGTCGTTACGGGGAGCTTCGGGATTTGATGCAAGCTTTTGCAGCATGGAAACCTTTTGATACCGTGTCAGTCGGAGGTCGTACTCTGACGTACCGTCGGACCCACCACATCGTCTCCCAATATGGCTTTTATCCATCAAGAAACAATAACGTTCGACACAAATTCGTGTATTGAAGAATCTTATTCCGGCGAGGATGGCAAATAAGTCATCTACAGACGCCTTAATGAAGGGAACTCTAATGGATCAGTCGGCGATCGCGGACCGTCGTCAACTTCGACGCAAGCTTACTTTCTGGCGGATCGCTGCGGCTTTGCTGCTGGTAGCTATCGGTTTCTCGCTCTACAGCGTTGTTGGCGGAGAGGGATCGGCACGGCCGCATGTGGCGCGGGTCGAGATCGACGGTATGATCACCGATGATGACGAACTGATCGAAAGGCTCGAAACGATCCGCAAGAACGCCCAGGTCAAGGCCCTGGTTGTGTCAATCTCTTCACCTGGCGGCACCACTTTCGGCGGTGAACGGATCTTCAAGGCCATTCGTGCCGTCGCGGCCGAAAAGCCGGTTGTTTCCGACGTTCGTACCCTGGCCGCCTCGGCGGGCTACATGATCGCGTCCGCAGGCGATACCATCGTCGCGGGCGAGAGCTCCATTACCGGTTCGATCGGTGTCATCTTCCAGTATCCGCAGATCCAGAATCTTCTCGAAAAGCTTGGTGTGTCTCTTGAAGAGATCAAGTCTGCTCCCATGAAGGCTGAGCCATCGCCATTCCACGCTCCGCCGGAGGAGGCAAAGGCGATGATCAGAAGCATGATCATGGATAGCTATGACTGGTTCGTGGATCTGGTGGCAGACCGACGCAAGCTTCCAAGGGAGGAAGTTCTCAAGCTCGCCAACGGTGCCATCTTCACAGGGCGGCAGGCCTTGAAAGTAAAGCTCGTCGATACGCTTGGCGGCACCCCGGAAATTCGTGCCTACCTCGCCACGCGTGGCGTCTCCAAGGATCTGCCGATCATCGAATGGAAAGAGCGCAAGGAGGCCGGTTATCTGGGGCTCGGTGCTTTTGTGCCCTATATCGCCGCAGCCCTGGGCTTCGACCCGGATCTATCAAAAGCCCAAGGCCTTCTCGGATCCAAGTTGTTCCTTGACGGTCTTGTTTCCGTTTGGCAGGTTGGTAAGGATTGAAAATTCAGAATATTTCAGGGGGAAGTCGTGATTAAATCCGAACTGGTGCAGATTGTTGCGGCCCGCAATCCGCATCTCTACCACCGTGATGTCGAGAATATCGTCAATGCCGTTCTGGATGAAATCACCGACGCACTTGCCGCCGGAAACCGCGTCGAGCTTCGCGGCTTTGGTGCATTCTCCGTCAAGAATCGTCCGGCTCGCTCCGGACGCAACCCCCGCACCGGCGATACGGTTTTCGTAGAAGAAAAATGGGTGCCGTTTTTCAAGACTGGCAAAGAGCTGCGCGAACGCCTGAATCCTGATCTGGTGGACGAAGAAGACGAAGACTGAGTTGCCCCTGTCAGGGTTGGCCTGTCTTGAAACCAACCTTTTGAACACTAATCTCTGGTCGTGAAGAGCCGGTAGAGTTCGAACCGTCTCAACCCCCTCGAGCAGGGTGTGAATTCACGTCATCAGGCAACAGCCCTGAGTCCAGGCACGTTATCGGGAGCATGTCATGAACCGAGTCCGCAAGATCGTCAGCTTCGTGATTTTTGTGCCGCTGGCCATCATGCTGATCGTGCTCTGCGTCGCCAATCGCGAGCCGGTAAGGCTGGCGCTGAACCCATTTCAGCCTTCCGATACGGTTCTCTCCGTGACCGGTCCGCTCTTTCTCATGCTCTTTCTGGCTTTGCTGGTAGGCATGTTGATCGGCGCTGTCGGTACATGGTTTGCACAAGGCAAGTACCGCAAGCAGGCCCGGCTGGAGGCGCGAGCAGCTATTGCTAGAGAAAAGCAGACAGGTTCTGCACCTGCGAAACCTTCAACAAACGCTGTCGCTTTGCCGGGCTCCAGAATGTAAGCAGTTACAGACTGGTTTCCGCAGGTGTCGTCAACACCGCGTTGAAGTCTGCAAAGAATTGCTGCGCCAGTTTCTGGGATGTCGACCCGATCAGGCGCGATCCCAGTTGAGCAAGCTTGCCGCCGACCTGTGCATCTGCCTTGTAGCGAAGGATCGTATCCGCACCGTCCTCTTCCAGCACAACATCGGCATGGCCTTTGGCAAACCCGGCGATTCCACCTTTGCCTTCACCGGAAATACGATAGCTCTCGGGCGCGTTGATGTCGGATAGCGTGACCTCGCCGTTGAAGCTGGCGGAAACAGGGCCAATCTTCAGTTTCACCGTCGCCGCCAGTTCGGTTGGTGATTTTTGCTCCAGGGTTTGGCAGCCGGGAATACACTGGCGGAGAATATCCGGATTGTTGAGAGCAGCCCACACAACGTCACGCGGTGCGGCAATACGTTCTTCTCCACTGATCTCCATCCGACCCTCCCAAGCCAGCATTCGACAAACTCATATTAGCTTGCTTTGTCGCAGAAGGGAAAGCGCTTTGCCAAGAGCAATGCCGATGCTATTTGCTGCGGAAACAGTTTGATCACAGCGGAAGACCTCTCTTGAACAAGAAACCGCAGCGGCCGGATCGGTCCACGCAAAAAAATACACAAGATCGCGGGCAAAAGCGAAGCCCGGGCGGGAAGCCTGCGGCCGCAGGATCGCAGGCGCCGAAGTCGGCGAGGGCTGATCATCCGCAACGCAAGCCTCCGCGGGACAATGCGAAACCAGAAGGTGTTGCCGTTCCGGTGGCCGAAACGCGCCCGCTCATCAAGCGCAAAGGCGAATTGCCGCGGGAGCGCGTGCCAGTCATTCTGGAATCGACCGGGGCAGGGGATTTTTATCTGATCGATAGTGGAGCGGGCCTCAAGCTGGAACAATATGGCCCTTACCGGATCGTTCGACCGGAAGCGCAGGCGCTTTGGCAGCCTGGCCTTTCCGAGAGCGTGTGGGAGAATGTCGATGCCATCTTTACCGGGGACACTGATGAAGACGGCATGGGACGCTGGCGATTTCCAAAGGCGGCCCTTGGTGAAACATGGCCTATGTCTCTCCTGGATGTCGATTTCCTTGGTCGCTTCACCTCCTTCCGTCACGTAGGAGTCTTTCCGGAACAGATCGTTCACTGGTCCTGGGTCAAGGAGCAGGCGGAGAAGGCCGATCGCCCCATCAAGGTCTTGAACCTTTTCGGTTATACGGGTGTCGCTTCTCTGGTTGCCGCCGCTGCTGGTGCCGAAGTCACGCATGTCGATGCCTCGAAGAAGGCCATCGGATGGGCGCGGGAAAACCAGGCGCTTGCCCGGCTGGAACGTGCGCCGATACGCTGGATCTGCGAGGATGCCATGAAGTTCATTCTTCGTGAGGAGCGTCGCGGTAATCAATATGACATCATCCTCGCCGACCCGCCGAAATTTGGCCGTGGTCCCAATGGCGAGGTCTTTCACCTGTTCGAGCAACTGCCGCTGATGCTGGATGTCTGCCGCGAAATCCTGTCGCCAAAGGCAATCGGACTTGTGCTGACCGCCTATTCGATCCGCGCCAGTTTCTATTCCATCCATGAATTGATGCGCGAAACGATGCGCGGCGCAGGCGGCGCGGTGGAATCAGGCGAGCTTGTCATTCGCGAGGCGGGTCTCGATGGACGAGAACCGGCCCGGGCCTTGTCTACGTCCTTGTTTAGCCGGTGGGTGCGTCAATGAGTGATGAATATCGTAAGCCCGGCGCGCGGCGTGTCGGTCAGGTCAAGGAAGTCACCAGCCTGACCAACCCGATTGTCAAGGATATCAAGGGACTGACCTCCAAAAAGGAGCGCGAAGAAAGCGGGACTTTCCTTGCTGAAGGCCTCAAGCTGATCATTGATGCGGTCGAGCTGGGATGGGAAATCCGCACCCTGGTTTATGCGAAGGCTGCGAAGGGAAAACCGCTGGTCGAACAGGTCGCAGCCAGAACAGTTGCGCGCGGCGGTCTGGTTCTGGAGGTCAGCGAGAAAGTTCTGTCCAGCATTACGCGACGCGACAATCCGCAAATGGTCGTTGGCGTCTTCGAGCAGCAGTGGAAAAACCTTGGTCATCTTTCGCTTGAAAAAGGGCAGACCTTTGTTGCGCTTGATCGTGTCCGCGATCCTGGCAATCTGGGGACCATCATTCGCACCGCCGATGCGGCCGGTGCATCTGGCGTAATCCTCGTCGGTGACTGCACGGATCCCTTCTCGCTGGAAACGGTCCGTGCCACGATGGGGTCTGTCTTTGCAATGCCGGTCTATCGCGCAAGTGCGGACGAGTTCGTGGGCTGGGCGAAACAGTCAGGTGGTCAGATCGTGGCCACTCACCTGGCAGGCTCTGTCGACTACCGCACCATCGATTATGCGAAAAAGCCGACAATTCTGTTGATGGGGAACGAGCAGAGCGGTCTTCCGGAACAGTTGGCTAAGGCAGCAGACCGGCTGGCGCGGATACCGCAGGCTGGACGAGCCGACAGTCTCAATCTTGCCGTTGCGACAGCGGTCATGCTGTACGAAGCGCGCCGAAACTTTCTGAGCCTGGAGGCACGATGACCGTAGCGGACCTGAAGCCAACCCTTTTCTCGCGTCCGGCACCGATCTTTGCCTTCATCGTTCTTGCAGTCCTGACAGACCAGATCATAAAGGTGGCCGTTGAAGCCTATCTGCCCTTGCAGCAGGCCGTGCACGTCATTCCTTATCTGGCTCTCTATCGCACCTACAATCTGGGTGTGGCGTTCTCGATGCTGGATCATCTCGATGGGTGGTTCATCGTCACCATGCGGCTTTGCATCGTCGCTTTCGTGATCTGGCTTTGGCGGCGAACACCAAGTGATCGATTTTTCGCCCATACCGGCTTTGCCTTGATCATTGCCGGCGCAATCGGGAACATTCTGGATCGTTTCATTTACGGCCATGTCATCGACTATATTCTGTTCTATACCGAAACATGGTCATTTGCGGTCTTCAATCTCGCAGACAGCTTCATTACAGTAGGGGCCGGTTGCGTGATCCTGGACGAGCTTTTGCATAGTCGCAAAAAGGCGAATTGAGCGGTTCGAGCCTCGTAATCGTAAATCTATCGGAAGTAATCGCGTGATAAGGTGCCGCCAATGCGCAACCTCGCCGACCTTCATGAGAGACTGCGATCGACCTTCAGTCGGGCAAAGCCGGCCGGGGAGGATGGCCTGTTTCTGCAGGTTGGGCAACCGAGCGATCATGATTTCGTAGACGCCGGTCCGCGCGCCTTCTTGGAAAGCCAGGAGCTTCTGTCCTCGCTGGCTGTCGTCCGAAGTATCGACGGTGTGGTGCTTGCAACGAACAGGACGTTCCTGAAGGTCCTCGGCACCGAAGCGCCGGAAGATCGTACGCTTGAAGATCTGGGTCTGCCACTGTCCAATCAGCCTCTGACCTCCCCGCGCGACATCGAGATATCCATACAGCACGAAGTGCGTGTTTTAAGCTGGCAGGATGTGCTTGTCCGCGATTCCGTCAGCGGGGAATATCTTGTGTTCGGAACTGCGCGGGATGTGACGGAAGACCGCCGCCTTGAACACGCCCGCGAAGAGGCGCGTCTTCATGCCGAAGAAGCGAGCCGTGCAAAAAATCGGCAACTGGCGACTGTTGTTCACGAATTGCGCACGCCCCTGAATGGCATTCTCGGTATGAGCCATCTGCTCCAGCAGACGGGGCTCACTCCGGAACAGAGAAACTATATCGCTGGCATTTCCCAGGCCGGTTCTGCCCTTGCGCAACTGGTGGACGATCTTCTCGACTTTTCCACGATAGAGGCCGGTCGGTTTCGTTTGAACAGCCGAGCTGAAAATATCCGGCAGCTTCTGGAAAGCGTTGTCGAGATGCTTGCCCCACGCGCGCATCAGAAAGGTATTGAGCTGGGCGCAACCGTCGCCTTCGATGTGCCGAATCTCATGGATTTTGATCCGGCGCGTCTGCGGCAGGTCCTGTTCAATGTCATCGGTA
Source organism: Rhizobium rhizoryzae (assembly GCF_011046895.1). Classification (NCBI taxonomy): domain Bacteria; kingdom Pseudomonadati; phylum Pseudomonadota; class Alphaproteobacteria; order Hyphomicrobiales; family Rhizobiaceae; genus Affinirhizobium; species Affinirhizobium rhizoryzae. The sequence continues at coordinate 627,387 of NZ_CP049250.1, read as the reverse complement.
ACGCGGTCAAGTTCACGAAGTTCGGCGGCGTTCTCGTCCGTGTCCGCCTGAATGGCCGTGCAATGGTCATCACTGTAGCAGACACTGGCCCCGGCATGTCTGCCGAAGCACGCGAGAGAATTTTTGAGGAATTCGAGCAGGTGGGAACCGCAGCCGAGCGAAGCGGCGGCACCGGTCTCGGCCTGTCCATCTCATCGCGAATTCTGCGCGAATTCGGCGGCCGGTTGTCGGTTGAGAGCGAAGAGGGCGTCGGCACCACGTTCACGATCGAGCTACCCGCCATTTCGGCGGACATGAATTCTGGTGGCAATGATCGTATGTTGCTGCTTCGGTCATCGCACGTGCTACTTCTGGCGCCGGACGGCCCAGCAGCTCAGGCAATCATTTCGACCATAGAGACGCTTGGTGGTCGGTGCCGACATGCGGCATCTGCTGAAGAGGCAGAATGGGCAATCGCCAATCTCACGCGCAAGAACCTCGCCTTTACCGATATGATCGTCGATCATCGCGTGCCGGGTGTTGATCTGCTCGGCCCCGTTGCCCAGAAAATCCGGCGTATCCTTCTCGTTAGTCCGGAGGAACGCAGTAGCCAGCGCTGGGATGCTTACGATGCCTGGCTTATCCGTCCGTTGCGCGAGCAGTCGCTGGTCGATGTCCTTCGCGGCCGCCTTGGCGGCATGGCCGGACGGATGACCGCTGAAGTGGTGCCATCTGCAGAAGGCAAGCGTTTGGAGACCGGACTTTCCGTGCTGCTGGCGGAGGATGACCCGGTGTCCGCGATGATGGTAGGGGCAATCCTGCGCAAGGCAGGCTGCACCGTTCACCATGTCACAGATCTGGAAGGTCTGCGGCAGGCCGCTCTTGCGGACAGGCATACCGACCTCATTATCTCCGATCTGCATATGCCGGGTGGGGATCTTGCCGATGTTCTGCCCCTCATCAGGAAACGAGCATTATCCAATGGCGAATACGCGCCTGTTCTCGTGCTTTCTGGCGAGACGGATCCACTGATCCGTGAGCGCGTGATCGCGAGTGGCGCAAGTTGTGTTTTGCAAAAGCCGATAGACCCGCGGCGACTGCTCGCGGAAATCGATACCGTACTGCGACGTACCGGACGCAAGCCGACCTGAAATTGCCAACAGTCAATGCCACTCTCTGGTGTAGATGCTTCATCATATCTACAATTAGTGATGTCACTTTCCTGTCGCAGAAGGGTGCTTTATGGAGTTCGGGATTTGCTCCAGCTGCTGGAACGGGGAAATATGAGTATCGATCTGCTCAATCGTGAAGTCGCACCTGCAACGGTTATGAAGCCTGCAGCATCGCTGTTGCCTGCCGATGTGTTTGGCCGCATTGGGAGCATGGAAACACGACTTGCGCGGAATTCTCAGGAAATCCAGGCGGCACAATCTATCCGCTACAGGGTCTTCGTCGAGGAAATGGGCGCAACCCTTTCTCCGGAAGCAATGGATCTCAAGCGTGATTTCGATATCTACGACGATTTTTGCGACCATCTTCTCGTCGTCGATACGGCCCTGACCGGCGAGCCGGAGGAGCAGATCGTTGGCACGTACCGCCTTCTGCGGCAGGAGGTAGCCCTTGCCAATGGCGGGTTCTATTCCGCGAGCGAATATGAGATCGCCCCGCTTCTCGCACGTCACCCGAGCAAGCAATTCATGGAACTTGGTCGCTCTTGCGTTTTGCCGCATTACCGCACCAAGCGTACAGTGGAACTTCTTTGGCAGGGCAATTGGGCCTACGCTCTGCGACACGGCATCCATGCGATGTTCGGCTGCGCATCCTTCCCCGGCACCAGCCCGGAAAGCCATGCATTGGCCCTGTCATTTCTGCATCATTCTGTTGGCGCCAAAGGTGAGTGGGCAGTGTCTGCCCGTGAAGAACTGTTCAACACCATGGATTTGATGCCGCAGGAAGCGATCAACGCCAAGCATGCGCTGATGTCCATGCCGCCCTTGATCAAGGGCTATCTGAGATTGGGTGCCATGGTCGGCAATGGCGCTGTTGTCGATCAGGCCTTCAACACGACGGATGTGCTGATCGTACTGCCGATCGAATCGATCTCCGGCCGCTATATCAATTACTATGGCGCTGACGCTGGCCGCTTCGGCGGCTGAACCATCTCCATTTGAGGTAAAAAGCCCGGCGGGAGCAACTCCGCCGGGCTTATTCTATCAGCTTCCCGCGTTATAAGCCGCGATGGCTGCCATGTTGACGATGTCGGCATCCTTTGCCCCCATGGACGTAATCTGCACCGATTTATCGAGACCGACCAGCAACGGACCAATCAGCGTCGAGCCGCCCAGTTCCTCCAGCATGCGTGTGGATATGGATGCCGAATGAATGGCTGGCATGACCAGAACGTTAGCGGTGCCGGATAGCCGGTTGAACGGATATTGCTCCATGCGGGCCGCGTTCAGTGCAACATCCGCAGCCATCTCGCCATCATACTCGAAATTGACACGCCGCTGATCAAGGATCGCAACAGCTTCGCGCACACGCTCGGAGCGTTCTCCGCGTGGCTGTCCGAAGGTGGAATAGGCAAGCATGGCTACGCGTGGCTCGTAACCCATGCGCCGTGCCAGACGAGCGGCCTCGCAGGCAATATCCGCGAGATCCTGTGCGCTTGGCATGTCGTGAACAGCGGTGTCGGCCACGAACACTGTTCGTCCGCGCGAGACCACGATCGACACGCCAATCACCTTATGACCCGGCTTCGGATCGATGCAGCGCCGAACATCGGAAAGGGCCGTCGCGTAGTTTCGCGTCGTTCCCGTCACCATCGCATCCGCATCACCGAGCGCCACCATGCAGGCTGCGAAGTGGTTGCGGTCGTTGTGGATCAGGCGCTGAACATCACGCTGCAGATAGCCTTCGCGCTGAAGGCGGGCGTAGAGGTAATCGATATAGGCTTCCACGCGGTTGGAGATACGAGCGTTGACGATTTCGATACCGGGGCGGTCAAGCTCAATGCCGGCCCGCTCCGCCGTCGACCGGATCACATCGTCGCGGCCCAGCAGAATTGCGGTGCCGAGGCCCTGATTGATGAAGGAGACGGCGGCACGCATGACCTGTTCTTCTTCCGCTTCCGCGAAGACAACCCGTTTGGGGCTGCGACGCACCTGCGCGTAGATGTTCTGGGTCGTCGCGGCAATCGGGTCGCGGCGGGCCGAAAGCTCGCGGCCATAGGCATCGAGATCCTCGATCACGCGCCGTGCGGCACCGCTCTCGATTGCTGCCTTGGCAACGGCCACCGGAATGGCCGAGATGAGGCGCGGATCGAAGGGAACCGGAATGATGTATTGCGGCCCGAAGCGCGGACGAATGCCCTGATAGGCGGCGGCAACGTCGTCCGGCACGTCTTCGCGGGCAAGGTTTGCAAGCGCTTCCGCCGCCGCGATCTTCATCGCATCATTGATCTGGCGGGCGCGAACATCCAGCGCACCGCGGAAGATGTAAGGGAAGCCGAGGACGTTGTTGACCTGGTTCGGATAATCGGAACGCCCCGTCGCCATAATGGCGTCGTCGCGAATACGCGCCACCTCTTCCGGCGTGATTTCCGGATCCGGGTTTGCCATGGCGAAAATGATGGGCCGCTCCGCCATGGAACGGATCATTTCTTCGGTGAAGGCACCCTTCTGGGACAGACCGAAGACGACGTCTGCGCCTTTCATGGCTTCTTCCAGCGTGCGCCGGTCGGTTTTCACCGCATGCGCACTCTTCCATTGGTTCATGCCCTCGGTGCGACCCTGATAGATCACCCCCTTGGTATCGCAGAGAATAATGTTCTCCGGATTGAAGCCCATGGATTTGATGAGTTCGATACAGGCGATTGCCGCTGCACCCGCGCCGTTGCAGACAAGCTTCGTGTTCTTCAGGTCGCGCCCTGTCAGTTCCAGCGCGTTGATCAGGCCAGCGGCGGCGATGATGGCCGTGCCGTGCTGATCGTCGTGGAAAACCGGAATATCCATGAGTTCGCGCAGTCGGCTCTCGATGATGAAGCATTCCGGCGCCTTGATATCCTCAAGATTGATGC